>JANPJV010000064.1:0-7949 GCA_031425695.1 Rhodanobacteraceae bacterium | reverse complement strand
GGCACCAAGCAACGTTGCGCGCGCTCAGTGCCACGCTACCATCGCCAGATAGGCTCAGCGCCCTTCGCCAGGTCAAAAAAAACCGCGACGACTCGCGCCGTCGCGGCTTGTGACGTCATCCGCTGGGGAGTGCTGAAAAATGGCGGAGGCGCTCGGGCAGGCCATCATCCCGCACCGATCGCATCGCCAAGAATGCCACTTTTGGGTTACGGATTCGCGAATTGAATCTGACTAAAACCTAGCAAGTCGTGAGCAAAGCTTAACCAGCTGCACCTCGGCTACTTTAACTATGTCCCGCAAGTGTTTGATATGTAGACGTATTCGACCGTCCGAATTTACGTGAAGTGCGTGCGCGACCCAATGTCATGAATCAGTAAAGTTCCGCAAAGAGCCAGATCGCGGTCCCGAGCACGATGCCGATGCCGACGATCAGCGCGACGAACCACACGCGTGTCGGGGCCTGCGGGGCACGCTCGCGGACAGCGACGCTCGGCTTCCATTCCGCCAGCGGTTTGCCGCCACGGGACATCGGATGCCCGGAGAAGAACGTCTTGAGCTTGCTTTCGCCGGGCTCGTACGACTGCGTGTTCTTGAACTCCGCGAGGCCGTCGGTGCCCTCCCCGCTCGCCAATCCGAGGCCTTCGATCGACTTGAGCAACTTGGATGCCAGACGGTCGCGGCCGAATTTCATGGCCGCGGCAAACTCTCCAATCGCTTCGCGCTCGTTGAGTGCGCCCTTTCCCTCCGCCTCGAGCCGCTCGACCATGTTTCCCGCCAGTTCTCCGCCGACGTCACGCAGTACGGTCTGGGCACACTTGGCATAGGCTTCAGCGGTCGCGGCCGTGTGCAGCTTTCCTTTGGCGCGCTGATCTGCAGTGACTGCCGCCAGCGCCGAGTCGTATGAAGACATCCAGGCCGATTGCCGGCGCTGGGCTAGTTCCCGAACCATCGCCCGCAACGCATCCAGCTTCATGTCGAATCCTGGTGATGACACGCTCCCGAGTCTACGGTGTCGCGAGCCAGCCGGCAGTACCCATGTCAGGCGCGCGGATGGAACTCGCGCGTATCCTTTACAGTCGCTCCTCTTCCGATGACCTTCGAGTACGCAAAATGCTGATTTCCAACCGCTGGCCCGCCCTGCTCGCGACCCTGGTCTTGTCTGCTCCGTGCTGGAGTGAGACGCCACTGCCTGACGAGAGCGCCTTTGCCGAGCTCTTGAGCCGCGTCGAGCCGCATCGCGTTCTGCTCGTCGGTGAGATTCACGGAACCGCGCAGACGCCGGCGATCGTCGCGAGCCTGGCTTCCCGCATGGCAGTTGCGGAGCGGCCACTCATCATCGGCCTGGAACTGCCGGCCACCCTGCAACGTCCGTTGCAGCAATTCCTCGCCAGCGCCGGGACCACGGACGATCGCAAGAAGCTGCTGGCTGATCCCTTCTGGCAACGCGACTATCAGGACGGCCGCAGCAGCGTGGCCATGTTCGAGCTGGTCGAAAGCTTGCGCGTGCTCGACCTGAAACGTGACATCCAGGTGCTCGCGTTCGACGTTCCACAGGACGCCGGCTTGGGTGGCGCCGTCCGCGACCAGCGCATGGCCGAAACCATCACGGCAGCGCTCGAGGCCACACCGAAGGCGCGGGCCCTGATTCTCGCGGGCAACTTCCACACCCGCATCCAGGCCTCGGCGCCCTGGGACGAGAAGCATCGCTTCATGGGCCACTACCTGACCGGCTTCGACCCGTACAGCATCGAGATCATCGGCATCGCTGGCAGTGCGTGGATCTGCACCGGCAACGAAGTCGACAGCTGCAAGGCCCGCGAGACGCCCAGCAACACGCTCGAGGCTGGCCTCGAACTCGGCGACGAGATCAACGAGCGCGGCCACCATGGCATATGGCGGATTCCGGTGAGCGAACAGTCGCCGCCGGCCAGGTACAGCGCTGGCTAAGGCTCTCGTAGCCCGGGTAAGCCAAAGGCGCACCCGGGAAAATTCAACGCCAGCCTTCTCCCGGGTGCGCTTCGCGCCTAACCGGGCTACGCTTTGTAGCCCGGGTAAGCCAAAGGCGCACCCGGGAACGTCCGACGCCAGCCTTCCCCCGGGCGCTTCGCGCCTAACCGGGCTAAGCTTTTGTAGCCCGGGTAAGCCAAAGGCGCACCCGGGAAAATTCGACGCCAGCCTTCCCCCGGGTGCGCTTGGCGCTTACCCGGGCTACGTCCAATGGCAGCGTGGGCCGGGAGTTCGCCAGCGTCGAGGAGCTGATTCCACAGCCCACCGTCCCGTCTAAAGCAACCGAAACGCGAGGATCGCCACAAACGTGGGCGGCAGTGCGGCCAGGAGCAAGCCCAGCGGGCTGATCGTCTCGTCCTCGAAGTGCCCTTTCAGGATGGTGGCACCGGCCGGGTTGGGCGCGTTGGCGATGATCGTCAGGCCGCCGCCGGTGACGGCGCCCGCGACCAGCGCGACCTTGAACTCGGGCGTGAGCCCTTCGACCAGCGAGCCGAGGTAGGTCAGCGCTGCGTTGTCCGTGATCGCGGTCAGGGCCGTCGCGCCATAGAACACGGCGTCGCTGCTCATGCCGAGCAGCAGCGGTTCCAGCCACCATTGTTGCATCCCGCCCAACACGACCAGGCCGGCGAGGAAGAAAGCGACCAGCAATCCCTCGCGCAGGATCAGGCGGTCCTGGTAATGCTCGTACGCCTGGGCAACACCAAGGAAAAACAGGAACAGGCCCATGAAAATTGCCGGATGGTGAGCGAATACCACCACTCCCAGCAGGAACAACAAATGCACAGCCGTCAACATCCCGGGAACACGGTTGAGTGGCACCGTAACGGGCGGTGGGTTGAGTGCCTTGAGCTGGCTGCGGAAGATCCAGGTCAGGGCCAGCGCATTGACGACGACCGCAATGGCCGCCTTCCAGCCAAAGGTCGACGCCATGAAGGCCAGGTCCCAGTTCCATTTCGCGGCAACCATCAGGACCGGCGGTGCCGCAAACGGCGTGAGGGTTCCACCGATCGAGACATTGACGAACAGGACGCCCAACGTCGCATACATCAACCGCTTGGAGATGCCAGCGGCGAAATACCGGTCGCGCAGGATGAGCGCTGCCAGCGTCATCGCAGCGGGCTCGGTGATGAAGGAACCGAGGACTGGCACAAATGAGAGGGAAACGAAGAAGAAGGCGATGTTCTCGCGCAGGGGCATGAGCCGCGCAAGCAAAGCGACCAGCCACTGCGCGAACTCCAGCACCGGTCGCGTACCGGCGATGACCATGATGGCGAAGACGAACAGGGGCTCCGTAAAGTTGCGTGTATCGACGTATTCGGTCGCGGTCCCGGTGCCCTCGATCCCGGCGATCGCCAGGATCAGCACCAGTGCCCAGAAACCGAAAACCACCTCGATCTCGCCCAGCAGATGAAAGAGTCCGGCGTGCACAGGTCGCGCGTCGGCCAGGCGCTCGAAATACTTCGTGCTGAAGGTATGGATGAGCGCGAGCCCGAAGAGGAGCGCCGCGACCCACTGGATCGTGGTCGGATTCAACATGCCTACCCTGCTCGATCAATTCCACTCAGGGCCGAAACATACACGCCTCCCGCACTGCGCGAAGCGCTTCGCGGAACTCCGTCCGCGACCACTGACTTGCGTCGTTGCCGCCATTCCCGGCCAGGGGAAGGCTACCTTTCGTCAGTGCGTGACTCTAGGGCGCTCGGATAGATTCACCAATTCGCTCGGATCAGCGACCGACAGAGGATGCTTAGCCCACTGCCGAAACACCGAATACACGGATAGAAGCGCCGAGCCAGGAGCTTGCGGAGCCGACAGCATGAGCCTACATTTGCTGTCGTTGTATGCAGTTTCATCGAGGTGACAGCATGGCTGTTCTGACAGTACGAAACCTTCCAGACGAGGTGCATCGGGCTCTCCGGTTGCGGGCATCTCAACACGGACGCAGTACCGAAGCCGAAGTGCGGGCGATCCTGGAAAGCGTGGTCAAGCCGCCGGATCGCGTGAAGTTGGGCACGTTGCTTCAGGAGATGAGCCGCAGAGCGGGCCTCACCAGTGAAGACGTGGACGCGCTCGAACGCAACATGGCCAGGGACCGTCTGCCGCACGAACCGATCAGCTTCGAATGATCGTCCTCGATACCAACATCGTTTCCGAAGCGATGAAGCCGGAGCCGGATGCAAGGGTGCTGGCCTGGTTTGATGCACAGGCGGTCGAGACCCTCTACCTGACCAGCATCACGTTGGCGGAACTGCTGTTCGGCGTCAGCGCAATACCTGCGGGCAAGCGCAAGGATCGCCTGAGCGCTTTCCTCGAAGAATTGACGCGCCTGTACAAGGACCGCGTACTGCCGTTCGATCTGGCGGCCGCTCGGCATCACGCGGAGCTGGCTGTGGCGGCAAAGAAGCGTGGCCGTGGATTCCCGCTGCCGGACGGTTACATCGCCGCTATCGCAGCGTCACGCGGCTACGCGATCGCATCACGCGATTCCGCGCCGTTCGAGGCTGCAGGCTTGCAGGTTCTCAACCCGTGGCAATCGTGAGTGCCTGTGTCCGTGAGGGTCGTTTCTAGGTGCGACTAGGTCACTGGTGCCCGGAGCGGGACTCGAACCCGCATACCCTTTCGGATGAGAGATTTTAAGTCTCTTGCGTCTACCGGTTTCGCCATCCGGGCAGATGGTGCGCTCGACGAGCGACTGGCGAAGGCTACATGAGCCAGCCACGGCGAGGCGGTCCCGGGATGGGAGAATCGCGACGTGTGGGATACTCGGAGAGAAGTCTGGAGGCCAGGGTCGGGATCGAACCGGCGTACGCGGCTTTGCAGGCCGCTGCATGACCACTCTGCCACCTGGCCAGACTGCTGCGGGGGCTCTTGGCTTCCCCCTAAAACGCCGAAACCCCGGTGACCCGAGGCTTCGATTTGAATCTGGAGCGGGAAACGAGACTCGAACTCGCGACCCCGACCTTGGCAAGGTCGTGCTCTACCAACTGAGCTATTCCCGCAAGAGACTGCCCAGCATAGCGGAAGATGCGATCGTGTCAACCCTTTGGGCGAAGTTTTATGTGCGGTGCGGGAAAATTTGTGGATCGGGTATGCGCAGCGCACGCGGACATGGTCGCGATCTGGTTCCCCGGGTGCGCTGCGCTTACCCGGGCTACGTTCAAAGGATCGCGGCCATGGGCGCTCCCACGACAGCAACCCAGCATCACCCTACCCCTTGTCCGCGGCGCTCTCGGCAATCGTCTGCGCGGCGGCGCGCAGGTACTGGCCCATGGACCACAGGGTGAGGACGGCGGCGATGACGAGCAGCACCAGGCCGAGCTCGTAGATCGGGATGGTGAACAGCGGGTCGCGCCAGAGCAACATGGTCATGGCGGTCATCTGCATGATGGTCTTGAGCTTGCCGAGGCCGCCGACGCGGATGCGGGTGCGCTGGCCTAGCTCGGCCATCCATTCGCGCAAGGCGGAGATGCTGATCTCGCGGCCAATGATCACGGCGGCGACGACGGCCAGCCACCACTTCGGGTTGGCTTGAACAAGCAGCACCAGGGTCACGGCGACCATGAGCTTGTCGGCGACCGGGTCGAGGAAGGCGCCGAAGCTCGATTCCTGGTTGTAGCGGCGGGCGATCCAGCCATCGAGCCAGTCGGTGAGCGCGGCCGCGAGGAAAACCATGGCAGCGGCTTCATGGGCCCAGCTCCAGGGGAGGTAGAACAGCACCACCAGCACGGGAATGAGGACGATCCGCGCAAGCGTCAGGATGGTCGCGAGGTTCAGCGGCATGATGGCGGCGATACGTGACATTTGCCCTCAGCGGTCGTGGAACAGGTCAAAGATACGCTGTGCCAGGCCCCGATCGATGCCCTCGACCGTGGCCAGGTCTTCAGCGCCGGCACGCTGGATTCCGCGCAGGCCACCAAAAGCCTTCAGCAGCGCGCGCTTACGCTTGGAGCCGATGCCGGGAATGTCCTCCAGCACCGAATGCTGGCGCGCCTTGGAGCGGCGCCCGCGGTGCCCGGTAATGGCGAAACGATGCGCCTCGTCGCGCACTTGCTGGATCAAATGCAACGCTGGGGATGCAGGTCCGGGCTGCAGCTCGAACATCTGCGGACCCACCAACAGGGTTTCGCGACCAGCGCGGCGTTCCGGGCCCTTGGCGACGCCCACCGCGAGCACGCCCTCGATCTGCAACTGAGCGAGCACTTCGATGGCCTGTTTGAGCTGGCCCTCGCCGCCGTCGATCAATAACAGGTCAGGCGCTATCCCGGTGCTGGCGGGGCTGACCTTGCCAGCCTCCGCAGCCTTCGCCTGCGCCTCCGCGATCGCCAGCGGGGAGAGCTTTCGAAAGCGCCTTTCGAGCGCCTGTCGCATCGCTGCGTAGTCGTCACCCGGCTGGATGCCTTCGATGTTGAACTTGCGGTAGTCGCTCTTGACCGGACCGTTGCCGTCGAAGACCACGCACGACGCGACGGTGCCCTCGCCTTGCGTATGGCTGATGTCGAAACACTCGATGCGTTCAGGCGCGTCCTCGAACCCGAGCAGCAGGCGCAGATCCTCGAAGCGCGCGCGCATCGTCGAATTCGCGGCGAGCTCGCTCTCGAGCGCGCTCTGCGCCGTCCGCGTCGCCATTTCCAGCCAGCGTGCGCGATCGCCGCGCGGATTGTGGATCAGGCGCACTTTCTTGCCCGACTGGGCGCTCAGTAGCTCTTCGACAAGCTCCTGGTCCTCGATCGCGTGGCTGATCAGCAACTCGGCGGGGGCAGCGGTCTGGTCGGTGTAATGCTGCAGGATGAAGGCGCGCAGGATCTCGGGATCGCCAGCCTCGCCGATGTAGCGCGGGAAATAACTGCGATTCCCGAGGCTCATGCCGCCGCGGAAGAACAGCACTTCGATGCAGGTCTTGCCGTTGCGGCTGACGCAGACGATGACGTCGAGATCGCCGCGCTCGCCCTGCACGAACTGCGCGGCGAGGATGCGGCGCAGGGTGCTCACCTGGTCACGCCGGCTGGCAGCGCGCTCGAAATCGAGGTTCGCGGCGGCAGCTTCCATGTCGGAATTGAGCTCGTCGATCAGCACCGAGGAGCGCCCTTCGAGCACCAGGCTGGCGTGACGCACGCTCGCCGCGTAATCGTGCTCGTCGATCTTGCCCACGCAAGGCGCACTGCAGCGACCGATCTGGAACTGCAGGCATGGCCGCGAGCGGTTCTTGAAGACGCTGTCCTCGCATTGGCGCAACTGGAAGGTCTTGTGCACCAGGCCGAGGGTTTCACGGACAGCCCAGGCGGTCGGGAACGGCCCGAAATAGCGATCGGGGGCCTTGCGCGCGCCGCGATGAAAGGTCACGCGTGGAAAGCCGTCTCCGGCACTGAGCTTGATCCAGGGATAGCTTTTGTCGTCGCGAAGCTCGATGTTGTAGCGCGGCTTGAGCGCCTTGATCAGCTGGCCTTCAAGCAGCAGCGCCTCGGCCTCGGTGCGGGTGACGATGACCTCGATGCGGCGCACCTGCATGACCATGGCGGTGATCCGCGCATCCGCCGCGCCTCGCGCGAAATAGCTCTCGACCCGGTTGCGCAAGTTGCGCGCCTTGCCGACGTAGAGCACCGCATCCTCCTCGCCGAGCATGCGATAGACGCCGGGCTCGGCGCTCAGCGTGCGCGCGAAACCACGCGCATCAAAGGCGTCGGCGGCGGTTGTCGAGGGCGGGAGCTTGCGGGGCATTGCAGCGAGTTCGGGTTCATCGGCTAAAGAAGGTGGTGAGCCTACCGAAGCGCATCAAGTGCTGGTGTGCAAAATTGCGTGATTCCGTGGGTTGATCCTGGTGGCTTTGGGTGTTGGTTCGGACTTTGGTGGGTTCTGACCTCGGTGTGGGTTCGAAATGCGTCCGGACAAGGTCCGGACCCACGTAGAGCAGAAGCGTCCGGACAAGGTCCGCACCCACGTAGAGC
>JANPJV010000063.1:0-22600 GCA_031425695.1 Rhodanobacteraceae bacterium | reverse complement strand
CGCCGAGCTCCTGCATCATCCCGAACCAGAAGGCCGCGTTCGCGATCTCGTCGAGCGTGCTCGGCCCCGCCGGCATGATCCGATTCTCGATGCGCAAGTGCGCCTTGCCTTCCGTCACCCCGAAGCAGGCACGATTCCAGCGGTAAATGGTGCCGTTGTGCAGGCGCAGCGCCTTGAGCTGGGGAATCTCGCCGCGATCGAGCATGGCCATCGGGTCTTCATCGAGATCAATTCCGACGAGCGTGCGATAGCGGGCGATGTCTTCCTTGTAGATCTCGGCAACCGACGATTTGACCCAGCGCGTGCCGAAGCTCACGCGCGCTTCGGTCTCGCGTGGGTGCCGCTTGTGGTTGCGGGTGTCGACCGACTGGCGAAACATGGCAACGCGGGTCTCGGCCCAGAGCCGTTTGCCGAAGGCGATCGGCGAGTTGGCCGATACCGACATGAGCGGCCCCGCCAGCACCTGCGCGATGTTGTACATGCGCGCGAACTCGTCGGGACCCACCTGCAGGTGCACCTGGAAACTCGAATTACACGCCTCGAGCATCACCGAGTCGTGATCGATGATCAGCTCGTCGGTGCCCTTGATCGAGAGGCTGAATTTGCCGCCGCAGAGTTCCGTGAGCACCCGGTTGAGCGTCGCATAGCGCTCGCTCGGCACCATGCTGTCGAGCCCAAGGTTCGACCTGCGCATGGTCGGCAGGATGCCCATCAGCACCACGTTCAGATCGAGTTCTTGCGCAACCCGACGCGCGTTGTCGACCAGGTGGTCGAGTTGCGTGTGGAGAAGGCCCAAGCCATCGCCGGCCAGGAACTGCGGGTCGCAGTTGGCCTCGATCTGGAACTGCCCGAGCTCGGTGGTGTAGTGCGGGTCGGCAATCCGCTCGAGGATTGGCAACACCGCGTTCGCCGGGCCCCAGGAGCGGTCGACGATGAACATTTCCTGTTCCGCGCCGATGCGGCGAACCCCGGATTCGAAGGTCCCCTCATCGAGCATGCGTTCGAGCGCGTTGACGTCATTCAGCAGCGCCGACATGAACGCGCGGTGCTTCGCGGCGTCCTGGGTGGCCTGCAATTCCTTGTGCTTTCGGGTGGCCATTGGGGAGTTAGCCTTGGTGGGTCCAGTTACTCAAGACCTGCGGCAGCATCGCCCGCCAGGTCTGCCAGTCGTGCGGCCACTCCGGGCCCCACGAGTCCACTCGATTGGGCACACCCTTGGCGCCAAGGACCTGTGCCAGCGCCCACGATTCGCCGATGTTCTCGGCGCGCCCCTCTCCGGACATCAGCAAGATGAAGCGCGTCCGCAACACGTCCAGGTGCTGGCCAGACAAGGTCGGCACGAAGTGCAGCGGAGAGGAAACCCAGAAATCGTCCGTAAACTGCTGCGCATCGTAGAACCGGCGCAGGTCATAGGTGCCGCTCATGGCGATCGCGCGCGTGAACACATCCGGGAAGCGGCATACCATCGCCACCGAATGGAAAGCGCCGATCGACGCCCCGGCTGCCCAAATATCGATCTCGGGTGCGGAGCAGTCGTTCCGGATGGCCGGTGCGACCTCATGGCGGACATAGCGATGGAACTGGTCCTGCACCCACATCTGGTGCCGCGCGTCGCCCTCGCGGGCCAGCAGCGCCTGGCCGGCCACGCTGTCGCACGAATACACCTTGATCGCGCCGCGATCGATCAGCGGCCGCAGCACCTTGATCAGCAACATCCGTTCGACTTCCTCGGCATCGCCGCCGGCCGTGGGGAACAGCAACACTGGCTGGCCGAATTTTCCCCAGCGCACCAGGTTGACGTCGCGACCAAGGCGATCCGACCGCCAACGTGCTACCACCCTGTCATCAGCAGCTGCCATCAAGCCCCCTTCATTATTTTGAGTGCCCAGTTTGAGTTGCTCCCCGCTCCCGGGCTTTTCCGGGAGAGGGGAAGGGGAGAGGGGCTTTTCCGCGTCAAAAGCTCCTTCCCCCGACCCTTCTCCCAAAAGAGCATGGGAGAGGGGAGCCAAGCAAGCGCAACGCCTTACGCACGCTTCAGCGAGCGTTCGCGCGCCACTGCTGCACGCGGTTCCAGAAGAGCTCGGTGAACTTCTCGACCTCATGCTCGGGATACAGCGCTGCCACCTTCTCGCGGAACGCGTCGCGTGCGTGCTGGCTGCCGAAGAAGTTCCAGGCAACCTCGTCCAGGTGCGGTAGGTGGGTCGCGCAGAATTCGGCAAAACGGTCGGCCTCGAAGCGCTGCGCAGCGATGCCCGCATACGCACGAAGCTTGTCACGATAGGGCATGTCCTGCTCGGCCGCGATCGCATAGAACGGATCCCAGTCGAGCGTCCGGCGGAATTTCCGTCGGGTCACCGCGCAGAAAATCGACCACTTCAACTTGGCGATGACCAGCCAGGGAAAGTGGTAGTGCAGGGAGGTGATCTGCGAATCCGGACAGGGATTGGCGAAGTCGATCGGATACCACACGCCTTCCCTGCGCAGGGACTCGCAGGAGTTGAAATCCCAGCCGAAGAACGCGTTGATGGTCAAAGTGGTGTCGCGCAGGATCTGGGCCTCCTCGTCGACGAGGAAGTTCGTATCCATCGTGTAGCGGTCGTGCAGCGGCACGTCCGGATCGTAGCGGACGAGCTGTGTCTGCGGACCGATGCCGATGCAGCGCACGAAGTCGTCGTATGGAGCGACCGCCTTCTGCAGGTGCATCACCGACGTCCCCGATTCGTCGTACCGCGCGATCAAGTCCTGCTCGTTGCGAATATGGCTCACGCCTTTCCAGCCACCGCCGTCGTACGGCTTGATGAACATCGGATAGCCGATCTGGCTGGCCACGCTGCGCAGGTCGAACAACTTGGCATATTTCTGCAAAGTGGGCTTCAGGTCGGGCGTCGGCGCATACGCCTTGGGCGGCAGCATCCAGGTCTCGGGGATCGGCATCCCCAGGTGCATCATCGCCGCGTAAGTGGTGTGCTTCTCCATCGACTGGACGGCCCATGGATTGTTGAGCACGTACAGCCGGTCCATGAGGATCGCTTTCTTGATCCACTCGCGGCTCGGGTGATACCAGTGCGTCAGCCGGTCGAGGACGACGTCGTAGCTGCTCGGCTGGGCGAGATTGAACGGTTCGATCGTGACCCGCTCGACCGCGACCCCCACTTCCTCGCCGTTCCACGGAATCGCCAGCTTGAGCTCGCGCATGATCTGCTCGTAGCAGGCCGGCCAGCAGATATCGGCGCCGAGAGACAGGCCGATCTTTCGGGTGGTCTTGGAGAGTGGACCTTGCTGGGCCGGCGCCGCCGCCGAAACTGTAGAAGCAGCTGCCGCAAGCGGCTTCGAAGTTTGCTTGGTCTTCTTTGCCATGCGTTCAGATCTCCATTGTTATTGAGTTGAACCTCAGCAAGCCTAGCGCTGTCAGGGCCCTGAACGTAGGTCATGTTGTCCGCGAAGCGGACTACTTGACAGCTTTAAAGCGTCAAGTAGCTCGCTACGCGAGCAACATGACCTACACAAGCAAAAACAGCGCCTTGCCGCTTATTCGTACGTCATCAGAAACGGTCCCGGGAAGAGCCATGAGAGCCCTTCACGCAACCGGTCCCGCCAATTTTCCCAATTGTGACCATCGCGCGCCTCGCGGAAGAGCACGTCCATGCCCGTCGCCTCGAGCATTGGAATCAGCGAGCGGTTCTCGTAGATCAGTGATTCATACGTGCCACAGCTGATGAATACACGCTCGGAGACTGCGCGCGGCTCCTCGCGGAACTTGTTCATGAACTGCACGACTTTGTCGAACAGTGGTCCGCGCCGATTGCGCTCGCCGATGTCGGTGAACGCGAAGGATCCGGATTGCAGCAGCAGCCTCCCGTAGAAGCCCGGGTAGCGGACTGCCGTCGACAAAGCCGCCACGGCGCCGAAGCTCGCGCCCATCAGGCAGCGGCTCTGCGGCTGCGAGCGCAACGGGTAGCGCGCCTCCAGTTGCGGCACCAACTCTTCCGTCAGGAAGCGCGCGTGGCGCTCGTCGTTGGCGTACTCGACCAGCCGGTGCGACGAGTTGGTGAATGCCACGATCAAATCCGGGATCTCGCGCCGCGCCATCAGGTTGTCGAGTACCGTCCCCAGGGACGTGTAGTTCAGATAATCGTCGCCGTCGTGGACGATCAACAACGGGTACTGCCGCGTGCGCCGAAACCGCGCGGGCAGGTACACCTTGGTGAGCTGCCGGCCGAAAACTTCGCTTCGGAACTTGAGGATCTGATAGGTGCCGGGCGCGGATGCCGGGTCGGGATGAATCCACTGCGGAATCGCATAGCCGTGCCCATGAGCAACCGAGTTCGCGCCATAGGGATCGCGCGCCAGATGTCGGTTCAGCGGGTCGTGGATCAGACGCCGGTGACCGCCGTCAACGATCTCGAACTTGTACTCGACGCGCGACGCGGGCGGCAGCGGCATGCTCAGGTACCAGACGTCGGTGCCCTCCACCTGCAACAGCAGCTGTGCCGACTCCAGGCCGAACACCCAGTGATGCAACTTGACCTCTAGCGCGGTGCCTTGCCACACGAAGGTAATGGTGTCGCCTTCGACCAGCGGAAAGGTGTGCTCAGCGAAGAATGCGTGCAGCGCCTCGCGGGTCTTCGGGCCGGCGGCGAGCGCGTGGATGGCCAGGATCATCCCGCAAGCCTCGCCGGAAGCTCGAGGAAAAATCGCCACCCGCGTTCGACCTCACCGCTGCTGTGCAAGCGATCTGACATTGCATGCACCAAACGACCCTGCCTGAAAACCAGGCGCGCTCCCGGGTCCAGTCCCAGGCATTCCGCCGGCGCCATCCGCTGCGTGAAGCGGGCGATCGCATCGCGTTTCTCGGTGTGTACGCGTCGCGTCAGGTCCGGCAATACGACCACTCCGTTGGCAAGACCCAGGCCGACGTCGAACAGCTGCGACAAATTCTTGCCGAACGGTGGCGAGTCGTGGAACAGCACGATACGGTCGGTCAAGGCCATGGCGCCGGCCGACCAGGCGATGATGGGCCGCGTTCCGACCGCGCCGAGCACGTCGAACAAGCGCAACCGGTTGAGCAGCACCGCCACGTGGCCACCGGCAATGACCACCGCGCTGCAGCGGTTGATCTGCGCCGCGATCGCCGCGCGCTCGCGGGCGATCGCCGGCTGTTCCGCTGCGGGCCACTCGGCACTGAATGCGTCCCAGGTCGCCTGGCAGCGTTGCAGATGGTCCTGGTCGAGATGCCGGAATTGCTCGACTGTAACCGTTTGCTGCTCGCGGAGCAGTTCTGGATCGACATGTCGAACCCCGATCGAGTGCGCCGCTTCGTCCACGCCCTCCAGCCGTATGCGATAGAACTGGTGCAGATGCGTGAGGTGCGCCTGCCGTCGCGCCGAGGCTTTCGCAAAGCTCGGCTGCTCAAGGTGCGCGCGCTCGGAGCGGGCATGCAGCGTGAGGTTGATGGCCGGGCGCCGCAGCGCGGCGACCAGGGCGGCGTCTTCGGACTCGTTCTCCTGCCAGCCGGCGGTCACCACCGCAATACGGCCTTCGACCTCGAGCTCGTCGAGTACGGATCCGACTTCGGTGTAATCTGATTGCGGGCCGAGCAGCACGATCGGACCGCTCGATTGAATACTAGTGGTCGTCATCCGTGTGCGTGAACCTTCAAGATCCTGCCCACCAGCTCGAAAATGCCACGCAGCTCGTCGTAGCTTTCGTGTTTCATGCGCAGCCACGCATTCGCCATGTAGCCGGCATCGACGCCCTGGGTCGGCGTCCCCACGGGCGGCAGGTGGGCGTCGATCAACTGCGCCGCAAAGCGACTCCGGATCGTCTCCCAGCCTTCGTAGCCCGCGATCCGACCGTCACGGTTGGGACGCAAGGCGATGATCCCGGTAGAGAAACGTCGCGATGGCCGCTGGCTCGGGCGCCCGCGGCAAATCAGCATCGCCCATTCCCGATACAGGTCCATGTCATTGCCGACGTTGTGCAGATCCCAGGTGCGCACGCCGGGTGGCCGACAGCCGATCTCCGAGAACTTGAGCCCTCGCGATCCGAAGAACCATTCCATGTGCGTCGCGGAAGTCTCGATCCCCAGCAACTCGCCGACGCGCTGGCCCATCGCCTTGATCTCGTCGTACCCGGGAGCCGCGTCGACCCGATTCGTGCTGACGAGGTAAGGAGAGATCCAGCGTGTGCGCATCGCTTCGAGCACGTTGGGGTAATAGTGCGACACGAACTCGTGCACTACCTGGCCCTTGCAGGTCAGCGTGTCGTAAAAGCCTTCGTGCCCCTCGATGAACTCCTCGACCGCCACCGAGCGCCCCGGATGACCCAAGCCCGAGCTCCGGATCGCCGCTTCTAGCTCCGCGTCCGAGTCGACGCGGGTCGCACCCGATGCACCGGCCCCGTCCCTGGGCTTGATCATCAAGGGGTATCCAACCTGCTCCGCAAACGCGCGCACCTCAGCCGCAGTGGCAGCCCCGGTCGACGCCGCGCAGGCAACACCACCTGCGCGCAAAACCTCTTTCATGGCCGGCTTGTCGCGGCACAGGAACGCGGTGCGGTAGGAGGTGCCTGGAATCCCGGCAGCCTCGCGCACCTTGGCAGTCGACAGGATGTGCGCCTCGACCGTGGCCTCGATGCGATCGACCGACTTGAACTGCTGTACAAAACGCACGGCGCGCAGCAGTGCCGATTCGTCGCAGACGTTGCGGACCTCCTCGTAGTGCGACAGGTAGTGGCGCATCTCGTCGTCGAGCGAGTCCTTGGACCCTTCGCCGATCGCCGTTACCGTTGCTCCGACTTCGGCAAGCGCACGCACGAACTGCCGCTGATTGGCCGGAAAGCGAGGTTCAACCAAGACCACATGCATCGTCATTTCCCTGGTGGGGCCCTGAACAAGTCCATCCTCGAACTGTCAGGCGCGTACACAAAAAGTGTCATGTTTGTTCTGTTGCATTTTCAATACCGGCGTCATCGACATTGGCGGCATATCTGTGAAGAACGTAAAGACCTGACTTGTCAGGAGTTTCCCAGCATTCCGAACAGCGTTTCATAGACTTTTGCCTGGCGCGTCCACGAGAAATCCTTGGCCATGCCATTGGCCATCAACCGGCGCCAGGCGTTGCGATCGCGGTAGACGTGCATCGCGGACTCGACTGCCCAGCGCAGGCCGTTGGCGTCGTGATGATCGAACACCAAGCCGGTTCCCTGGCCAGTCTGCGGATTCCACAGCTGTACCGAGTCGGCGAGGCCACCGGTCCGGTGCACGATCGGGACCGTTCCGTAGCGCAAGCTGTACATCTGGTTGAGCCCGCAGGGTTCATACCGCGACGGCATCAGGAACATGTCGGCGCCAGCCTCGATCAGGTGCGCCAGCTGGTTCGAAAAGCCCCGATAGAACGAGACCTGGCGCGGGAACATCCGCTGCAGCTGCGCAAAGATGTGTTCGAGCCGCTCCTCGCCATTGCCGAGCACCACCAATTGCAGGCCGCGCTCCGAAAGCAGCCCCAGGAGCGCATCCGGGATCAGGTCGAAGCCTTTCTGGCTCGCCATGCGCGACACGATGCCGGCGACCGGCAGACCAGGCACGTACGGCAGCCGCATTGCCTGCAGCAGGGCCTGCTTATTGCGTTCCTTGCCGGACAGATCCTCGCTGCTATAGGCATGCGGAATCAGTGGGTCATTCTCCGGAGACCACTCCTGGTAGTCGACGCCGTTCAAGATGCCGACCACGGTCGAAGACCGCGCCCGCAGGAACGGGTCCATGCCGGCACCGTGTTCGGGTGTCTGGATCTCCTGCGCGTAGGTGGGGCTGACCGTGCTCACGCCATCGGCGTACAGGACGCCATGCAGCAGGAAGTTGATCCGCCCCTGGCGCAGGAAGTCCTGGTGCAGCAAGTGCTCGGACCCGCCGAGATTAAGATCCGGCAGGATGCTGGCCGGAAATCCGCCCTGGTAGTTCAGGTTGTGCACCGTCAGCAGCGTGCGCGTTGTCGCGAACAACCGGTCCCAGCTGAAATGCGTCCGCAGGATGAGCGGCAGCATCGCGCTCTGCCAGTCGTTGCAGTGGACGATATCCGGCGCGAACGCGAGTCGCTGGCTGGCAAGCAGCGCGGTCCAGCACAGCACCAGGAAGCGGCGATGCTCGTCCGCTCCGTGCGTGTAGATCGAACCGCGGCCGTAGAGCGCCGGGCAGTGGACGAACCAGGCAGTCGGATTGGCGGCGTCTCGCAGGACCTGGACCCAATACTGGTGGGCACCCAGCCGGACTTCGAGCCCTTCGAGGACAGTTTCGAGCTTCAGGTTGTCGCGGCGCATGGTGTCGTAGAGCGGCACGAACACACGCACGTCGTGGCCCAACGCCGCCAGGTACTTCGGCAATGCGCCCATGACATCCGCCAGTCCGCCGGTCTTGGCGTAGGGGTGCATCTCCGACGTAACGCCAAGCACTCTCATCACTGCCTCCGGCAACCCCCAGCGCCCCGAGCATATGCGAGATCCCATGCCCGCTGACAAGCGCTGTCAGGGTTTGCCTGCGCACTGCGTATCCAATCCCAGGCACTTTTCTGCCTGGTGCTTCTCTGCAAGGGGTCCGACCAAGATGCGCACGCTCTTCACATCACTTTTGTTGATCGGGGTTGGCAGCGCAAGCGCCGAGAGCCCGCCGCCCGCGCGCTTCAGCGGCAGCGGCGTATTGCAGGCAGCCATCGCCGACAGTGCCGATGGCCGCTTCTCGCTGAGTGCCGAGCTGCGTGGCGCCCAGCCCAAGGCAACGGGCTCTCGGTTCGCGATCGACGCTCGCCTCGAACAAGCGGGCAAAGACAAGACGGCGACGACGGCCTGCGGGCCGGTCGGTCCCGACATTTTCAAGAATGGTTTCGAAAACTAAAGCCTCGGAGAATTCCCATGAAACGCCTTTCCCGCGAAGCGAATCGCAGCGCCTGCTTCATCGCCTTGATCGCCATCTCCACATTTGCCGATGCCAGCCCGTGGACGTACCGAGGCACGCTCAACGATGGCGGCAAGCCGGCGAATGGCAGCTATGACCTGCGCCTGACCCTGATCAACGAGGGTGCCGGGCAGCCTGTCAGCCAGCCGATCACGCTGTTCAAGATTCCGGTGAAAGATGGCAACTTCGCCGCCGATGTCGATTTCGGGCTCAAGCTCGATCACGCACCGCCGATGAAGCTCAAGGTCGAGGTCGCCCAGGGTGGCTCTGCTTTTGCGAGCCTCGGCGAACCGACGCGCTTTGATCCCAAATCCACGCTTGCGGGCATCTGTTGGGACACCACTGGAAATGTGGTCGCTGCAGGCGAATTTCTCGGGTCAACTAACAATGTGCCAGTGGAAATCAAGGCCAACAATCGGCGTGCGGCGCGCTTCGAGTCCGGATTTGGCAGCGCCAACGAATCCATCGTGATCTTGGGATCTTCGGCCAATATCGCCGTCGGCCGTGGCGCCACCATCGGCGGCGGCGGCAGCAGCGCCATGACTTGCGGCGGTGGGACATCCTCATGCGGAAACGTGACTGACGAACTGTTCGCCACGATCGCTGGTGGTGCGGGCAACGCGATCGTGGGGCCATGGAGCGTCATCGGGGGAGGCGACAGCAACAGTACGTCGGGCAGCTATACGGCCATTGGCGGAGGCGGCCGCAACAACATCAATCAGCAGGCGATTTACGCGACCATCGCAGGCGGCAATTCCAACACCGTTTCCGGCCAGTACGGTGCGGTGAGCGGAGGTTCCATCAACAGCGCGCTGGGGAACTGGAGTATCGCGGCGGGTGGTCAAGGCAATGCGGCGCAGAGTGGCCACAGTGTAGTCAGCGGTGGTAGCAACAACTTCGCGTCCGCGGATGGCAGCACGGTAGCGGGTGGAATTTTCAATTATGCCTCCGGCATTCGCGGTGTTGTGGCAGGTGGCGAGTCCGGCACCGCCAGTGGCGCCTATGGTTTCGTCGCGGGCGGGTTCTTCAACTGCGCGGGTGGGCGATCCTCGTTTGCAGGCGGTCGCCGCGCCCAGATCAGGCCCGGCACCGCTTCAGGCACCGTGGGCGAAGGCTGTTTCGGCGTTACCGCGACGGGCACGGCGGATGGCGATGGCGGCAGCTTTGTCTGGGCGGACAATCAAGACGTCAGCGTGGTCACCACTGGCCCCAATCAATTCATCGCACGTGTCTCTGGTGGCGCGATGTTCAATACCAACGCCTTGACGTCGTCGTTCGATGACCTGGTCATCGCCGCTCGTCCCAATGGGAGTGGCGGAGATTCCGATGTGGACCTGGCCTGGAAAAGCCGTTCGGGAAAAATGGGATCGATGTATCTCACCGATGGCGGGGGCAGCTTTACGATCAGCGTCCCGAACCTTGGCGCGGGGGTCAACCGATTGACGGTGGCCGGCGGATCAGGCGGCAACGCGACACTGTCCAATGGCGGTATGTGGACCAATGCCTCCAGCCGCACCTTCAAGGAGGGATTCACGGCGGTGGATCCGATGCGGATCCTTGCCAAGGTGGTGGCCATGCCGATCACGACCTGGACGTACAAGCAGTCGGCCGAAGGCGAGCACATCGGTCCGATGGCGGAGGACTTCAAGGCGGCTTTCGACCTCGCCGGAGACGGTAAGTCGATCGGGACCGCCGATGCCGATGGTGTGGCGCTGGCCGCGATCCAAGGTCTGAATCAGAAGCTCGAAAATGAGAACGCCGCCTTGCGCGCCGAACTGGACGCCCTGCAGCAGGCGGTCAAGGCGCTGCAGCAACGTTGAGCAGCTTGTTGAGCACCTCCCGATCGCGCGCGGCGAATCCTTCCCGGCGGTACAGGGCCGCCGCCCGCGGATTGCCGCGCTCGACCTCCACCTGCAGTTCCACCAATCCGAGCGCCGATGCGATATCCGAGAGGGCGCGCAACACGCGCTCTCCTAGCCCCTGGCCACGATGCTCCGGGCGCACGTACAGCTCATCGACAACCGCCGTACGCCCGCCGTACTCAAAGCTGAAACACCAGGCGAGAAACACGTAGCCCGCGAGATCGCCGTTCGCGGCTCGCACCAGCCAGAATTTCCCCGACGTCGAATCGCCCAACAGTTCCTCCAGCAGTCGACGTTTTGCGGTTACCTCGAAGGGATAGTCGAAGTGTCGATAAAACTCGACGATCAATGCGAACAGCGTGTCCGCATCCGCGCCCTCGGCAACTTGCAACACGCCATCGGCATCACCGCGTTCGAGAATTGGAAACGCTTGGTTCATGGGCCAGTGCCGTGGAGGTCATCGCGACGATGTGGGGGGCTTACAACACGGGTGGTCGGCGGTCGCTCATGACGCTCCCGGTCGCGGCAGCATGTTGCTGCAATGTACTTCAATGCCGGCGCGCCAGCGTCGTCAATGACGCGTCGCGTTGATCACCGCGTTACCAGAGCCAATCGGCGCGAATCCCTCGAGCCCTCGAGCTGGCGCTCGACGCTCCGATCCGCGGGCATCTGCTCAGGGCAGTCGCGCCACCACTTGCCGCGCCAGCGCCTCGAACTTCAAACGCACGGCGGGATCCGCGAAATCGCTCTTGCCACCGCTGAGGTGCAGCAAGTGCGTGCCGCGCAGCACATACAGCCCGGCTGGCATCGTCGACCAGGTTGCCGCGTCGCCCAAACCTGCGACTGGCGTGCCGCCGCGTGCCCATTCACCGTAATAAGCGGCCGCATCGCTCCAATTGCCCCCGGTTTTCGCAAGCCGTTCATTGGTCACGAACTCCAGGTTGAGCGAGTTGTACAGGTCCTGCGAATCCAGATAGATGCAAGACAACTTGTGCAGGGACACCACGTCGATTACGTCGAGCTTGCTGATGCTGCCGCCGATCACCCCTTGCACGTCGGCAAAGGTCGCGATCGCGCACAGCGGGTGCGTGGCTGTCGACGCCTCGGCGGCACCTGACACGGCGGTTGCGATGTCCGCCGGATCTGCGGCAGGCGAAGCGGCGTTGTCCGCCGAACCACAGCCGGCCAGTGTCGAGAGCACGGCGAGAACGCCGAGCGCGGCCCGGAGATGATGACCGATCAGAGAAAGATCGGGGGGTGTGGCAGCGCCTGGATCGACAGGGCGGGTGTTGCGAAGACAGTGCATCGAGAGACTCCAAATGTCGGGTTCGAACATGGATACGCAAAAGCGCGGCAAACCCTGAAACAGCAGGAACAGTCGCGAAGAGCGCCGCAGTGCGCGCGTGAAGCCGCACGCACTACGGCCTACGCGCGCAGCAGCTCAACGGCGGCGGCGAGTGGCTGCGCCAGACGATCGACCTTGGCAGCGCTGATGTGCATGCGCACGAACGGATCGAAGGGATCCGCCAGCAAGTCACGCCGCACCTCCACGCACATCGTCCGGCCCGGTCGCGCCATCACGTGGTCCCAGGCCAGCGTGCTTGGATGCAGGGGATAGGTCAGGCTGTCGCCGACGGTCCAGCCGAATGCGGAGACACCGGTGCGCAACGCCTCGACCGCGTCCGGCGGTGCGTAGGAGCGTCCGTCTGCGTCCCGGGCAATGACGTCCAACTCCGGTCGCAGCGGCCACGTCGCCTCGATCTCCGGCGCATAGGCACGTCGCAGGCTGGCGACGATATCGCCATCGACCTCGACACCCACCGAGCGCGGCGCGTAGCTGTGCAGCAAAAGCACTGCTGCATCGGGCGCCCGCCCGCATTCCGAGCGAACCGTGGCCAGGTACTGATCGTAGCGCGCAAGCAACAGCGCCCGATCCTCCGCAGCGGTGATCCAGGGCATCAGGCCGGGGGTGACACTGCCTTCGCGAAAAGCCTCCGGCGGCGCATCGATGCGCCGGTTGCAGTCGATGAAGGTGCGCGGGATGCGGCTGCGGATGATGATGACGCAACGGTCGGGAGCTGCCGCCACCAGGCGCTCAGCCGTCGCCAATCCCAGCTCGAACGCGCCGACGTCGGTGTTCACATGGAAGAAATCGACCAGCCCATCAGGCAGCGGACTCACCAGGCGCGCCGCCAGCTCATTGAAATCCGCGGTTTCCGTCGCGCCGTGCGGCACTTCGAACAACCATGACGGCGCAGTCGTCGCAGCGCACGCATTGCCGCCGATCCAGTGGACATCAACAATATTTTGGAACGAGCGAACGATCATGCTGAGCGAGGCATCGGGAGGGCAGGGGAGTGGCCCGAGTCTCACACCCTTCGCCTGCGCATGCACGCGAGCCGTTTACCTATGCTTCGCGGGGTGCGCGCGCGGCTGGGTGGATTGCATTCGGCGCACCTGCTCCTCTACAGCGTCGATTTCCATGAGATCGAACAATTGCAGCGGGCGGGCGACTGGGAGCGTGCCGGTGCGCGACTTGCGGAGGCTGCGCGGGCGCTGGAACGCGCTGGTGCCGCGGCGATCGCCCTGTGTACCAACACCATGCACAAGGTCGCGGGCGCGATCGAGCGAACAAGCTCGAAGTCGCGGGTTGGCAGGGTGTTTACCAGCCTAAGCGCTGCAGGCGCTGGGTCATGTTGTCGGCGCTGAAGCCGCTGCTGACCTGGCCGTTGATGACGAACAAGGGAACGCCTTCGCCTCCCAGCTGCTTCCACAGCGCTCGATTCTGCGGGTTGCTGATATCGCGTTCTGCGTAATTGAGGCTGCGGCCGGCGAAGTACTTGCGTGCCCTCGCGCAGTAACCACAATCGACACTCGAATACATGGTGATGCTGAGCCGGCGCTTGGGACCCGGCTGAATGGGTGGTTCTGGCGCAGGCGCCACGGTCGCGTCCTCGGGTGCGGCGGCAACGGCATCTGGTGGCGCTGCTTCGAGTTGCACACCCTCGACGGCCTGGTCGGCCGGCTTGCGATCGCTGAAATGGACTACACCCTGCGCATCGGTCCATTTGAAGACCCCCTGCGCCGAGGCTGAAAATGCCAGCAGGGCGAGCAGGATTGCCGCTGAGACACGCATGCATCACGTCCTGCCTTGATTCCTTGACCGCCATTTTCGCACGGGGACTCCCATTGGAGTGCCTCGGGTGCGAGTGACGTCCATTGCAAGCGCCAGGTCAACCGCACACCCGATCACGCCCCGCCCGTTTGGCAGCGTAGAGCTGGCGGTCGGCGGCGGCATACGCGGCGGGCAGGTCGAGGGTGGTGACTTCGGCGACGCCGATGCTGACGCGAGCCCGCACTTCCGGTGCGAGCGACCTGAGGTCCAGTTGGGCAATGGCATTACGCAAGGTCTCGCAGAAATGGACGGCCTCGTCGCGCGCGTGGTCGGGCAGGATGATTCCAAACTCTTCACCGCCGTAGCGTCCGGCCAACCGGGGGGCAGGGGCCCGCTCTGCAAGGACGCGGGCGACTGCGCGCAGGACATCGTCGCCGGTGGCGTGGCCGTGGGCGTCATTGATGTTCTTGAAGTGGTCGATATCGACGAGCGCAAGGCTGATGGGGCGGCCCTGCTCCCGACATTCATGGATGGCAGCTGCGGCCGACAGATCGAGCTGGCGGCGGTTGGCGAGGCCGGTCAGGCCGTCTTCCTGTGCATGGCGGGCGAGGAGGGCGGACTTTTCGGACAGGCGTTCGATCAATTCGGCCTTTTCCTGGTCGGCCCGTTCCAGGCTCTGGCTGCGTGCTCGCAGCTCCTGGGTGCGCTCCTCGACGAGGGCGCGCAGGGTTTGCGCCTGGCGACGCAGTCCGGTGACACGCAAGCGATAAGCGAGTGCGGCGAGCAGCACCAGGGTCAGGATGCACAACGCGCGAAACCAGAGGGTTTGGTACAAATACGGCGTGAGATGGAACGCATGCTGCGCTTGCCGTGGCGGCCCGCTGGCCCCCTGGACCAGGGACTCGACCTCGAAGCGGTAGTCACCAGGATTGAGGTTGGTATAGCCGACGCTGGTCACCGCCCCCGCGTCGATCCACGCTGCGTCATAGCCGACCAGACGGTATCGATAGCGCAGTGATTCCGGTGCCAGGTAGGAGAGGCCGGCGTAGTCGTACTGAATGCGCCGGGTTCCCGCCGGCAGGCGTGCGGCGTCGGCCGGATCCCGTTCAGTGCCGTCGACGTGAATGCGCTCGATGACGGTCGGCGGTGGCGCCACCGGCGATTCGAGCGCTGCCGGATCGAAGACGGCCACGCCCTGGGAGGTAGCCAGCCAAATGCGCTTGTCCTGGGCGAGGTTGGCTGCCGGGTTGGAGCCGCCATTGAGCGCCAATCCCTCCGCGCCTGGTCCGTCGGCGTAGCGCACCATCGGCAACTTTCCGCTGGTTCCGTCGATGGCCTGTTCGAGATGGTCATGGTTGATCGCGATCAAGCCATCGGCGGTGCTCAGCCAGTCCGTGCCCTGGCCATCGGCACGCAGCGCGAAGATGGTGGTATCGCTCAAGTCGTGGGATGCCGGCAAGCGATCGAGCTTGCCGTCGCGAACGCGTTGCACGCCCGATTGGCCGACGATCCAGAGCGCGCCGTGCGTGCATTCGCTCAATCCGAAAACGCTGATCGGATCGCTCGCGGAGGCCTCCAGCATTGCGACGCGCTCGCCGTCCGACCAGGCGAGTCCTTGCTGCAGTCCAATCCACACGCGGCCAGTTCGATCCTGCAGCAGCGCGCGCACATACATCGTGCGTGGTGAATCCTGGATGCGGGTCCAACTGCGCGGTCCGCTCTCTGCGAGCCGGGTCAACCCGGTCGCCGTTCCCACCCAGACGGCCCCGTCGCGCGCTTCCAGCATGCTGCGCACCTCGTCCCCCGCGAGCCCGTCACTGCGTCCAATCGCGCGCATGCCTCCAGCATCGAGGACGCGAACGCCGTGGCTGTAAGTGCCGAACCACGTCTCGCCGTTGCTGCGCGTCAGGATGGACAGCGACGACAGTGCCGCGTCGGGATGGCGCTCGGCCAGCGCTTCGACCTGACCGTTGGCGATCCGGGAAATGCCACCGTTGGTGGCGACCCAGACGGCGCCGTCGGTGTCTGGCGCAACGGCACGCACGAAGTCGTCGGCCAGGCCTTCGCGCTTGGAGTAAAGCGCGAAGCGGGTTTCGCGCAACTGCGTCAGTCCGCCGTGGGTGCCAATCCAGAGATTGCCCTGGGTGTCTTCGAGCAGCGCATTGACATGGTTGCTCGGCAAGCCTTGCAGCGCATCGATGTGTTCCAGCCCGCGGGCGCCGGACCGATACACGCCGTTGCTGATGGTGCCGATCCACAGCGACCCTTGGCGGTCGAGCAGCAGCGAGCTCACCTGGTCGACCGGCAGGTCCGCAGGCTCGCGTACGAAGCGCTCGCCAGCGAGCCGATACGCACCCTGCTTGGTTCCAACTCGCACACTGCCATCCGCGGAGGCCAGGATCATGCCGACCTCGCCCGGTGGCAATCCTTGCTGCGCGCCGAAGGCGGTCACCACATCGCCCTCGATGCGAGCGGCGCCATTGCCGGTCCCCACCCAGACGGTCCCCGACGGCGTGGCGGAGAGGGTCTGTGCGGCCGAGTCGGGGAGGCCGGTGTCCACCCCGAAGCGCCGCTCGCCGCTGCCGTCGATTCGCAGCAGGCCGCCTTGAGTGCCCACCCAAAGCCGGCCGAGCGGGTCCTCGAGCAGCGCCAGCAACGGCAGTGGCATGGCATCGGCAGGCATTGCCTGCGTCCAGCGCCCGTTGGACAGGCGACTGACACCGTGACGTTGCGAGCCGAGCAGCAGGCTGCCGCCGGTCCCCTGGGCCAGGGCCCAGGCGGAGCCGTCGCGATTCCAGGGGAGCCGGGTCTGGTCGAAGATGACGAATTCGCGCCCGTTGAAGCGCACCGCGCCCTGCCAGGTCGCGGCCCACAGGTAACCGTCAGCCGATTGTGCGAGGTCAATCACGAAGCTGTGCGGCAAGCCTTCAGGCCGGCCCCAGCTCTCCATCGTGAATTCCGCCAGCGGCCGGTTGGCGTCGAGGGCGCCGGCCGGCACGCCCGTGGCGAGCGTGAGCGCGAAAAAGAGTCGCTTTAGACGAAAGGCCATCGCTCGCAGAATACGATGTAGCGTTCGATCTCCGCGCGATTGATCCCTGCCAGCACCCGATCCTGTGTGCTCCCGCCAGCTTGGGCATTTGATCCCCGGCCTTGCCTGTCGGCGCGATCGGCGGCAGATTGTCCAACCCACCGTCGAGGCACACCCATGCGTCGCATGCTCAAAACCGTTGCGCTGTGCACGCTGCCGCTCGTCGCGAGCGCCGCAGCACCGGTGACCTCAAACGCGTCCGCCGAGCGCTTTGCGGCGCTGGCGCTTGCCTGCGTGCACCAGGAATTTCCGAACAAGATCGCGCATGTTCTCAGCAGTGATGCGGACGTCGCATCGCCGCGAACGTTGATGCCGGCGTTCTACGGCTGCTATGACTGGCACTCGTCGGTGCACGGGCATTGGCTGCTGGCGCGACTGGCGCGCACCTATCCGGAAGCAGCATTTGCCGCGCAGGCGAAACAGGCGCTGACAACGAGCCTCAGCGCTGAGCACATTGCGCAGGAGGTTGCGTACATGCGCGGCGCGGGCCGCGCCAGCTTCGAGCGCCCGTACGGACTGGCCTGGCTGCTGCAGCTCGCACAGGAACTTCGCGAATGGGACGACCCAGTCGCGCGCGAGCTCGCGTCGAACTTGAATCCGCTCGAGGACGTCGCGACTGCGCAATTGCGGGCCTGGCTGCCGAAGCTCTCGCATCCGGTGCGCTCGGGCGAACACAGCCAGTCCGCATTCGCGCTCGGACTGATCATCGATTCGACGCGCGACGAACCGCTGCGAACGCTGGCAAAAGCGACCGTTCGCCGCTTCTACCTGCGCGACGTCACGTGCCCGCTTACGTACGAGCCTTCCGGCGAAGATTTCCTGTCGCCGTGCATCGCGGAGGCCGATGTTGTGCGGCGCGTGCTGTCCGCGGACGAGTTCTCCACTTGGCTCAAGGGCTTCCTGCCCGCCGGCATGAGCTTGAAGCCGGCCGTCGTGACCGATCCTTCCGACCCCAAGCTGGCCCACCTGGACGGCTTGAACCTCAGCCGCGCGTGGATGCTCGACGGCATCGCTTCGGCGCTCCTGTCCAAAGACCCGCGACTCGCCGCCATCCGCGCCGCCGCCGACGCGCACCGGGAGGCGGGGTTGAACGCCGTCACTGGCGAACATTACGAAGGCGGTCACTGGCTCGGCAGCTTTGCAACCTATCTGACGACAAGGCGCGGGGTCGCCAAGCCTAGTCTCAAACGAGAATGACGTTGTTGCTGACACCGGTATCGCTCAGCCGCTTACGATGCGCACGAGCAACCAGAGCGGCACGCCCAGGTAAAACGCCAGGCGCAGTAACCACTGCAGGCGACGGCGGAACATGGCGGCTTGCTGAGGACGCCGCCACAGCACCAGCAGCGTGGCCGTCTCGCTGATGATTCGTAGCGAGGCGGCGAACAGCATCAGGCCGATCGACCATGCGAGCCACCAGATGAGCAAGCCGAGCAGCCAGGCTCCGAGTCCGTACGTGTGGTACTCGCCGAAGGTGCCGCCGAATGCGATGTGCTGGTGCAAGCGAAAGGCGGGCAGTGCAGGGACCAGTGGGAACAGGCCGAACTTTGCGAGTGGATGGTCGAGCCATCGATGCGTTGCCGCCGCGCGGGCGGCGGCGTAGTGGGCAAGTCGCTTCGAGAGAGTGTCGTCGAACTGCACCGAATGCGGGGATGCATTCGTGGGAGCGGCCATGCCCGCGATCGCTGTTGCTTCGCTTTGCTCCGCAATCGTGGGAGCGGCCATGGCGGCGATCGCTGTTGCTTCGCTTTGCTCTGGCTTGAGGGCACGCACCAGCGCATCCGGATCGGACAACTGGATTCCAGCTGGCCAGCGCCGGCCGGACACAAAATGCAGGTCGATGCCGATGCCCGGTAAAGGCAGGCGCCAGACGCGCACGAACGCAATGCTGGTGATTGGGATCTCGATTCGCTGCGCGCGCCGACGCACCACCAGCATGCCGTTTTCGACGCGCGCGCTGGCGGCAAATGCGCGTTGGATCGCCCACGCCGCGATGAGCGGCGCGACCACGGCCCAGGCGTACAACTGGATCTGTGACAGCGAGTTCACCTGCAACCCGTCGCGCGTCAGCATGAGCAGGAACAAGGTCGCCAGCCCCGCGCCCGCCGCCATCCGAAGCAGTGCGCAGGCCCAACGCCACGCCGGGGTCAGCAGTGCGACATCGGCGGCGTATTCCTCGGCGTCACCATCAGCCACGGGCGCTGTGACGTCGGCTGTGGCGCGCCGCTGGCTCCAGGCGCTGATGACCCCGCCCGCGCCCAGCATCAGCAGCAACGCGAGGGCCGCGCCACCAACCCAGTCGCCCCATCGGACCATGAGCGTAAGCGGCGGGTTGACGGCGGGAAGCTCGCCGGCGAGGACGGCCTGGTCGCCCATCGCCGTGCTCACGACCACCTCGCCGGTCGGATCGATGTACGCGCTCAGGCCATTGGTCGTGACCCGCAACTGCGACATGCGCGTCTCGATGCTCCGAAAGCTAGCGACCGTCAGATGCAGCCGGGCGCCGTGCGGACTTGCGCTGAACCAGGAATCGTTCGAAAGGCCGATGATCGCCTGTGCACCCAGGCGGGCGCCGTCGATCGCGAGCTGCGGGCGCACGTCGTCGAGACAGATCAATGGCACCACCTGCAGCTCGCGACCATCCTTCGCCCGCAACGGAAACACCCGCGCGCCCGAGCCCGCTTGCCAGTTTCCGGTCCACGGCAAGTTGTTTCGCACGAACGGGCCGTCGAGCCACGCCGGCACGTGCTCGGTCAGCGGAAACGGATGCGTCTTTCGGTAGAAGCCCAACAGGCCGGCACTGGGGTCGATGAAGGCCGCCGCGTTGTACTCGCCGCCGGCATCGATATCGTAAGTTCCGAACACCAGCGACACGCCGGCTGTACGGACGAAGTCGAGAATCTCGCGATCGAACGCCGCACCGTCGGCGCTGCGTGGATGGCTGAAGGTTGTCGGGTAGACCGTTTCCGACCATAGCAGTGCATCGACGCCGTGCTGTTCAATGGCGGCGCGTGAGAGCGCAAAGTGGGTGTCCAGGATCTTGCGCACGACGGGAAACGTGCCGAGCTCGCGGCGCATGCGCTCGTAGTCGACCAGCCCGGACTGCACCATGCCGATGCGCAGGTAGTACGGTATCGGCACATCCTGCTCCGCCTGCTGATAGGCGAGCCGCACGGTGCCGTAGACGGCCATCGATGCCGGCACCAGCGCTGCCAGCATCAGGGGCGGCAACCACGAGCGTGTTCCTTCGCGCCAGCGCATCACGGCGAGCGCCAGGGCTTCGTTGACCAGGATCACCAGCACGGTGATGCCCGCAGCGCCGCCAAGATCGGCCACCTGTCGTAGGTGTATCGACGGTCCGAGACCGTGTCCGAGCGTGTCGCCGAGCAGTTTCGGAAATGACCATTCGCAGGCCACCCAGGCACAAGCGCCGGCCAATGCCTGCACCAGCACGCCATGGCGGCGTCCCGCCAGATGCCGGACCAACCCAAACACGAGCACCTGCGGCTGCAACAGCGGCGCGAGGACGGCGGAAAGCAAAAGGGCGACCGGCGTGCCGACGCCAGTAAACGTCCCGACCGCGGTGCCGAACCAGGCGAATACGGCCAGCACGAAAGCCACGCTCATCAGCCATCCGCTGGCGAGGGCGCCGACCAGCGTGCGGGTGTGGTGCAACGTGAGCAGCCACGGCACCAACACGAAGAAACCTAGCGGCCAGGCGTACCCACCGCGTGCGTAAGTTCCGAGCAGGAGGGCGCTCGCGGCGATGCTGGCGAGGGCGAGCAGGCGGGAAGGAGTTTGGCGGAGCATTTTCACATCGGTCTGTGTCGTTGGGATCTCGTCAAAATCCGACATTGCGAGATTCCAATACCGGCTTTGACAGCAAATGATCATTGACCCGTAGGTCACGTTGTCCGCGAAGCGGACTACTTGACGCTCTGCTGTCGAAAAGCGTCAAGTAGCTCGCTCCGCGAGCAACATGACCTACAAAAGCTCCGATCGCGACATTGACTACCCACACGATCTCATTCCGGCGGCGGGATCTCGATTTCGCGTATCGGCAATCCCGGCGGCGCCATGTCCGGCGGTACGACGCGGTCTTCCGGAATCGGAACGGGATTGCCGGCGGCATCGCGGAAGGCGTAGTCGGGTGAGAACATCAAAATTGCTTCGAGTGGCTCGCCAGCATCGGTCACCTGATGATGGCGTACATAGCCCAGCGGCAATTCGAAATCCGCAGGCACGGCCAGGCCCTTGAGCGGCGGGCTGGTTCCTGGTGGATTGAAGGCGGCGATGCCGCCGTGGTCGCCGGACGCGCGCAGGGCCGCGATCAACTCGCCCGCAGTGGGTTCCGGATCCGATGGCGATACATAGGTGGCGAGGTCATTGACATCGCCGGTGCGCACATCCGCAGGCGACGACTGCGGCATGGCCGGTTGAGCCCGGGGCACCGGTGGCGGAGTGGTCATGGGTGTCTCCCTCGCGACGTCCACCGGAACCGCAAGGGCTGGGGGAGCCGACGGTGCGATGGCAGTGCCGACGACCGCTGGCGGAGCGGCCACCGTCGACGTCGACGGCGACCACACGAACCACGCGATGCCTGCCGTGATGGCGACCAGCACCAGCGCCCAGGTCAACGGGACCGAACGTCGTGGTGCCGGCGCGCGAATGATGCGCACGCCATCGCCGTCCACGGTGGACGGCGCGGCGTGTGGCTGGCCGGGAGAGTCACTCACCCAGAAGACCGGCGATCAGGGACTCGGCGGGCTGTAGGTCGACAATGACCAGCCCATGCGCTCGTGCCCGAACTGGTTCCACAGCGGGCTCTTGCCACTGGTGAAGGTCGTATAGCGCGGCGCGCCGGTGCCGGTGCTGCCACCCCAGAGGCCAGCGGAGACGGTGCCACCGGTGTAGGTCGGATGGACGTCGTCGGACTGGATGTAGTCGAAGCTGCTGGAGGAACTGGCGAAATGCGTGTTCGCATCGCGCAGGGTTGCTTTCAACGTCGTCGCGATGCGGGTGACGTAGCCCGTCTCGGTGTCGCCGGCCACGTAGCGCAGCGCACTGGAGTCAACCTGGCCATCGCCATTGCTGTCGTAGTCGGCACCCATGTACTGCGCGAAGTTGTCGACGCACTTGAAGCCTTTCAGCCGCGCGTTCTCGCACATCCAGTAGTTCATCTTGGCGATGATCGGCAGGAAGGTGTTGCGCATGTTCACGGTCGCACCGGTCGCCGAATCGGTGCAGGAGCTCTGCACGTTGTCGGCGTTGTAGCCCGGGTAGTAAAGATTGGCGATGACCTTGAGCTTGGTATTGGGGCTGGCGTTGGTGTTGATGTAGTCCATCGCCGCGGCCACGTAGGTCTTGCAGTTGGCCAGCGCGGTGTTGAGCACGGCGTAGTTGCAGGTGCCGCTCTGCCCCTTGAAGCTGGAACGCGCCTGCAGGCCGTCGTTGCCGCACATCTCGAAGGTGACCACGCGCGTGGAGGCCGCCTGCATGTAGGAGCGCTCGGCCACGATCTTGTTGTTGTACACGTCCGACGCGATCGCGCCCGACTTCGCCCTGCGCACGCTTTCGATGTCGGCATTCCA
>JANPJV010000062.1:0-14148 GCA_031425695.1 Rhodanobacteraceae bacterium | reverse complement strand
CAAGCCAAGGCTGCTGCCACGGGACGAACCTTGGCCTCGCGTCGCCGCTCCGATCCGAACGTAGGTCATGTTGCGCCCGCGTATCGTCGGTCGAGCGCACCCGGTCAATCGGGCGCTACTGGACAGCCTTTGGCGTCACCGCTCCGATCGCGTCAAGTAGCGCCCGATTTGATTTTGCGCCCTCAAAGTCAACTTAGCGCGGGCGCAACATGACCTACGTCAAGCCAAGGCCGCGCCACCCCACTGACCCGACAATCGCTTCAGCGCGTCGCGGCCTCGCCCTGCCTTCCACTCCCCACAGCTCGGCGGAACACCCCTGCGCACGCCTTAGATCGACGTGCAATCTATGCCTGGAACGGCGCCCTCTCGGCGCGCGAACAGGAGTCATGGGATGGCGTCGGCGGGCTGGTTGCGCAAGCGGGGAATGACCGTGATCGGCATTGCCGCCCTGATTTCGGTGGCGGGCCTGGTGGCGCTTTTCCGGCTGCCGCTGCAACTGCTGCCGGACGTGGAGACGCCCACCATCTCGGTGTGGACGGCATGGCCTGGTGCGGCGGCGGCGGAGGTCGAGCGGGCGATCACCGAGCCACAGGAGAGCGTGATGCAGGGGCTGGCGGGTCTCACCGAAATCACCGCCAACGCCAACGCCGGTGGCTCATGGCTGCAGCTGTCCTTCGGGCCCGGGACCGAGCTCGATTCGATGTTCGTCGAGGTGATTGCGCGCCTGCAGCGGGCACCTGCGCTGCCGCGCGAAGCCAGCGCGCCGATCGTCAATCGCGGCGATGACGGTCCCGGCCGCACGCTGATCTATTTCTTCGTGCAGCTGCTTCCGGGCACGCTCGGACCGATCGAAAGCCATCAGGCGCTGCTGCAGCGCGCCGTCCTCCCACGCCTCGAACGCGTGCCCGGGGTGGCCAGCGCGCGCATCAACGCCGGCCCGGATACCGAGCTGCGCGTCGAGATCGACCCACGGCGCGCGGCTGCGCTGGGCATCGAGCTGCCCACCCTGGTCGACACCCTCGCGCGTCTCGATGACGTGTCCGCGGGCGCAGTCGAGCTGGGTCGCACCAGCTATGCGCTCAGGCTGCACGACCGCTTCGACCCCGGCGCGCTCGACGCGTTGCCGGTGGGCCGCAGCGGTGAGCGTGTGGTGCGCCTCTCCGAGATCGGTACTGCCCGCTTTACGCGTCCGGACCGCAACGGCTTCTCCTACCAGAATGGCAACCCCGCGCTCGCCATCCAGCTGTTTCGCGCGCCCGGCACCAATGTGCTGGAAACCCTGGACGCGCTCGATGCGGAGGTCGCGCTGCTGCGCGAGCAGGTCCTGACGCCCGCCGGCCTTGCCATGGAGAAGTCTTTTGAACCGGGTATCTTCATCCGTCGCGCGATAGGTTTCCTCGCTGGCAACCTCGGCCTCGGCCTGCTGGCGGCATTCGGCTGCCTGTGGCTGTTCCTGCGCGACTGGCGTGCCACCGCACTGATCGCCATTGCAGTGCCCATCTCATTGCTCGGCACCACGCTAATGCTCGCCTTGCTCGGGCGCAGCCTGAACATGATCTCGATCGCGGGCCTGGCGTTCGCCGTTGGCATGGTCATGGACGCGGCGATCGTGGTTGTCGAGAGCGTGCTCGCGCGCAAGGCGGCCGGAGCGAGCGACGCGCAGGCGGTGGCCGAGGGCAGTCGCCGCGTCGCTGGCGCGCTCACCGCAGCGACGCTGACTACCGTCGCGGTGTTTCTCCCCGTGCTCGCCCTGAAGGATGTCGAAGGCCAGGTATTCGCCGACCTCGCGCTCACCGTCGCGATTGCCGTCATGGTCTCGCTGGCGGTGGCACTGTGGGTGGTGCCGGCGTTGATGCCGTGGTTGCTGAAGGAGAGTGGTGGGGTGCCAGGCTCGCTTTCGTGGGTTCGGACCTTGTCCGAACGCTCTTCCTCAACTGACGCGACAAGCGTCCGGACAAGGTCCGGACCCACACAATCAAAAGCAGCGGCGCCGGGAAACTGGACCCGCCTCGCCACCCGCCTCAGCGCCACGTCCTCGACGCCGCGGCGCGCCCTCGCCATGAGCCTCGGCCTGGTCGTCCTGCCACTGTTGCTCGCGGCGCTGCTGGCACCGCCGCGCGACTACCTGCCGGCGGTCAAGCGCGCGGCCGTGGATGCATTCCTGCAGACGCCACCGGGCATGGGCTTCGAGCGCTTGGATGCGGAGATTGCGACGCCGATCGTGCAGCGCCTGCAGCCGTACATGGACGGCAGCGCCGAGCCGAAGCTGCTCAACTACTACATCATTGCCTGGAGTGGGGGCGCCACGCTCGGCGCGCGGGTGGTCGATCCGGGCCGCATTGGCGAGCTGGAAAAGCTGCTCAACGAAAAGATCCTGGTCGGGCTGCCGGACATGAAAGCCTTCGCGGGCGAGGGCGAGCTCTTCGGCGGCGTTGGCGGCTCGGCGCGCGCGGTCTGGATCAACCTCTCCGGCGCGGATCTTGGCGTGCTGCGCAAGGCCGCGGAGGCCGCCGAGGTCGAGCTCGGCAAGCTGCTGCCGGGCGCGCAGATCCAGATGAATCCCGGCGCCGGCGCGGTCAGCGCCGAGATTGCCGTGCTACCGAACGATGCGCGTCTGGCGGAGCGTGGGCTCTCGCGTGCCTGGCTGGCCGAGGCCCTGCGGGTGCTCGGCGACGGGCGCTTCCTGGGCGAGCATTTCGATGGCGAGCGCCGGGTCGCGATCCGCCTGCGCGCCCCGCTGTGGACCGATCTCGATGAGCTTGGCGCGACCCCGCTGGCAACGCCGAACGGCACGGTTTCCTTGAGCGAGCTGGCCGAGCTGTCGCTGGTGCGCGCGCCGGCCGAGGTGCGCCGCGTCAATTTTTCGCGCGCACTGACCTTGACGGTCGACCCGCCCGCTGGGCGCTCGCTCGAGGAGGTGATCGGCATCATCGAAAACCAGGTCGTGCCGGGGCTGCGTGCGAACCTGCCGCAGGGCGCGGTGGTCGATCTCGGCGGCAGCGCCGGTCGCCTCGAAGCGCTGACCGCCGCGCTGCTCGGGAACCTCGGACTGGCGCTCGGGGCGTTGAGCATCATCCTGCTGCTGCTGCTGCGTTCGGCCCATGACACCGCAAGCGTGCTCGCGACCCTGCCGCTGGCAGCGCTCGGTGGCGTCATCGGCCTGCGCCTCCTCGGCCTTTTCAGCGAGCAACCGCTCGACCTCTTGACCATGATCGGCTTCGTCATGCTGCTGGCGATGGTGGTCTCGAACGGCGTGCTGCTGGTCAGCGAAACCCGCGCTGGCGAGCGCCGTGGCCTCGGACTCGATGCGGCGATCACCAGCGCACTGGCAGAACGCCTGCGCCCGCTCACGCTGGGTGCGTTGACCGGTGTCGTCGGCGCGCTGCCACTCGCGGTCAGCCCGGGTCCGGCCGCATCGATCTATCGCGGCTTGGCCGCGGTCACCTGTGGCGGCGTGCTGCTGTCGCTGTTGTTGGTCGCCTTCCTGGTGCCGGCGCTGTTACGGCTGCCGCGCCTCTGGCAGCGCGAGCGTGCTGTTTTCGAACCCGTACTCGCCCAGCCCGCGCTCGAGCATTGAGCGCAGTCGTCAATCTTTCCCGCTGATGGAGCAATCATGACCCACGCCTTGCTGAAACTGCCGACGCTGGCCTTGCTGATGGTGGCGCTGCTGCCCACTGCTGGCAGCGCTCAAGAAAAACCGGTAATCCTCCCGAGCGTGGTGCTCGCACCGGTCCAGGCCGAGATGCTGGCGCCGACGCGCCTGCTGCAGGGCACCTTGATCGCGCCCCACGCAGCCGCGCTTGCAGCGCAGGCCGATGCGCGCGTGAGCTTCATCGCCGTGCTCGGCAGTCGCATCGAAAAGGGCGGTCTGGTGGCCAGCCTCGATGACGCGCAGGCGCGCCTCGACGTGGCGCGTGAGCGCACCCGTATCGATCGCCTGCAGGCTGAGCGCCGGCTGGCGGAACGCCAGCTCGCGCGCTTGAACGCATTGCCTGACGCCGTGCCGGCCGCACAGCGCGACGAGGCGCAGGCGCGTTTCGATGTGCTGGGCGCGCAGCTGGCAGAAGCCCGAGTGGCGCTGCAGGCCACCCAGCTCGCGCTGAATCGATTGCAGGTGCGTGCGCCTTTTGCCGGTGTCGTCGTCGAACAGGGCCGCCAGGTTGGCGAGCACGCGCGCAGCGGCGAAACGCTGCTGCGGCTCACCGATCTCGATCAGCTGGAGATCGAGGTGGCGGTTCCGGTCGAGCTGGCCGGGCATGTACAGCCCGGCGCCGAGGTGGGTGTAGCCGTGCTTGGCCAGCATGTGCAGGCGCGCGTGACCGCATTGGTGCCGGGTGTCGCGCAGACGCGCCAGTTGCGCGCGCGCCTGCAACCGCCGGCCACCTTCCGCGCCCCGATCGGCGCCGCGCTCGACGTCGCCTGGCCCGCAGCCGCCAGCGCCGTCGCGCTGACCGTACCGATGGACGCAGTGATCCGGCGCAGCGAAGGCGCGCATCTGCTGCACTACAGCGACGGCAGCGTCCGCAGCATCGCCGTCACCCTCGGCACCCGCGCCGGGACACGCGTCGCCGTGATCGGCGACCTGCACCCCGGCATGTCGGTGGTCGTGCGCGGTGGCGAGCGCATCGAGGACGGCGCCAAGGTGCGCGTGCTCGAGCCCGAGGTGCTGGCGAGGGTGGCGGCGGCGGCAGACGAGAGCTGATTCGGTCAAGCTTTTGGTGGGTCTGCGCTGCGCGCGGACGCTTTTTCCTTCAGCAGCGAAAAGCGTCCGGACAAGGTCCGGACCCACGCGACCAATATGCACCTCCAACACGTCCACCTGCCCGCCTCACGCGCCGAAGCGTGGCCGGCCCAAGCACACAAAGGCTAAGCTTCCTGTGGATGAAAACCTCGAGCCACCGATGACCCTAAGCACAGCGTCCAGGGCGCTGATCTCGCGTCTGTCTTTCTGGCCTCTGCAGGTCGCCGGTTGGCTCGGCTTCCTCGCCGTGCATTTCCTCACCGGCATGGCGCACGGCAAGCACATCTCCTACCTGTCGGTGTCGCTCACCAGCGCCATCGGCGGCATGCTGATCACCTGGCCATTGCACCTTTTGTACAAGCGCATCAGCAACCTGCCGACCGCGCAGATGTTGTCGATCGCCCTTCCCGCGTTCCTGGTGATCAACCTCGGCATGGCGATCATCTATGCGTTCTCGGTACAGAACTATTGTCCCGAGGAATGCAAGCCGGCGAGCGTGCTTGGCTATCTCGCTTATGCCGGGTTCACCGCCTACATCATCCTGAGCTGGAGCGCGCTCTGGTTCGGCATTCACAACGGCCGCGAGCTGGCCGCCGCACGCGAACGCACCATCGCCGCGCAATCGCAGGCGAACCTGGCCCAGCTCAAAATGCTGCGCTACCAGCTCAACCCGCATTTCCTGTTCAACACGTTGAACGCGATCTCGACCCTGGTGCTGGAAAAGGACACGGTCACCGCCGAACGCATGCTGGGGGCGCTGAGCCGCTTCCTGCGTTACTCGCTCGACCAGGAACCACAGCAGAAAGTGCCGCTCAAGCGCGAGCTCGAAGTGCTGGATCTGTACCTCAGCATCGAGAAGATGCGCTTCGACGAGCGCCTGGGCCTCGACTTCCAGATCGACCCGGCGACCGAGGGCGCGCTGGTCCCTTGCCTGATCCTGCAACCCCTGATCGAGAACGCGATCAAGTACGCCGTCGCCAAGCGCGAGATCGGCTGCCATATCGCCCTGCGCGCGCACGCCAGCGGCGAATGGCTGGAGCTCGAGCTCACCGATGACGGCCCCGGCAGCCCCACCTTCGCGCCGGGCGCACCCGCCGGCAACGGCGTCGGCCTGCGCAACACCCGGGAACGCTTGACCACCCTCTACGGCGAACGCCAACGCCTCTGCGTCGAAAACCGCCCCGAGGGTGGGGTGCGCGTGCGGATCACGTTGCCGCTCGAGTACGCGGCATGAGGGGCTTTCGTAGGTCATGTTGCCCGCGCAGCGGGCTACTTGACGGCGAACCTGTGTCAAGTAGCCCGCTGCGCGGGCAACATGACCTACATCAATCCGCCACGACGCTGCGAGCCCATGAGCACACCATTCCCCGGCGGTAACCTGCGCTGTCTGATCGTCGATGACGAGCCGCTCGCCCGGCGCGGACTGCGGCATCGGCTGGGCTTGATTCTTGGCATCGATATCGTGGCGGAGGCGAGCAATGGGCGGGAGGCGCTCGGTTTGATCGGGCTGCATGACCCGGACGTGATGTTCCTCGACATCCAGATGCCCGGGATCGATGGTTTCGGCCTGCTGCGCGCGCTGCCAGTGGCGCGCTGGCCGCTGGTGATCTTCTGCACCGCCTTCGATCAATACGCGCTCGACGCCTTTTCGGTGCACGCGGTCGATTACCTCTTGAAGCCGGTCGAGGATGCGCGGCTGCGCGAGGCGGTCGCCCGCGCGCGCACGCTGCGTGAACACGCTGGCCTTGAAGCCGAGCACGCCAAGCTGCTGGCTCTGGTCGGCAGCGAGCGCACGCAGACGCTGGCCGAGCGCGAGCATGCAGACGACCGTCTCACCTTGCGCGACGGCACGTCCCTGGTGCGCGTGCCGCTCGCCGACATCCGCTGGATCGACGCCGCCGGTGACTACGTGGTCGTGCACACGCACGACGCCAACCACGTCGCCCGCGCCTCCCTGCGCGAGCTCGAGGAACGCCTCCCCGGTGCCCGCTTCGTGCGCATCCACCGCTCGACCATCGTCAACACCCGCTTCGTCGCCAAACTCCGCCCGCACATCAACGGCGAATACTTCGTGGCCTTGGACAGCGGCCAGGAGCTCAAGCTCTCGCGCGGGTATCGCGACCAGCTGGATAAGCTGACGTAGAGCGGGTTTGAGTTTCGGTTTTCGGTGTCGGTAAGAGCAAAGGCGCGCTTCGCTCGTTCCGAAACCGACAACCGAAACCGAAACCGCGCTTCAACCGCTAGACCCCGCCACAACCATCGTGTTACTTTTCTCACCGTCGCGCCTTTCCTTTCTCAGAAGGCGTCTCTCGCTGCAACCCAATCTCGCCTCGAGGACGGTGCCACGCACCGATCGCCGCTGCGTTGATCGCGCCTTCCGCGCACCTCTGTCCCAATCCCCCACGCCCAACAGGCGCACGCAACAAAGCCCATGCATCTAACTGAACTCAAGCGGAAAACCGTTGAAGAGCTCCTGGTCATGGCGGACGCCATGCAGATCGAAGGCGTCGCGCGAGCACGCAAACAGGAAGTCATCTTCGCCATCCTCAAGGCGCACGCGAAATCGGGGGAATCGATTTCCGGTGAAGGCGTTCTCGAGATCCTGCAGGACGGCTTCGGCTTCCTGCGCGCGCCCGATTCTTCGTATCTGGCCGGCCCGGACGATGTGTACATCAGTCCCAGCCAGATCCGCCGTTTCAACCTGCGCACGGGTGACTACATCCGCGGCAAGGTGCGGCCGCCGAAGGAGGGCGAGCGTTATTTCGCGCTGCTCAAAGTCGACGACATCAACGACGAGCCGCCCGAATCGAAGAAGAACCAGGTCCTGTATGAAAACCTGACGCCGTACTACCCGACCGCGCGCTACAACCTCGAGCGTGGCAACGGGTCGGCGGAAGACATCACCGGTCGCGTGATGGACCTGATGTCGCCAGTCGGCAAGGGCCAGCGCGGGCTGATCGTCTCGCCGCCAAAAGCCGGCAAGACGATGATGCTGCAGAACGTCGCGCAGGCATTGATGGCCAATCATCCGGAAGCGCACCTGATCGTGCTGCTGATCGATGAGCGCCCGGAAGAAGTCACCGAAATGCAGCGCATGGTGCGCACCGGCGAGGTTATCTCATCGACCTTCGACGAGCCCGCCGCGCGCCACGTGCAGGTCGCCGAAATGGTGATCGAGCGCGCCAAGCGCCTGGTCGAGCACAAGCGTGACGTGATCATCCTCCTGGACTCGATCACCCGCCTCGCGCGCGCCTACAACACCGTGGTGCCGTCGTCCGGCAAGGTGCTGACCGGCGGTGTCGACGCCAACGCGCTGCAGCGTCCCAAGCGCTTCTTCGGCGCCGCGCGCAAGGTCGAGGAAGGCGGTTCACTGACCATCCTCGCCACCGCGCTGGTCGAGACCGGATCGAAGATGGACGAGGTGATCTACGAAGAGTTCAAGGGCACCGGCAACATGGAAGTGCATCTGGAACGTCGTATCGCCGAGAAGCGCGTCTACCCCGCGATCAACATCAACCGCTCCGGCACCCGTCGCGAAGAGCTCCTGCTCGCGCCCGACCCGCTGCAGAAGATCTGGATCTTGAGGAAGCTCCTGCACGCGATGGACGAAACTGCCGCGATGGAATTCATGCTCGACAAGATGAAGAGCACGAAATCCAACGACGAGTTCTTCCAGTCGATGAAGCGGCAGAGCTAATTTGGAGTGCGGCGCTCGGCGCCGCTTTGGATGCTCTTGGCGCAGTGCCAGCCTGAGGTAGGCTGGGGTCCGGCCCTCGGCAATGCCTCGGGCGTTCGGCAGCGCAGGACGCTGCGCGTCCAAGGCGCGCCGCCTTACCCAATGCGCCAGTACGATCACGGTTTTCGCGCTCGGCATTTCGAGCGCGCGGTGCCGGCTCTCGCTACGTAGCGAAACGCGGCGCTGGCGCGATCAATCGTTCGCGCCCAGCGATGCCGCGCGCGCTCAGTGCCACGCTACCGACGCGTTACGCGGCTTGCGCAATGCGGTCGCGACCGCCCACCCGCCGCCGCGCCTGTGCCCCCGTCCGCCGACGCCGCACCACTGGCGAGATTTTCTTTCCCACTGGTGCCGAAAGGCTTATCGCAAACGGCGCCAAGCCCATGCACGGCAACAACACCCACCAGAACGCCGGCTCCGCCAGCCAGCCCACGCTCGCCGCGGCACTGGCGGGGAGTGCGCACATCAGCAATCCGAGGGAGCTCCAGATCCACAGCGCGCGGCGCAGGCGGGTGGGCAGTCGGTTCAGGATGATCTGCTGGTTCATGGGCGTCTCCTTGGGTAGGGACGCGAAGCTCGCCCTTCCCAGTCTCACGGATTGAGATTCGCTTTGCGGGTAGATCCATTTACCCGATCAGTTTTCCCAGCAACGGAATCCAGAACACCGCGATCAGCACGCCGTAGCCGACCAGCGCGGTGGCGACCTCAGGCGCGAGGCGAGCGTTGATGGCGAGTGCACCGGCCGTGATCATGGTCGGCATCGCCGATTGCAGGGTGTTGACGGCGACAATCATCGGCTCCACGCCGGCAACGCGCGCCGCCGCCAGGGCGACGGCCGGCAGCAACAACATTTTCAAGCCGAGCCCGATGGTGACCGGAACGGCGGTGCCGGGAGCCGGAACCAGGCGCAGCTGGAAACCGACCGCGAAGATCGCGAGTGGGACCAGCAGGTCCGCGAGGGTGCCGATCAGCTGGTCGAACCAGTCCGGATGGCTGATCGGCAGCAGCCCGAAAAGCAGGGCCGGAAACGAGGGAAACAGCACGATCTTGCGCAGCATCTGCCGAATGCCGGGCCGCTCACCGCCGCCATACCAGGCCACCACCGCCACACCGAAGGTCGACAGCAGCAGGAAGGAACCGAGCTGGTCATACACGACCGCATACGGGAGCGCGGCCGCCCCAAGCGCAGCCTCGATCAGTGGATAGCCGATGAAAGCGGTGTTTCCAAGCCCCACGCAAAGCAGCAGGCATCCGACCAGCGGCCGCGGCCATGCCAGCAGCCGCCCCAGCCCGAAGACGAGCCCGACCGCCAGCGCAGCGAGCAGCCACGGCGTCAGCACCAGCACCGCCAGCTCCGCACGAAACTGCAGACCGCCGACGGCGCGAATCACCAGCGCCGGCAACAGCAGCCAGATCACCAGCGCATTCAGCACCTCGGGCGTGTTCTCCGGCAGCCGCCGCGTGTATGCGAGCAGCTTGCCGAAGGCGAGCATCGCCAGGACCAGGATCAGGGACGGGGACATCGGGCGAGTCTGCCAGAGCGGGTTTTCGGTTTCGGTTTTCGGTTTTCGGTTTTCGGAGAAAGGCGCGAAGGCGCGAAGGCGAGTCAGACCGGCCGGCTCTTTCCGAAAACTGAAAACCGAAAACCGACAACCCGATTCTCATGGCGCCCAACCCCCGTCGGGTCCATAGTGGCTGGATGGAACACCATGGTGATTGCTTGGGCGTGGTGCTGGCCGGCGGCCAGTCGCAACGCATGGGTCGCGACAAGGGGCGGCTGCCGTGGCGGGGCAAGACCCTGATCGAGGATGCCCTGCAGCGGCTGCGTCACGCCGGTTGTGCGCGCGTGGTCGTGAGCGGTGACTATCCCGAGTACCCGCACATCCGCGACCTGATCCCGGATCGCGGACCGCTCGGCGGGCTTGCCAGCATCGCCGCCACCGCGCCCGAAACCCGTTGGCTGGTGATCGCCATCGACCAGCCACTGGTCGATGCGACAATGCTCCGGCGCTTGCTCGAAGGGCTTTCGGCCGGCGCGCCTCAGGGGCGGCTGGTCTGCCGTTATGGCGAGGAGCAGATGCCTTTCGCGCTGCTGGTCGACCCTGCCACCCGCGACTGGCTGCAGGCCGCCGTCAGCGGCGATGCCGGCCACCGCTCGCTCAAGGCCCTGCAAGAACGCCTGCGCATCAACGCCCTCGCCTCCGACGCCGCCACCCGCGCCTGCTTGCGGGGTGCGAATACGCCGACGGAGTGGCATTCGTTGCAAGGACCTTGAAGCAGGTTTCGGTTTCGGTTTTCGGCGGAAGAGCTCGCGTCGGCGATCGCAACTCGTTTTACCGAAACCGAAACCGAAACCCATAACCAAAACCAGCTACTCCCCTTTCCCCGCCGGCGCCTCGTTCTGGCCTTCGCGCCCGCGCTCGCGCCGGTGCCGATGGCGCTTCTCCAGCAGTGCGGCGATGCGCTGACGGCCCTCGGGGCTGAGCTTGGGGGCGAGATCGAGCATGAAGCGGTGCATGGCTTCGGCTGTTTCGGTCTCGCCGATGCGCACCTTGGCGAAGGCTTGCTCGAGCGCGGCCGGATCGAAGGGTTCCTGCCGCAGCACTGCGGACATTTCGCGGCGGGCCAACCCAAGCGGGCGGAAGTGCTCGCGCAGTTGTTGCTGATGGGTGGCGATCACCGTCCGCAGCACCACGCGGTCGGGCTCGCCCAAGATGCGCGCGAGCGCACGCGGGTCGGGGATACGCGCCCAGCGCTTGCCTTCACTGGCGCCGTAGGCGTCGCGGGCGTGCAGGTGCAGCGAAATCAGTGCCGCGCCAAGCCCGATGTTAAAGGCCAGCGAGACGAGCAGGAGAATCCGAAAAATCCGCGGCAGCTGGCTCATGGGCCGAAGTCCGGCGGTTCATCGACGAATTGCACGGCCGCGATCAGGTCCTCGTCGGGCAGGTCGTTGGCGTCGGTCTCGATCCACGCTGGAACGAGCGCGCCCATCGCCAGGCTTGCGGCAAAGGCCGGTCCAGCCAGTTGCCAGCCGCCGAGATCGTCCCAGATTCGAGCCACGAGATTGCGCCACGCGCTCGGCTGTGGCTGCCGCGCAATTTCAGCGAGCACGCGCGTCGTGAGCGTCGACTCGGCCGGTTGCGGCTGCCAGCGATTGAGCAGCTGGTCGAGCGCCTGCGCCGCTTGCGCCAGTTGGCGCGCCTCCGCCGAGCTCGCCAGCAAAGCCTGCGCGGCAGCGCGCTCGGGTGCTGGCCAACGGGCGGGATCGGCACCGTAAGCGTCGAGGATCTCGCTCAGCCGTGCGCACGATAGGGTGGTCATTTCAAAGTTCCCTTACCAACTTCGTAAAGCGGGGACAGGCGTGTCCGCAGACTACGACGAGCGCGCGCCAGCAGCGACTCGAGCGCATCGACCGAGAGCTCCATGATGCGCGCCGCCTCGATATTGCTTAAGCCCTGGAAATGCACCAGCAGCAGGGCGTCGCGCTGGCGCTCGGGCAGCTCGCGGACCGCGTTGCGCACCTGCGCAGCACTGTCGGTGGCGCTCGCGCGCTGTTCCGGATTACCGGGGTCGACGAGCGCTTCGAGTGCCTGGCCCGACACCTGCTCGCGGCGTCCACGCAGCCGGTCGCGACAGAGATTCAGCACGACCTGGTGCAACCAGGTCGAGAACAGGGCTCGGCCGGATTGCCAGCCCGGGGCCTGCTTCCAGGCGCGCAGGAATGCATCCTGGCAGACCTCGTCCGCGTCAGCGGCATTCCCGAGCAGCCGCGAGGCCAGCCCATGCAGCTTCGTGAGGTGCCGCTGCATGAGCATGCGACAGCCGCCCGCATCGCCGGCGGCGATCCGTTGGATCGCCGCCAGGTCAGAATCGTTCGAGTCGATCTCATCGGGAACGGCCACGCACGCGTTCGGGCTCAGAGTCGAGATCCGGACCATCGCGCGATCGGCGATTGCAGGCAAGCCCGGGTCTCCAAGCTTTCAGCGATGGTGACCGCGGAAGCCGCCGTGCAGATGGTCGTTCGCATCGAGCACGCCATCGCCATTGCTGTCCATCTGCTTGACGCGTTCGATGCGCTTGGCCGCGAACTCGTCCACTGAAACGCGCCCGTCCTGATTCGCATCGAGCTTCATCAGCCGCGCATTGCGCTTTTCGGCGCGCATGAGCGCCCGGTGCGCATCCAGCTCGACGCCAGTGATCACGTCGTTCTTGTCGGCATCGATCGCCAGCGCTTTTTCCCGCTGGAGCGCCGCCACTTCCTCCACCGAGCTCACGCCATCGGCGTTCTTGTCGGCCTGCTTGAGGATCTGCTGCGCGTGCGGGTGCATGCCGCCGCCGGCTACCGCCAGCTGCGAAACGCCAAAGCCCGCGCCCAGCAGCAGCGCGGTACCGAGGATCAGCGTCTTGTTCGATTTCATGGGGTTATTCCTTCCAGGGATTGGGCCGAGGTCGCTCGCCTCGTGGGGTTGAACGGGGGTGGGATGGGGATTCCGTCGCGGGGTTTGCGACGCCGATTAATCTGGGCGAAACATCTGCTTTTGGTGGGTATGCGCTGCGCGCGGACGTTTTTCAGAATCAAAAGAGTCCGCACACAGCGCACACCCACCAGAAGCAGGGTTACCCCAATGGTGCGCGTTCACAGCGAATCGAGGATCATCCGCGCGGTCCACGTCGAGCGGCTTGAATCCATGAGCACACCCGAACCGACCCTCGCGCCCGTGCCGACTCCAGCCGACAGCGTGCCCGCGCCGGCGCCTGCGGCCGCGCGCCCGCACGTGGTCGAATTTCGCAAGGTCACCAAGACCTATGGCGAAGGCCCCAACGCGCACACCGCGATTCGCGACGTCACGTTCACCGTCGAAGACAAGCTCGATCACGGCGAGTTCGTGCCGATCCTCGGGCCCTCCGGCTGCGGCAAGAGCACCATCCTGCGCATGATTGCGGGCTTGTCGCCGCAACATCCGCCGACCACCGGCCAGGCACTTGTGTTCGGCAAGCCGGTCGAGCGTGCGGGACCGGATCGCGGCATGGTCTTCCAGGACTACACCAGCTTCGATCACCTCTCGGTCGTCGACAATATTGCGTTCGGGCTAGAGTGCCGCGGCGTGCCGCTCAAGGAACGTCGCGAGCAGGCACTGATGTGGATCGAGAAGGTGGGCCTCAACAAGGACACCGACGCGGGGAAATACCCGCACCAGCTTTCCGGCGGCATGCGCCAGCGCGTCGCCATCGCCCGCACGCTGATCCTGCAGCCGCGCATCATCCTCATGGACGAGCCGTTCGGCGCGCTCGACCCCGGCACCCGCTATGCGATGCAGGACCTCCTCATCAAGCTCTGGCGCGAGCAACAGGCGACCGTGTTCTTCATCACCCATTCGATCGAAGAGGCCGTGTTCCTCGGCGACCGCCTGCTGATCATGTCGCGCGCCCCCGGCACCATCCTCCACCAGATCCCCCTCCCTCATGCCAACCGCCCCGCCCGCGAACAACAACGCGACCCCGAGTTCTTAGGCATGGTGTTCAAGGTGCGGGATATCGTGGATGACCTGGAGAAGCCGGCGGGCTAGGAGCGGGTTGTTGGTTGTCGGTGTTGGCGGTCTCCCCTCTCCCATGCTTCAAGGGAGAGGGGTCGGGGGAGAGGGCGTTTTTTTCGAGCCGAGAATCAAGAGCG
>JANPJV010000061.1:0-52626 GCA_031425695.1 Rhodanobacteraceae bacterium | reverse complement strand
AAACGCGTCCGGACAGGGTCCGGACCCACGTACCCTCGCCAATCCCCCGGAGACCCGATGCAAACCCTGGCCAACAAGACGATCTTCATCAGTGGCGGTTCGCGCGGCATCGGTGAGGCAATTGCGCTGCGGGCGGCGAGGGATGGCGCGAATATCGTGCTGGCGGCGAAGACCGAGCGCGAGCATGCGAAGCTGCCAGGCACGATCTATTCGGTGGCCAAGGCGATCGAGCAGGCCGGTGGCAAGGCCCTGCCGCTCAAGGTGGACATCCGCGAGGAAGAGCAGGTGGTCGAGGCGGTCAAGCTCGCGATCAAAGTCTTTGGCGGCATCGACATCCTGGTCAACAACGCCAGCGCGATCAGCCTGACCGGCACGCTGGAGACGCCGATGAAGCGCTTCGACCTGATGTTCGGGGTGAATGTGCGCGGCACTTATCTGTGCTCGCAGGCGTGCCTTCCGCACCTCAAGGAGGCCACGAACCCGCACATCCTGACGCTCTCGCCGCCGCTCAACATGGACCCCAAATGGTTCGCGCCACACACTGCCTACACCATGGCCAAGTACGGCATGAGCCTTTGCGTGCTCGGCATGTCGCGTGAATTCGCTGAGCAGGGTATCGCCATCAATGCGCTCTGGCCGAAAACCGTGATCCACACCGCCGCCATCGCCATGATCCCGGGTGTCGATCCCTACCGCTGCCGCAAGCCGCAAATCATGGCCGACGCCGCCCACGCCATCCTCACCACCCCCAGCCGCGCCCGCACTGGCCAGTTCCTCATCGACGAAGACATCCTCCGCGAAGCCGGCGTCACCGACTTCGACCAGTACGCGGTCAAGCCGGGCATGGAGCTGCTGCCGGATCTGTTTTTGTAGGCGGCGATGTTCACGTAGGTCATGTTGCCCGCGCAGCGGGCTACTTGACGCCTTTTGCTGGAAACCTGTCAAGTAGACCGCTTCGCGGTCAACATGACCTACTTTTGAGAACCGCGATGCCCACGAACCACCAAGCCTTCCTCGACGCCCAAACCGTTATCCCCGGTGGCGTGAACTCTCCTGTCAGAGCGTTCCGCCAAGTCGGCGGGGAGCCGTTCTTCGTGGCGAAAGCGGCGGGGCCGTATCTCTTTGATGTGGAAGGGAATCGCTACATCGACTACATCGGTTCGTGGGGGCCGATGATCGCGGGGCATGCGCATCCGAAGATCGTGCAGGCAGTGCAGGAGACGGCGGCGTTGGGGATGAGCTACGGCTGTCCCAATCCGCTGGAGACGGTGCTCGCGCGGGAGATCGTCAAGCTGGTGCCGGCGGTGGACCTGGTGCGCTTTGTGTCCTCGGGCACCGAGGCGTGCCTGTCGGCGATCCGGCTCGCGCGCGGTTACACCGGGCGCGATCGCATTCTCAAATTCGCGGGTTGTTATCACGGCCACGGTGACTCATTCCTGGTCAAGGCCGGCAGCGGCGTGCTCACGCTTGGGCTTCCCAATTCGCCTGGCGTGCCGAAAGTGCTCGCGGACCTGACCATGACTGCGGAGTTCAACGACCTCGACACGGTGCGCGAGATTTTCTTGCAGGTCGGGTCAGAGATTGCCGCCGTCATCGTCGAACCGATCGCCGGCAACATGAACATGATCGCGCCCACGCACGGCTTCCTCGAAGGGCTGCGCGCGCTGTGCGACGAGCATGGTTCGCTGCTGATTTTCGACGAGGTGATGACCGGCTTCCGCGTCGCCCTCGGTGGCGCCCAGGAGCTGTTCGGCATCACCCCGGACCTCTCGACCTTCGGCAAGGTCATCGGTGCCGGCATGCCGGTCGGCGCCTACGGCGGCAAGCGCAAGATCATGGAACAGATCGCGCCGCTCGGCCCCGTTTACCAGGCCGGCACGCTCTCGGGCAATCCCGTCGCGATGGCAGCAGGTCTCGCCAACCTGGCGCTCATCCAGGAACCCGGCTTCTTCGAAGAACTGACCGAACGCACCGGACGCCTTTGCAACGGCCTGGAAGTCGCCGCGCGCGCCGCCGGTGTCCCGTTGGCCGCCGTCTACGCTGGGCCGATGTTCGGTTTCTTTTTCAGCGAGCACGCTGCAACCAGCTTCGCCGCCGCCCAGACCTGCGACATCGCCGCCTTCAAGCGCTTCTTCCACGCCTGCCTCAAACGCGGCGTCTACTTCGCCCCCAGTGCCTACGAAGCCGGCTTCCTCAGTAGCGCCCACGACGACGCCGTCATCGAAGAGACCCTGCGCGTGGCGGCCGAGGCCTTTCTCGAAGTTGCTCGCGGGTGATTGGAAAGCGAAGCCTTCTTACACAAAAAGCACAAAGAGAAGCGGACACAAAATGCACATAAAGAGCTTTTGGTCTTGGGGTGATGTGCGCTGCATCTCGGGTGACGCGATCTGAAGTGGCAAAGGCCGCCGGGTAACACTGGTGCAGCCCGAACTACACTCGAATCAGAGCCCGCCGCCGATCCGTCAAGCGCTTTTTATGTGCATTTTGTGTCCGCTTCACTTTGTGCTTCTTGTGTAAAAATGGCTCTGGCTCTTCATTCCGCACGCGCAAAAAACGCCTCGACGTCGGCCACTACACGCGTCCGGCGCATCGGCGGTAGGGATTCGAGGAAGTTGCGGCCGTAGCTTTTGGTGTTGAGGCGCGGGTCGCAGAGGACGAGGACGCCGCGGTCGCGGGTGGTGCGGATGAGGCGGCCGACGCCTTGCTTGAGCGCGAGGACGGCGCTGGGGAGTTGGTAGTCGCGGAAGGGATTGCCGCCGTCGTAGCGGATGGCTTCGAGGCGGGCTTCGATGACAGGGTCGCCGATCTGTCCGAAGGGCAGTTTGTCGATGACGACGACCGAAAGGGCGTCGCCCGGCACGTCGACGCCTTCCCAGAAGCTTGCGGCGCCCAGTAGCACGCCGTTTCCAGATGCGATGAAATCGGCGAGCAGGGCCGGGCGTGGGCGCTCCCCCTGGACGAACAACGGGAACTCGCCAATGTGCCGCAGGTAGTCGGCGGCATCGCGCAGTGCGCGGTGCGAGGTGAACAGCAGGAAGGCGCGGCCGCGCGAGGCGCGCAGCACGGGCAGCGCAACGTCGACGACGGCGTCGGTATAGCCCTCGGTATTGGGCTCGCGCATGCCGGTCGGCAGATACAGCAGCGACTGGTTGGCGTAGTCGAAGGGGCTGTCGAGATAGAGCGTCTGCGCGTCTTTGAGGCCGGTCTGGGCCTGGAACAGCTCGAAGGACTTGCCGACTGCGAGGGTGGCGGAAGTGGCGATCCAGGACGCGTTCGAGGCCGCGCGAAATTCGTGCAGGGACTCGGCGGGGTCGAGCGGCGTCGCGTGCAGCACGAAGCCGCGCTGGAACAACTCGTACCAGCGCACGTCGGCGTCGGCCTGCATGGACGTGGCCCGCGCCAGGCGCAGCGCACTTTCGCGTGCACGCTCGGCGCACGCGGTCAGGCCGACGCTGCGGTCGGCCTGCGCATCCAGCGCCGCGATCAGGGCGGCCAGCGCGGCGGCCAAGGTGTCGCGCGCATCGACCACACCGGGCCGCCCGCAAGCCTGCTTCCAGGTGCCCTTGTTCGGAAGGTCGTCGAGCGCGAGGCGCAGATCGCGCACGGATTGCTCGACGTCGCTGATCGGCCCGGCCAGCAGCGCCAGTCCGCCCGCCTGCTGGCCGGCCTCGGCCAGGGTGTCGCGGGTGAGCTCGGCCAGTTGCCGGAAGCTCAAGGACGTGGTCAGGAACTGGCTCGCGGTCTCGGCGATCTGGTGCGCTTCATCGAGCACCATGGCCTGTGCGCCCGGCAGGATCTCGCCGAAGCCGTCGCGCTTGATGGCGAGGTCGGCAAACAACAGATGGTGGTTGACGACGACGATGTCGGCTTCCTGCGCCTTGCGCCGCGCCTTGACCACGAAGCAATCCTGGAACTGCGGGCACTCGCTGCCGAGGCAGTTTTCCGCGGTCGACGTGACCCACGGCCACACGCCTGAATCTTCTGGAACCTGGTCGAGATCCATGCGATCCCCGGAACGCGTCACCCGCGACCAGGCGCGGATGGTCGCGAGATCGCGCACGGCCTCACGGCTGGCCAGGCGCGCCTGCTCGTCGGAGAGGTCGAGCCGATGCAGGCACAGGTAATTCGCACGCCCCTTCAGCAGGGCTTTCTTCGGATTGATCCTGAGCGTTGCGCAGACACGCGGCAGGTCGCGATGAAAAAGCTGGTCCTGCAGCGCCTTGGTGCCCGTGGAAATGATCGCGCGCCGATTGGCGAGCAGCACCGGTACCAGGTAGGCAAAGGTCTTGCCGGTGCCCGTCCCGGCTTCGACGATCAGGGTCCCGCCACTTTCCATCACCGCTTCGATCGCGGCCGCCATGCGTTGCTGCTGAGTGCGCGTGATAAAGCCCGGATCGGTGGCAAACGGGCCTTCGGGGCCGAGGACGTCAGCGGCAGACATGGGTGGGTTTCAACTAGGCGAGCCGCGGATTGTATCCAGCGCGGAAGCTCCGCGTGGCGTGGCTCTGAGCGCGCGAGGTGTGGCCTTTTGCGAACTATGGTTCGCGCCAGCGCCGCGTCTGCGAGGAAACATCGCGGCCATGGCCGCTCCCACAACAGCACTTGGGGCGCGCAGCAGCGCGCCTACTTCTGGCGGAAGGTGATGCGACCCTTGCTGAGATCGTACGGCGTCATCTCGATCTTGACCTTGTCGCCGGTCAGGATGCGGATGTAGTTCTTGCGCATGCGGCCGGAGATATGGGCAGTGATGACATGCCCGTTCTCGAGCTGCACGCGAAACATGGTGTTGGGCAAGGTTTCGAGAACCGTGCCTTCCATTTCAATATGATCTTCTTTGGACATCTTGGGACAGGCTGCAGCGCAAAGGTGCGCAAGGCCGCGCATTCTGCCCGAAGCACCGTGCCACCGCCACACAAATGGTCAACTTTGAGTCTGTGGATCAGCCGGCGGTTCAGCGGCGAGGTCGAGCAGGTAGAAACGGTTGCAGCCAAAATGGCCGGTGCCGCCCATGGGGCCTTCGAGCCGCTGGAATCCAAACTGTTCGTAAAGCGCCTGGGCGCGCGCCATGCCGGTCAGCGTTTCGAGGTAACAGCGCTTGAAGCCAGCCGCGCGCGCAGCGTCGAGGCAGGTCTGCATCAGCGCCCGTCCGGCACCCAGGCCGCGCAGCGCCGGCATGAAATACATCTTGCGCAGCTCACAGATGTCGTCGTCGGCGTTGATCAGCGGCGCGACCCCACCACCGCCCGCGACCACGCCATCGAGCTCGACCACGAAGTACGCGTGTTGGGCTTCGGCATAGGCCGTGCTCATCACATCGACTTCCGGGTCATGGATCGCGAAGCCGGGCCCATCGGCACCGAACTCGGGCATCACCGTGCGGATGATCTGCGCAACCCGCGGATCGTCGCGCGTGTCGATGGGGCGGATCAGGAACGGTTCGGTCATGGGTGGAGCATACAGGCGGTTTTCGGTTGTCGGTTTTCGGTTTCGGTTTCGGTTTCGGGAAAGCAAACTGCAGTGCCTTTCCGAAACCCACAACCGAAACCGAAACCCGCTTCAATCCGCCAGCGGCTTGCGCCCGTCGATGTCGAAACGCATGCCGGCGGTCAGGATGTGCAGGCGCACGTTGGTGATGCTCACCGGGTTGCCGTGATCAGTTTCGGCAAGCGAGGAATGCCGCACCTCGGACGGGTCCAGTACGAGGACCGTGCTGCTGCCGACGACTTCGAGGATGTTGTCAGGGCCGATGAAGGCCGCGGTGTCCTCGTCGATGCCGAGCGCGAGCGCGAACGGGTTGAGGGCGAGCGCCGTCAACAGGCGACCGATGCGGTCGCGCTGGCGGAAGTGCTGGTCGATCATGATCTTGTTGGAAAGGCCGAGACCGGGCGCCAGGCTGACCATGCCTGCGCGCGGAGTCGCGCCTTCTTCGCCGCCTGCGATCATGTGCGCTGGCATGATGGCCGCGCCCGCCGAGGTGCCCGCAATCGGCATGCCGTTCGCGTGGCGACGCCGCAGCATGCGCGCAACCGGCGTACCGCCGATCGTCGTCGAGAGCCGCAGCTGGTTTCCACCGGTGATGAACACGCCGTCGCAATCGGCCAGCACCTTCAGCGCTTCGTCGCTGTCGCAATCCTCGCGGCGTGCGAACTGCAGGATGGTCGAATCGGCGGCGTCGAGATCGCTGAACAGCTCCTGGTACGCCTGTCCGGCGTCATCACGACGCGAGGCCGTGGGAATGATCGCGATTGAAGGCCGGCGCCCGCACAAGCCGACGAAGCGCTTGAGAATACGCGTATCGCCGATCTTGTCCTCGGCACCGCCGATCGGAATCAGAAAGCCGCGGGTACGGTCTGGCAGGCTTTTAGCCGGCACGAAAACTCCTGGAAACTGATGGGTGGGCAATCAGCCAGTATAGACACGGACCGTGAGGACGCTGTTCTAGTTGTGAACGCGAGAGCGGGTTTCAGTTTCGGTTGTCGGTTTCGGATGCCAGCAGGCCTCCGCATGCCGCTCTTTCCGAAACCGACAACTGAAATCGAAACCGCTTCACTGCCTCTCCCGCGCGAACCTCTCGAACTCGTCCGCGGCCATCGGCGGAGCGAAGAAGAAGCCCTGGGCGTAACGGGCGCCGAGGGCGAGCAGGAAATCGCGTTGTTCGATGGTTTCGACGCCCTCCGCAACGACCCCCAGGTTGAGTGCGCGGGCCATCTGCAGGATCGCTTCGCAGAGCTTGGCGTCGGTGGGGTTGCCGGGTACTCCGGACATGAAGTTGTGGCTGATCTTGATGCCGGCGAGCGGCAGCCGGCGCAGGTAGCCGAGCGCGCTGTAGCCTTCGCCGAAATCGTCGATGCTGATGGCGACGCCGAGCTTGTGCAGGCTCGCCAGCGTGTGCTCCGTTGCGGGTGCGTCTTCGATCAGCGCGCGCTCGGTCATCTCGAGCTCGAGCGCCTGGGGCGGCAAGCCGGTTGCCGCGAGGACGTCGCGCACCGAACGTTCGAAGTGATCTCCGAGGAACTGGCGAAAGGAGACGTTCACGGCCACGTGGCCGAGATTCAAACCGGCCGCGCGCCAGTCGCGCAGTTGGCGACACGCTTGTTCGAGCACATAAGTACCAATGCGGACAATGTCGCCGGAAGTCTCCGCGATCGGGATGAAGGTGTCGGGCGCAAGTTCGCCGAGTACGCGCGAGCGCCAGCGCAGCAGCGCTTCGGCGCCGATCACCCGGTTTTCGAGCATGTCGAGCTTGGGCTGGTAGACGAGATGAAATTCGTTGTTGTCGATCGCCCGTCGCAGCTGCGTCTCGATAAGCAGCCGTTCCTTGAGCTGCAGGGCGAGGGCGGGCGAGAACATCTGCCAGGTGTTGCGGCCGCGGCGCTTGGCCTCGCACATGGCGACATCGGCGTGATTGAGCAGTTGCTGGACGTTGAGCCCGTCGTTGGGATAGCGCGCGATGCCGATCGACGGGGTGATCACGAACTCTTCGCCGCCATGGCTGAAGGCCGCTGCGAAGGCCTGGCCGATCCGCTCGGCGAGTTGCCAGACGACTTCGTCGTTGGCGGCGTCCGGGACCAGCACCAGGAATTCGTCCCCACCAAATCGCGCCACCTGCACGCCCGCGGACACGGCTTCAGAAAGTCGCCGTGCTGCCGCGGTCAGCAGGCGGTCGCCGGCATTGTGGCCGAGCAGGTCGTTGATCACCTTGAAGCGATCGAGATCGACGTAGAGCAGCGCTGGGCCCGGGTAGTGATCGGCGTTGCCGAGCGCCGTCGACAGCATCGCCAGCACCGCGTCGCGATTCCACAGGCCGGTCAGCGGGTCGATCTGCGCCTGTTTGCGAAGGCGGTCTTCCTCGAGCTTGCGTGCAGTGATTTCCTGGATGGTGCCGGTGAGCTGGTAAGGGACGCCGTGGCGCGATTGCGCATGGCCGAGCACGCGGATCCACATCGGCCGGTTACCGCTCGGGAAGATGCGTGCCTCGACCTCGATCGGCGTGCCGTCGCGTGCGGCCAGATCAATCGCGGCCTGCATGCGCGTGCGCTCTCCCGGGTGCAGCATGCTGACCAGTCCGGTCGGCTCGAGCGGCTGGCGCGGATCGCGTCCGAGCAGGCGATGCAGCGCATCGGTCCAGTACAGGCTCTGCTGCTTGAGGTCGAAGGTCCAGCCACCGATGCGCGCGAGTGACTGCACCTCGTCGAAGAGCTCGCTGGCGCGTTTCAGCTCGGTGATGTCGCTGAACAGAGAGATCAACTGGAACGGGGTGCTCTCGCCCTCGCGAAACTGCGGCACCACGCTGATCGAGATCCAGCGGCCGACGCCATTGCTGCGGTGAACCAGCCCAAGCACGGTGGAATCGATGCGCTGGCCGCTCCTGACGGAGCGCGTCACCGGGTTTTCGCTCCACGCGATCGCCTGGCCGTCGGCGTCGTAGAGATCCCATGCGGCGAGACTGGAGCGCGTGCTGAGCTCACTCGACTGGATGCCGAGGATGCGCGACGCGGCGGCATTGAGCGAGCGCACCCGGCCATCGCCGTCATGCAGGATCACGCCCTTGTCGACCGCGCTGAGCAGGGCGCTGTAGCGTTCTTCGGAGTGGCTGAGCTCGCTTTCGGCGCGCAGCCGCTCACGGATGTCGCGCGCCACCGCGACCACCAGCTTGACACCATTTTCGATGTAGGCGCGCGAGTGCACCTCGACCGGCACCAGGGTCCCGTCGGCGCATCGGTTGGTGGTCTGGATCGCCGTCGTCGTATCGACTTGGAGCTCATCCCAGATGCTCGCGAGATGGTCCGCGGGCAGGCCCGGGTTGATGTCGAACACGGTCATTCCGCGCAGCTCGGCAAGGTCCCACCCGAACAGGCTGACGGCGGCATTGTTGGCATCGATGATGTGCCCATCTCGGTCGATCAGGGTGATCGCATCCGGCGCCGCATCGAACAGTCCGCCGTAGCGCGAGAGCGCGGTGCGGGTAACGCTCAGCAGCTGGCTGGTGCGGCGACCGATTTCGGCCAGGTCCTCAGTGGCAAGGCCATTCGCCGCGGCCTTGTCGCGCAGACGCGCGAGCCAGTTGAGCAGGTCGCGCTGCGGCGTATCCAGCATGCCGAGGCCGGACACATTTGCGGGAATGCTCTTCATGCAGCTGCAAGCTTGTAGGCGCGACCGACCTTGCTGCCATTTTCGCGCTTGAGCTCGGCGCTTATCCAGCGTCCGGTCGTGACCAGCTTCGGCAGGTCGACGCCGCATTCGAGCCCCTGGCCCTGCAGCAGGTAGACCAGGTCTTCCGTAGCGAGATTGCCACTGGCGCCGGCCGCATAGGGGCAGCCGCCGAGGCCGGAGACGGAAGCGTCAGCCACGCGCACGCCGGCTTCGAGACAGCTCAGCACGTTCGCGAGCGCCTGCCCGTAGGTATCGTGGAAGTGCACTGCGAGTGCACCCATGGGGACGCTGCCCGCCACGGCGAGCAGCATTTCGCGCGCGCGCTTCGGAGTGCCCACGCCGATGGTATCGCCGAGAGAAATCTCGTAGCAGCCGAGCTCGTGCAGGCGTCTGGCAACCCGCACCACATCTGCAAACGGAACCTCGCCCTGGTACGGGCAGCCCAGTACCGTGGATACATAGCCGCGCACACGCACGCCGGCCTCGCGAGCACGCGCCATCACCGGCTCGAATCGTGCCAGCGACTCGTCGATCGACGCATTGATGTTCTTGCGGCTGAATGCTTCAGAAGCGGCACCGAATACAGCCACCTCGCGCACGCCCACCTCGAGCGCGCGTTCGAGCCCCTGCAGGTTCGGAACCAGCACCGGAAACGAGACACCGTCCGGCTTGGCAATGCCGGAAAACACCTCGCGCGCATCCGCCATCTGCGGCACCCACCTGGGGCTGACGAAACTGGTCGCCTCGACGGTGCTGTGCCCAGCCTCGACCAGCCGCCTGATCAACTCGATCTTGGTCGCCGTCGCCACCGGCATCGCCTCGTTTTGCAGCCCGTCGCGCGGGCCAACCTCGACGATGCGGACGTGATCGGAGCTCATTGCTGCTCGGATGCCATGGGGAACTGCCAATGCTTGAGCTACGCCGCGAATGAATCAAGCGTCAGTGCGTGACGAGGAGGCCTTTGCAGGTCATGTTGATCGCGCCGCGAGCTACTTGACGTCATGCCTCGGAGCCTGCCGGCCAATACATCACCAACTGTCGCGGCAGAAGCGTCAAGTAGGTCGATGCGCGATCAACATGACGTGCAACAGCAATTCCTACAACAAATCCGCAAAGCGGAACTGGTGCGGGTGGCGATAGAGCGTCGAGCGGACCAGGCCTTCGCGGTCGAAGGGGCGCCATTTGCCTTCGGACTGGGCCAGGCGATCGGCGATGGCGAACAGCGCGAGCGGGTTGACGCCCAGCCCCAAGTGGCTGGCGGCAATCTCGATGTTCTCGGCCGTCGGGTGGTCGGGGGCGACGCTGACACGCCAATTGACGATGCCGTCCGCCTTGCTGAAGATCGAGGTGCTCGGCATCGACAAGGGCTGTCGGGTCAGTTCACCAAGCTCCGGATCATCGACTCGCCAGCCGCTCACCGCCTCGAACAGCCGCCACGCGTGATTCGCGCGCGGATGCGGCTGCAGCGGCGAGCCGAGCGTGATCACGTTACGCACCTGGTCGGGCATGTGGCCGGCCAGCGCGCGTGCCATGGCGCCGCCGAGCGACCAGCCGATCAGGCTGATTTTCTGCTCATGGTGACGCTGGATTTCGTTGATTCGACCAATCAGCTTGGCGACGGTATCGCCGCGCGGCCCGAAATTGGCGCCCAGATCCCAGGGATAAGCCACATAGCCGAGTTGCGAGAGGAAGTGTCGCAGCGGCCAGGTGCTGGTATCGCCCGCGATGAGACCCGGGAGCACCAGCACCGGGTGGCCATCGCCCTTGGGCGCGAAGCGCATCCAGGGCCAGGCCAGCAGGTATGCGCCCCATTCGAAAATGGCCCGCGCCTCGAGCGCCAGCAGGAAGCGCGACGGCGCCTGCGGCGGGGTCTCGATCACACCTTGAACCTCGGGCAATGCGTCGACCTTGCGCTTGCGCACGCGGACCGCGGGTTTCGGCTTCAGGGATCGGCTCATGCGGCGGGTACGCTCGCTTCCAGTTTTTCGAGAGCTTTGGTCAGTGCGCGCGCGAGCGTTTCCGGACGCGCCACTACCTCACTGGCACTGATCACGCCGAAATCAAGCGAGCCGCAATAACTCTGCAGGGTGATGTTCAGCGCAAGGCCATGGGTGACGATCGACACCGGGTAGTAATGATCGAGTTGGGCACCGGCCAGGTACAGGCGAACTGGTGGGCCCGGCACATTCGAAACCACGACGTTGGCAAGCGGCGGCAGGCGTTCGGAAATGCGCCCGCGCGCCCACAAGCGGCTCAGGCCCGACGCCCAGATCGGTGCGGCAAGACCCGGGTAATCGGTGGGAATCAGGTCCTTGAAGACTGCAACACGTTCCTTGATCGCGCTGGTGGCTTCATGGATGGCTCGCAGGCGAGCGATGGGATCGGCCAGGTGCGTCGGCAGCGCGCACTGGGCCATCGACACCTGGTTGTTGGCCTCGCCATCGCCGCTGCCGCGAAGGGAAATTGGCATCGCAACCACGGTCGGCCCGTCCGGGAGAGCCTTGGCGCGCTGCAGATGCTCCCGGATTGCATGCGCGACCATGGCCAGGACGACGTCGTTGAGGCTGACGCCGAAAGCGCGGGCCACGGTCTTGACCCGCGCAAGATCGATGCTCGCGACCGCGAACGCCCGTCCGCCGCTGATGTTGACGTTGTAGGGTGTTCTCGGCGCGAGCAGCACGCTGTCGCGCAGCTTGCCGATCAGCGAGCCCGCTTCGCCGAGTCCTTTTCGGGCCATGCGAAAAGTGGCCGGCAGCGCGCGGATGAGCTTGGCGAACTGGCCGGCAGTGGCCCGCACGGCGGTACCGGCGCGAGCGCGCGTACCGTGCATGCGCACATCAGCCGGGGCCGATGGTGGCTCTGCGCTGCGCGCAGACGCTTTTGCCGGAATCTTCGATTCCAGATCCAGGAGCGCGGTTGCGAGCGCAATGCCGCCCTGGCCGTCCAGCAGTGCGTGATGGATCTTGGAGTACAGCGCGATCTGGCCGTCCGCCAGGCCCTCGATCACGACCAGCCGCCACAGGGGCCGGTCACGGGGCAGCAGTTGCGCGTGCAATTCGCCGACGCGGCGCAGCAATTGTGCTTCGCTGCCCGGCGCCGGCAGGCGCTCCCGGCGGATGTGCTCGGAGAGATCAAGCTCGGCAACCTCGCCCCACATGGGATGGGCGAGATCGAGCGGCGCCTCGATCAACTTGCGCTTGAGCGCACGCGCCTTCGGCAGGCGCTCGGCGACCAGGTTGAGCACCGCGCCGTGGAAATCATATCCGCGCTTTTTCGGCGCCGTGAGCAGCATCAGGCTGCCGACATGCATCGGCATCGCCGCCGATTCGAGGTACAGGAAACTCGCATCCAGACCACTCAGAGGACGTAGACGCAAGCGCAACTCCTTGGTCGCAAAGGGACGCAGAAACGACCATCCCTCCGCGTGCGCGGAGGATAAGTCAAGGGGTGGTGGAGGATGTTGTGCAGTGCGGCAATGAAAGTGGTTGTTGGTTGCTGGTTCTTGGTTGTTGGCAGTAAAGGCGGGAAAGCAGTTTCCTGCTCTTGCTGCCAGCAACCAAGAACCAGCAACCAGCAACCGGCCACTAGTGGCATACTCGGCGGCTTGCTTGAAAATCCCACGTGGCCCTTCGGCCACCTCAACCGCAGAGTTTGATTCAATGGACTTCCTGATTTCCCCTGCCTATGCGCAGGCTGCCGGTCAACCGGCGAGCATGTGGCCGCAGCTCATCATGCTGGTCGTGTTTTTCGGCATCTTCTATTTCCTGCTGATCCGCCCGCAGCAGAAGCGCGTTGCCGAGCACCGCAAGATGGTCGACGCGCTCGCACGCGGAGATGAGATCGTCACCTCTGGCGGCATCCTGGGTCGCATCGAAGAAGTCAGTGAAAGCTTCGTGACTCTTGAAATCGCGCCGTCCGTGCGCATCAAGGTGCAAAAGCATGCGCTTGGCGCAGTACTGCCGAAGGGCACGTACAAGTCCGCCTGACGCGTTGTCTTCAAAACCCGTTCCAAAACGCTGCGCTTGCAGCCTTTGAACGAAACTTTGTTGTTCTGCCTCTTTCGGGGTGATTGATGTTCGACTTTCCCAAGTGGAAGCTCGGCCTGGTGGTCGTGCTTGTGTTGCTGGCAGCGCTTTACACGTTGCCGAATTTCTTTCCGCCGCAGCCCTCGATCCTGATCGCGCCCAATCGCGGTGCCGTGATCGACGAGGCCCTGCAGGGTCGCGTCGAAGGAACGTTGAAGGGCAAGAAAATCGAGTACTTCGCGGTCGAGCGCAGTGACAATCGCCTTTCGGTGCGATTTCCCAACGCCGATGTGCAGATCGCTGCCGCGGACGCGGTGCGCGAAGATCTCGAGGACGACAAATATACGGTCGCCATGAACCTGGCATCGACCGTTCCGGGCTGGCTCGCGGCCATCGGCGGCAAGCCGGTCACGCTCGGCCTCGATCTTCGGGGCGGCATCGAATTCCTCCTGGAGGTCGATCAGCAGGCAGCGCGACAGAAGCTCGAAGAGCGCTATGTGAGCGAGCTTTACCAGCTGCTGCGCGCGGAAAAGATTGCATACAAGTCGGTCACCCGGACCAGCGATGGCCTGCTGGTCAACCTGGTGAGCCCGGCCGACCGCTCGAAGGCGATTCCGCTGATCAACGCGCAGACGCCGGATCTCATCGTCGAGGAAGTGCCGGGGGGCGAAGGCGCATCGATGATGGCGCGGATCCGTCCTGAGCAAGTCGCAGCGGCGCAGAAGAGCACCATCGACCAGAACATCACGACGCTCTACAACCGCGTCAGCGCGCTGGCCATCGCCGAGCCGATCATCCAGCAGCAGGGACAGACCCGCATCGTCGTGCAGTTGCCCGGCGTGCAGGACCCGACGGTCGCCAAGAAGATTCTCGGTGCGACGGCGACGCTCGAATACCGCGCGGTCAACGAGACTGCCAACCCGATGGAAGCGATGCAGTCCGGCAAGGTTCCGCCCGACTCCAAGCTTTATTACGATCGCAATGACCAGCCAATCCTGCTGAAGAAAGAGGTGATCGCGACTGGCGACCAGCTCGTCGACGCCACCAGCGGCTATGACTCGCAGAGTGGTACGCCGATGGTGCATGTGCGCCTGGATTCGGCCGGTGGTCGGCGCATGCTCGACTTCACCAGCGAGAACGTAGGCCGCCGCATGGGCGTGGTCTACATCGAGCGGGTGCCAGAAACGCGCATGGTCGACGGCAAGGAAGTGCGCACCTTCAAGGAAACCCAGAAGGTCATCAACGCTGCGACCATCCAGGGCGTCTTCAGCAACACCTTCCAGACGACGGGCCTCGAGAGTGCGACCGAGGCCACCGACCTCGCATTGCTGCTGCGCGCCGGCTCGCTCGCGGTGCCGGTCGACATCATCCAGGAACGCGTCATCGGCCCGAGCCTCGGCCAGGAAACGATCGACGCCGGCATCACGGCGCTGCTGATCGGCGCGATCGCCATCGTGATTTTCGTGATGTTCTACTACAAGCTCGTCGGCGTCGTGACCGTCATTGGCCTCGCCGTCAACATGCTGCTGCTGGTGGCGATCCTGAGCGCGCTCGGGGCCACGCTGACCATGCCCGGCATCGCCGGCATCGTGCTCACCCTCGGCATGGCGGTCGACGCCAACGTGCTGATCGCCGAGCGTATCCGCGAAGAAGTGCGCTCCGGCAACTCACCGATGGCGGCACTGCGCGCAGGTTACGAAAAAGCCTGGGGCACCATCCTCGATGCCAACCTGACCCACGTGTTCGCGTCGCTGGCGATGTTCGCCTTCGGTTCCGGGCCCATCCGCGGGTTCGCGATTACGATGTTCGTCGGCATCCTCACCTCGATGTTCAGCGCGGTCACGGTCACCCAGTTGATCATGGCGCTGATCTACGGGCGGCAGAAAAAAGTACAGTCGATCTCGGTCTGACGATCGACAGGAGCGAAAGTCATGGAAGTTTTCAACCCGAACGCAAACATCCCGTTCATGAAGTGGCGCCGGATCTCGATGACCATCTCAGGCATCCTGCTGGTGATCTCGCTGGTGCTGATCTTCACTCGCGGCCTGGACCTGGCACTGGACTTCACCGGTGGCACCCTGGTCGAAGTGGAATCGGCCGATGTGCTCGACACCGCCAAGGTGCGCACGGCCATGGCGAAGGCCGGCTTCGAAGAGATTGCGGTGCAGGCCATCGGTGGCGCGCGCGAAGTTGCGATGCGCCTGCCGCCGACCGTCAGTGGCCTTTCGCTGACCGATCAGCAGACTGAAACCGCCGAACGCGTGCGCCAGGCACTCGCCGCCGACGGCATGACCGTGACTGTGAAGCGCAGCGAGTTCATCGGCCCGCAGGTCGGCGAGGAGCTCGCCGAGGACGGCGCCGTCGCGGTGATCTTCGTATTGCTGACGATCATGCTTTACGTTGCCATGCGCTTCGAATGGCGCTTTGGCCTCGCCGGTATCGCCGGCGAAGTGCACGACATCATCATCACCCTCGGCTTCCTCAGCGCGATCGGGCTCAGCTTCGACTTGACCGTGCTCGCAGCGCTGCTGACTGTCGCCGGCTACTCGATCAACGACAAGGTCGTGGTCTTCGACCGCGTTCGTGAAATCTTCCGCAGTGCGCGCAAGCTCGGCGCCGAGGAAACCATCAACAAGGCAATCAACAACACCTTGTCGCGTACGTTGATCACCGGCATTACCACTTTCTTCGCCCTGCTCGCGCTGTATTTCTTCGGCGGCCCGATCGTCGAAGGCTTCGCCATTACCTGCATCTTCGGCATCGTGATCGGCACCCTGTCCTCGATCTTCTTCTGCAACCCGATCCTGCTCTGGCTCGGCGTTTCCAAGGCCGACCTGGCCCAGGTGAAGAAGGAAGACCCGGAGTTGGCGCTGCGCCCCTAAAAGCGGGTTTCGGTAGTCGGTTTCGGAAAACGCGGTCCTTCTCCTCTCCTCCTTGTTACTAGGAGCGGATGGAGCGGGGCTTTTTTTGAAAGGGCGCAGGCCCGGGTAGCGGCGCGGGCCACCCTCCGAAACCGACGACCGAAACCGAAACCGCTCCGACGCGCACAAGCGCCTCACGCGCCACTGGCTTTAATTGCCCGGCCTCAAGCAAACTACGGGCCATGAAGCCGAGTCTCCAGTTACGCATTGGTCAGCATCTGACGCTGACGCCGCAGCTCAAGCAGGCCATCCGGCTGCTGACCTTGTCTACGCTCGAGTTGCAGAGCGAGCTGTCGCAGGCGATCGAAACCAATCCCATGCTCGAGTGGGCGGATGCGCCATCGTCCGAAGAGTTCGGAGCGCAGGCGACCACGTCCTCCACCAGTGAGGTCGAGGCGCCAGCCGCGACAACGCCTGAAGGCGAGACGCAGACGGCGGATGACTGGGATGATCCCGGCGAATCCTTTGTCGATGCGATGTCGACGGGTTCGGGCAAGCCTTTCGACGATGGCGACGACGAGCGCGGCGACGCGCGCCACGCCGAGATTCCGGATCTGGCCGATCATCTGTTATGGCAGCTGCATCTGTCGCAACTGAGCGCGCGGGATCGCGCGGTCGCGGTCGCGATCGTCGAAGCGCTCGATGAGGATGGCTACCTGACCGAGAGCGACGAGTCGATCGTCGTTGCGGTCGCTCCCGATCACGTGGTCACGCCGGAAGAGGTTAACGCCGTACGCCACTACGTGCAGCAACTCGAGCCGGTTGGAGTGGCCAGCCGCGATCTTCGCGAATGCCTGACCGTGCAGTTGCAGCAGTTTCCGGACGATCCGTCGCAATGGCTGGCGCTGAAGATCGTTGCCACCCAGCTGGAAAATCTTGCCCGGCATGACAAGACGCGCATGGCGCGCGAGCTCGAGGCGATGGACGTCGAAATCGAGCGCGCGATCACGCTGATCCGCAAGCTGGTGCCGCGGCCGGGTGCGCGCTTCGCGGTGAGCACCGCCGAGCACGTGGTCCCGGATGTCTATGTGTTCAAGCGCGGCGGGCGCTGGGAAGTCAGCCTCAACTCGGGCGCCGCCCCCAAGCTGCGCGTCAACGACCACTATGTGAGCCTGTTGCGGCGCTGCGGTCGCGACGAGGGAACCGCGCTCAAAGGACAGTTGCAGGAGGCGCGCTGGCTGCTGAAGAGCCTGGAGCAACGCGACCAGACCGTGCTCAAGGTGGCGCGCGTGATTGCCGATCGCCAAGGCGCGTTCCTGGATCACGGCGCCGAATCCATGCGCCCGCTGGTGCTGCGCGAGGTCGCCGAAGAAATTGGCATGCACGAGTCGACCGTGAGCCGGGTGACCACGCGCAAATACATGCACACGCCGCGTGGCACCCTTGAATTCAAATATTTCTTCTCCAGTCATGTATCGACCAAGGACGGTGGCGAAGCCTCCAGTACGGCGATCCAGGCAATGATCAAGAAGCTCATCGAGGAGGAACAGGCAAGGAAGCCGCTGTCCGACAGCGCCATTTCCGACCTGCTGAAGCGCCGGGGCATTCTGGTGGCGCGACGCACGGTCGCGAAGTATCGTGAAGGCATGCGCATCCCATCATCGAACGAGCGCGTGCGACCGGACTGAAGGCGGAATGCGAGCCGAAGCGTCCCCCGGTCGTCCTAAGGGATCGCACCGAAGGACTCAAGCCCGCGGACCTTCCCAAGCCCAGGCATGCGCATCCGCGGCCCACGCAAGGGTCGACCATCCGCAAAGGAGCCATTCATGAATCTCACCATCTCGGGACATCAACTCGACCTCACCGAGGCGCTCAAGAACTATGCCGAAAGCAAAGTCCAGCGCCTGGTCGAGCCGTTCGAAAAGGTGATCGATGTGCACCTGATCTTCAGCACCGACAAGCTGCACCAGTCGGCTGAAGCGACGGTGAATCTCAGTGGGAAGACGGTCTTCGCCAAGGCGGATGCCAAGGACTGCTACGCCGCGATGGATCTGCTGGTCGATAAGCTCGACCGTCAGCTCGTCCGCTACAAAGAGCGCAAGAGCGACCATCGCAGCGCACCGATCATTGTCGACGGCTTCAACCTCTGAAATTTGAGGGGGACCGCGGCTCGGCACATGGATGTGCCGCAATCGTCAAGCGCTGCGCTGATGGCAGTATCAGGCTTCGTCAACATCTGCGCAGCGCACCGTTGGATCTCAAAGAAATGCTGAGCGCCGGCCGGGTCGTCGCCGCTCTCAAGACTACTGACAAGCTGCGCCTTCTCGCACAATGCGCAGGGCTGCTCGCGCAGGGTGAAGGGACTCCGTCCAAGGCGGACATTGAAACTGCGCTGATCGCGCGCGAGCAGGTCGGATCGACCGGACTCGGCAACGGCGTCGCTTTGCCGCACGGGCGCATCCCGGGCGTCTTCGCGCCGATCGCGGCATTCCTGCAGCTAGATCCGCCGATCGATTTTGGGGCAGCCGATGGCCAGCAAGTCGACCTGGTTCTGGCCTTCATCGTGCCTGAGCATTTTACCGACCAGCACCTTCGACTGCTCGCCCACATTGCCGAGCTGCTGAGCGATCCCCTGGTCTTGACCGAGCTGCGGGGCGCGAGTGACTCGCAGCAGCTCAATCAGTACCTGCGCGGGCAGTCGTTAGCCAGATCGTTGAACAGTTGAGACGCGATTCGGGCATTGGTCAGGGAGCGGAACGCCCCTGGAAGACCAGGGGATTCCGCCAGCTTGCACTCGCCAGGATCGTGCGCGTTTCCGCGCAGGATCGATGGCGGTCTTGCGGCGCGGTCAAATGACTTCGGCTTCAATGTCGGAGCAGGCGCGGCGCGCCATCGCCAGGTTCGATTTCGACTTGTCAAGCACGTAGTAGATGAACAAGCCGGGCTTCGCCGCCACCGGCCGAATGATGTGGTACTGCTTGCCAAGGGTGATCAGGATGTCCTCGATTCGATCATTCAGACCCAGTGCTTTCATGACTTTCATTTTCGCGCGTACGACCTCGGTGTTGCCGGCTGCGGCCACTTCCAGATCGACGCCGGATCCAGCCGAACCAAGCATCATTCCGCTGGTTGCGTCGACCAAGGCGCAGGCTATCGCACCATCCTGCTCCAGCAGCTTTTTCAAAGTTTCGTTCACGTTTGCCATGTTGTTCTACTCCAATCCGTTCTACGCACCAAGGGAATGGCGTGCTCCCGCGCGGTGCCAGCGCGGGCGCCTTGATTTGAAATCAAAGGGTGGCGATACGCTCGATGGCGACCGCGGTATTGCGCGCTGACCAGAGCAAATGACCGAGAATCGCTTGCTTGTTGGCAACTACCGCCAGTGCCAGCGCCGGCTTCGCCTCTTTCAGCGCGAGCAGCACGATGGCCCCGTTATCGGATTCGATGATGAGATTGCGTGAGCTGTTCAAACCGGTTTCGCGCGTGATGGCATCGCCCAGCGCGGTGATTGAACTGCTCATCGCCGCGACGCGCGCGGCTGCGGCGTCGGCTCCGGGCGTGTGAAAGGCTGCGACCTCGAAGCCATCGGCGCTGCTCAGCACCGCGATCTGGATGCCGGGACTGGTTTCCCCAAACTGCTGCAATTGACGACGAATCGCTTCAACAGCGGTACGGCTCAAACGTGGGGTGGGTTTCATGAACTACCCTCGGCATCGGACGCGGCTTCGATCAGGCTCAGCAAAGCGTCGATCAACAGGTGGACGTCCTCGCGGCGACGCACGTCGACGCTGAAGACGGGAATGATGAGATTGCGCAGGCGCAGACGTTGCAGCACATCGGGGACCGACGTAGCCCCGGGTTCGTTGGTGCGGCCGATCCCCACCACCAGCAGCCGCCGCCGCGCCAAATCGTCGAACGCATCGAGATAGGCATCGAGCTCGGCCAGGGCACTGATGTGTGACGCATCCAGCAGCAGAATCACGCCGAGCGCGCCCTGGCCCAGGATCCGCCACATAAACTCGAAGCGCTTCTGACCGGGGGTGCCGTACAGGCGCACTACCTGACCGGTCTCAAGCTTCAATTGGCCGAAATCGAGTGCCACCGTGGTCATATCTTTGTCGCACGAAGCGCGGTCGGCGTTGTCGACATCGGTCGACACCGGCGCCGAATCGCTGATCGCCGCGATGGCGGTGGTCTTGCCCGCGCCCATGGGCCCGGTGAAGACGATTTTAATTTCCTGACCCTCAAACATTGCCGCCCCCCAATCGAAGCTTGCTGCGAATGCTCGAGATCAGGCTGCCGACAAATGAGCCGGACGATGCCTTGGGTTTCGGCGCGGGCGGCAGCTCGCTATCTAAACGTTCTGCATGCATCAGCCCGCTCGCAGCGCAGGCGTTGATGAAGCGATTGACGGTCACCACGTCGGCAGAGCCCGCGAGCGTTTCGACCAGCTCATCGCGGCGGTGCAGGCCGCCGGCCAGCAATGCGCTCAAGCGCAGGTGCGCCTTGTGCGGCGGCGTCACGCCGAAGTCCGGCCAGGCAAGCAATCGGTAGCCGGCGGACGGATCGAGCGTGCGACTCAGGTTGCCGCGTCCGGCATTGAGGCCAACGTGCCACAGCAATAGTGAGCCGCGGCCGCGCTGCAGTTGGGCCGGCGGATCCGCTGATGGCGTCAGCGGCAGCTGCGGCAAGTTACCGGCAAGCAGATCGTCATGGACACTCGGATCAGCCGCGAACTCGCGCAGGTCATCGCGTACAAATAGCACCCGCCCGTCGCCATACTGAGTCTGCTGCCATTGGCGGTGGCTGGTGTGGCTGGCCAGATCGCGCAGTGAGTCGAACAGCGCCCAACTGTGGTTGCGCGACGGCGCTTCCGTCGTTGATGGTTTGCGCACGCCGAGCTTCGATGCGACTTCTTCGAAGGTGCTCAGCACCTGGAACACGCGGAATGGATATTCCAGCCGGGTGATTTCGCCGAAATGCGATTCGTCACTCAAAGTGACGCGGACGATGTACCGCGCCGAACCGATCAGCGCGGCTTCCTTCGCTGCATCGAAATTTGGACCGAGGATCAGGACTTCCGCACTGGCGAGCGGGACCAGCTGCCAGGGACATTGGGTACGACCACTCAGCACTTGCATGATGCTGCGCAGCGCCCCCGAGGCGTCGTGAGAAAGCCCTTCGATTGCGTAGGTCCGAGTGTCGCGTAGGCTGCTGGATCGGGTCATGGTGCGCTGTAAGGAGGCGAGCATGGGGACGTGGGCGGCGAGTTCGAGTGGATGAAGGATGCGCAGGCGCAAAGCTCGGCGCGATCGGGCCATGCCGGGAACGATCGCAAGTGATTTGCCTATCCTTGGATCAGGGATTCGCTCGAGGTCCGGGTGCTCGCCCTGACCCCCTGCTCAGGTTTTCCCTGATTTTTGCTTCCACGGGGCATTTAGCGCTGTATGTCCATCCTTGGCCGCTTGGAGCGCTAACAACGATCAGTGCATGCTCCGGTCGCCGATGCGGCAGTAACTGGCCGCGCGCTCTCCGAGCGCGGCATGCCAGCGTTCTTCGGAATGGAGCCTGCCGTGATCAATGAACATCGCGAATTCAACTGAGCGGACATGGACCCCATAGAATTGCCGACGGATCTTTCCCCTACACCTCATTGAGCGCTGCTGCAGGCCTCTGGAATCCGCGGCGGCACCAACGACAACGAGTATTCGAAGGACGCTTCTGCGAGTGAGGGCGAGCGCTTCCGGACCTTGTTTGAGCGCAATCCTGAATGCATCAAGGTGCTGGGGAAGGACGGCTCCCTGCTGGACATAAACCCGGCTGGCCTCAGCTTTCTCGAAGCCGAGTCCATCCTCGAGGTGCGTACGCACGGGCTGTCCAATTTCGTCCTGCCCGCCTATCAAAGTGGATTTTCCGAGTTGCTGCTGCGGGCCAAGGCCGGCGCTTCCGGCGTGCTCGAATTCGAAATCCGCGGACTGCGCGGCGGTCACCGCTGGCTGGAGACGCATGTCACGCCGCTGAGCGACGGCGACGGCGAAGTCACCATGATTCTGACGGTCACGCGCGATATCACGGCTGCCAAAGTCGACGGCGCAGCGCGCCAAGCGGCTGAATCGGCTCTGCGCATTTCCGATGTGGCCTTAGAGTCGATTTCACAGGGGGTGATCATTGCCGCGCCGGATCGCCGCATCCTGTCGGTGAATTCCGCTTTCAGCAAGATCACCGGTTACTCGGGATCAGAAGTGGTCGGCCGCACTTGCAGATTCATGCAGGGCTTGCTGACCGACCCCCAGACCGTAGTGCGCATCCGCGAGCGGGTGCAGATGTTCATGGAGTTCTCGGGCGAGATCGTCAATTACCGCAAGGACGGTCGACCGTTCTGGAACGAGCTGACCATTTCGCCAGTGTTCGACGACGCCGGCGTCGCGACCCACTTTATCGGCATCACGCGCGATGTGACCGCGCGCAAGCAAGCCGATCACGCCTTGCGTGAGAGTGAGGCGCCGTTGCGGCTCGGGGCACGCGGAGGGGATCTCGGCGTATGGGACTGGAACGTCCCGGGCGGCACTTTGCGCGTCAACGAACGCTGGCTGACCATGCTGGGTCTGGAGCCACACGCGCTGACGCCGAGCATCGATTCGTGGCATGCCCTGGTGCATACCGAAGACATGTCCAAGTTGTCGCAAAACATGGAGGCTCTGCGGAGCCCGCTGGAAAATCAGATCGACGTCGAGGTCCGCGCCCAACATCGCCAGGGCCACTGGATCTGGATCCACGTCGTCGGCAGCGTGGTCGAGCGCGGCCCGGAAGGCATTTTCGATCCGCGTTGTCGGCACCCATACAGACATCACGGCCCGCAAACTCGTGCGGGCAGAACGGGCTCTCGCCGCCGCGGAGCTGGGCGAAAGCGAAGCGCTGGCGCGCATGCGACTGCACCGGATACTCGACGAGGTCGCGGCCTACTCGATTACCTTCGATACCGCCCAATGTATCGTCCATGCGTCAGAAGGCTTGCTGCAGCGCGCCGGCTATGCCACCGGCGAACTGCTTGGGCAGCCCCTCGGGCTGCTACTCGGCGATGAACAGGTTCTACGTGTACTGCCGCGCACGCAGCCGTTGTCGGAGGTCGCTGATCGCGCAGTGCACTCGCTGATCGCACGTGATGGCAGTAGCTGGCCGGTCTACATGGTGGTGACTCAGACCAGCAGCGGGGAAGACCGCACTTTTCTGCTGGTCGGTCGCGACCGCGAGGCCGAAGTCGCCGCCGAAAATCGGCTGAACTGGTTACGCCAGATGATTCGCGAATCGCAGGACCAATTGCGCTCTGAGTTCCTGCAGCGCCAGCAGTTGGAGCTGGCCTTCCTCGACATTTCCGAGCGTGAACAGGCGCGTATCGGTCAGGATCTGCATGACGATGTCGGCCAGCAGTTGGCTGGGATCGCCTTCCTCGGTCGAGCCTTGCAGAAAAAGCTTCAAAACGCAGGTCGCGAAGAAGCGAGCGACGCCGAATGGATCGCGCAGTTGCTGGCCGAGACATTGGACAGCCTGCGCGCGATCGCGCGTGATCTAAGCCCCGGCGGGCTGGAGAGTGGTGATCTGGAGAAATCCTTACGCTCGATGTGCGCGCGCCTGGAGCGCCTGCACGGCGTGAGCTGCCAGGTTTTCATCGACGCTACGGAATCCGACATTGTCCGGCTGACTCCCAAATTGTCCCTGAATCTGTTCCGGATCGCCCAGGAGGCGCTCAACAATTCACTTCGCCACGGCAGTCCAGAGGTCATCACAATCAAGCTGCGAATGCGCTCGACCGGTTTGCTGAGCATTCGCGACAACGGCGGCGGATTTGATGTCGCCAACGACTCCGATGGCATGGGCCTGCGCAATATCCGTATCCGCGTGCACGGGCTCGGTGGCCGCCTGCGCATCCGCAGCGGCGGCGCCGGCACCCTGATCGCAGTTCGCTTCCCGCTAGCTCCCGAAAACCATTTTGCTTCCCGACACGGTGATCCATGACACAAGCCATCCGCGTCTTGTTGGTAGACGATCACCCGATCATTCGTCAGGGCTTGGCCCAGCTGTTCTCGCTCGACACTCAGTTCACCTGCGTGCGCCAGGCCGGCACTACGGCTGAGGTCAAAGCTTGCTTCAGCAGTGGCTACATGCCCGACGTCATGGTCCTCGATCTCGCATTGGGCAAGGAATCGGGTCTTGATCTCCTGCGCAGCTTGCGTGCCGATGGTTTCGCGTCGCCAGTCGTCGTGCTTTCAATGTACGACGAGTCGGCGTACGCCGAACGCGCCCTACAGGCGGGGGCCCAGGCCTATCTGATGAAGCAGTCGGCTGCTGAGAATGTGGTCGAGGCGGTGCATCGTGTTTTGCGCGGAGAGATCGTGCTCAGTGCGAACATGCAGACGCAGATGCTGAGCCGGATGGTCGGCCGCAAGCGCGTCGGTGACAGCAAGGAATCTCTCTCCGACCGCGAGATCCAGGTGCTTCAGCTGATCGGGGATGGATTGTCCACCGGCGAGATTGCCGCCACCTTGCGGCGCAGTGTTAAGACGATTGAAAGCCATCGTGCGGCAATCAAGAGCAAGCTCGGCTTGCGGTCCGGCCTGGAGCTGATCCGCTACGCCGCGAACATGCGGCCGGATCTACCAGGACCGACAACGCTACCGTAGTGCGCGCTTCAACGATGCCCACCTGACACTGCTCGACGCAGACCGTCGAGCGCAGGAGCGATCCGGTGTTAGCGAATCTGCGCTCGGCCACGGATTCGAGACAGCTCTTCGATCGACTGCACAAACATTGCGTGGCGCTGGGCGAGGCCTGACGGCTGGCGTTCAATGAGCGCGTCATTGACTGCACGAGTGCGCTCACCTAACGTGTGCGCACGTAACCCGTGGAAAGCTAACGAATCTTACGTTGCGGAACAGGCGCGGGCAGCCGCTCAGGCCATGGGCAAGAGCTTGAGCCAGGTCGTGCGGGAATACCTGGAGCAACTGGCCGGGCAGCGATCCATTGAAGGCGAGGTCGAAGAATTTCTCGCGATGAGCGGTCAGGGCGATTCGCGCGGCGCTGTGTTCAACCGCGAATCTACGTACGCCGACCGAGTGGATCGTTACGGTGGCGCGTAGCTTCGTAGACACCAACTTGCTGCTCTATTGCGATGGCCGCGCCGATCCACGCAAACATGCTATTGCTCTGGAGCATGGGCGCGCTTGTGTCGCAGTGGGCGAAGGAGTCCTGTCGATCCAGGTCTGACAGGAGTATTTCCGCAACGCAACCACGAAGATTCGGCTCGATCCGGCACTGGCGCGCCGTCGTGTCGAACAACATGCGCGTTTTCACACGGTGATCCCGAGTGTTGGCCTGGTTTTGGCGGCGATCGATCTCACGCGACTGTTCAGCATCTCGCTATGGGACGCGCTGATTGTCGAATCGGCGCGCTCGGCCGCCTGCGAACTGCTGCTCACTGAAGATCTCCAGCATGGGCAAGTGATCTCGGGTGTCCGCATCGTCAATCCATTCGCCATGTAGCGCGTGCTTGCAAACCCGTTTACGGCGAGAATCGATCCCCCACGATGAGCTAAGGCCCTTCTGAGGAATGGCGTCGCGCTGGTTATCTGCCCATGAGCTGTTCGACGAGGTGCGCACGCGCCTGGATATGACCTGGGTGGCATCTCAGGAGGGCGGCGACAAACGCATCGAGATTGCCGAGGGCCGCCAGCGCCGACCCGCGCTGGTGGGCTATCTCAACCTGATCCACCCGAATAAGTTGCAGGTCATCGGCAGCGAGGAGATGGCCTTCCTCGATAGCCTGACGCCGGGCAATCGGCGCACCACCATCCAGCGCATGATCAAGCTGCAGCCGGCGGCGCTCGTGATCGTGAAAAGCATGGAGCCGCCCGATGACCTGCTGGCCGCCTGTCGGCGCTCGCACGTGCCGGTGTGGCGCACCAGCAAGCGCGGCCACGACGTCCTGACCTACCTGCAGTACCACCTGGCGCGCGCGCTGGCGCCGCGGACGACCCTGCACGGGGTTTTTCTAGAGGTTTATTCGATCGGCGTGCTGATCACCGGCGATGCCGGCGCCGGCAAGAGCGAGCTCGCGCTCGAATTGCTGACGCGCGGGCACCGGCTGATTGCCGACGACGCGCCCGAGTTCACCCTGATCGCCCCGGACGTGATCGACGGCACCTGCCCGGACATGCTGCAGGATTGCCTGGAAGTCCGTGGCCTCGGCGTGTTGAACGTGCGCGAAATGTTCGGCGACACCGCGGTCAAGCGGAACAAATACTTGCGCCTCGTCGTGCACTTGGGGCCGACGATTTCCGACGGCCAGCACGACGGCATGAAACGCCTGTACGGGGACGTCAGCACGCTCAAGATCTTCGATGTCGAGATCCCGCGTCTGGTGATCCCGGTCGCACCGGGTCGCAACCTCGCCGTGCTCGTCGAGGCGGCGGTGCGCAACCACGTGCTCAAGAGCAAGGGCATCGACGCGGCCCAGACCTTCATTGACCGCCAGGCACATTCGATGAAGCGGCAGAAGACATGATCAATTCCTCGTCACACCCATCGCCGTCACCCGGGCGCGTGCGCCTGGCGGTCGTCAGCGGCTTGTCTGGCTCCGGCAAGTCCGTTGCCCTGCGCACGCTCGAGGATCTCGGTTTCTATTGCATCGACAATCTGCCCGCCAGCCTGTTGCGCGGGCTCGCGGAGCATGCGCTCGGCGCCGGCGAGACGCGTTATCCGCGGCTCGCCGTCGGCATCGACGCACGCACGGCGAGCAGTGACTCACAGGAGCTGCCACGCGCCTTTTCGGATCTGGCGACGCTCGGCATGCCGCCATTCCTGCTGTTCCTGGACGCCAAGGACGAGGCCCTGCTCAAGCGGTTCAGTGAAACGCGCCGGCGCCATCCGCTCGGGGGCGAAGGCCTTTCACTGTCGGATGCGATCGCGCGCGAGCGCGCCATCCTGAAGCCGATCCGGCAGATTGCCGACGCCGAGATCGACACCAGCGAGCTCAATGTCTACCAGTTGCGGCGACGCATCCTCGAGGCGCTCGGTATCAGCGCTGGCGGCGTGTCGCTGATGTTCGAGTCGTTCGCGTTCAAGCGCGGCGTGCCCAACGAGGCCGACTTCCTGTTCGACGCGCGGGCGTTGCCGAACCCACACTGGGAGCCGCGCCTGCGGCCGCTCTCCGGGCGGGATGCGGCAGTACGCGAGTATTTCGAGGCGCGCCCCGAGGTTGGCGATTTCATCGACGATGTCGAGCGTTTCCTCAAGCGTTGGCTGCCACGCTTCGATCCATCCGAGCGCAGCTACCTGACCGTCGCCATCGGTTGTACCGGCGGTCGCCATCGTTCGGTCTACATCGTCGAGCGCCTGCAGGAGCGATTCCGCACGCTCGGCGGCGAGATCCTTTGTTTTCATCGAGAATTTGCATGACTGTTGGCGTACTACTGGTGACCCACGAAGGCGTGGGCGGGGCGATGGCGGCGGCCGCGAAAGTGGTCATGCCGAGCTTGCCACTGCGCTTGGGTGTGTTCGAGGTGCCGTGGGTGAGCCGCGACCGTGATTTCGACGCGCGCGCGCTCAGGCTCGCCATGCGCCAGCTCGACCAGGGCGAGGGCGTACTGGTGCTTGCCGACATTTTCGGCGCGACGCCATTCAACATGGCTGCGGAGAACGATCCTGGGTGCGTGGAGATCCGCGTCTCCGGGCTCAACCTGCCGATGCTGCTGCGCGTGCTCAACTATCCTGAGAAGAATCTGCGCGAGCTGGCCGAAGCCGCGCGCGACGGCGGCAGGGCCGGGGTGGTGCTCGATGCTTGAGAAGGAGATCGTCGTCAGCAATCGTCTGGGGCTGCATGCGCGCGCTGCCGCCAAGCTGGTACAGCTGTGTGGGCGCTATAGCTCCAAGGTCACTCTGATCTGCCGTGGCCGCGAGGTCAATGCGCAGAGCATTCTCGGGGTGATGATGCTCGCCGCCGGCAAGGGCACGACCTTGAGCGTACGCACTGACGGCAGCGACGAAGCCGCAGCGCTGCCAGCGGTGATCGAGCTCTTTGACCGCCGCTTCGACGAAGCTGACTAGGCGGACCGACGCTCATGGCCCTCATCCTGAGCGGGCAAGCGGCGTCCCGGGGCATCGGGATCGGCCGTGCGCGCGTGCTCGAGAGCGGTGGCGTTGAAACCCCTGAATACACCCTCGATCCCGACCAGGTCGGCGTCGAGATCGAGCGCTATCGCGCCGCAGTCGGCGCCGCGCGCATCGAGCTCACCGGTGTCGCCGGCCGGCTTGGCCCGCAGGTGCCGAGCGAGGTGCGCGAGTTCATCGAAACGCACCTCTTGATGCTCGAGGACGATGCGCTGGTCGAGGCGCCGGTCGAGTTCATGCGCGCCCGCGCCTGCAATGCCGAATGGGCGCTCAAGCAGGCGCGCGACCAGCTGATCACCGCTTTCGAGCAGATGCAGGACGATTATTTCCGCTCGCGCCGCGACGACGTCGACCAGGTGGTCAAGCGCATTGCCAGCGCGCTTGCGAACCGGCCCGCGCGTGCATTGTTCGTCGAAGAAGATTCGCTCGACGACACCGTCATCGTGGCCGACGACATTGAGCCGGCCGAGCTGAACGGACTCGCGGAACGCGGCCTTGCCGCCTTCATGATCGAGTCGGGCGGTTCACTTTCGCATTCCTCGATCCTGGCGCGCTCGCTTGGCGTGCCGTGCGTGGTCGGTGTGCGTGGCGCCCGACAAATGGTGCATGAGGGGCAGCTGCTGATCGTCGATGGCGATCGTGGCTTCGCGCTGATCGATCCCGACGGCGAGCGCCTGACCCGCTATCGGGAACGGCAGCACGAACAGCGTCGGCGCGCGACCAATCTGTTGCGGCTCGTCGGTGCCGTTGCGCAAACGGCGGACGGCGAACCGATCCGGTTGTGGGCGAATGCCGAGCAGCCGCGTGATCTCGAGCTCGCCCGCAAGCATGGTGCGGTGGGCATTGGCCTGTTCCGCACGGAGTTTCTCTATCTCGACCGGCACGCGCCACCGAACGAGGAGGAACAGTTCGAAGCGTATTCGGCCGCAGTGCGCATCATGCAGGGCCAGCCGCTGACCTTGCGCACGCTCGACATCGGTGCCGACAAGCAACTGCCGCTTGGACAGGACCCGCACGAGACCAACCCTGCGCTCGGCCTGCGCGGGATCCGGCTGTCATTGCGCTTTCCGGAGCTGTTTCGCACCCAGGTCCGAGCCATTCTTCGCGCAGCACTGGAGGGTCCGGTGTTGCTGTTGCTGCCCATGCTCGGCGGGCCTGAGGACGTGCGCCGCGCACGCACGCTCATTCGCGAAGCCGAGGATGAGCTGCGCGCGTCCGGCACGCCGTTCCAGGAGAACGTCAAAGTCGGTGGGATGATCGAAGTGCCGGCCGCCGCGCTCTCGGTCACGCGCATGGCCGAGATGCTCGATTTCCTGTCGATCGGTACCAACGACCTGGTGCAATACACGCTCGCGATCGACCGCGGCAACCAGGGCGTCTCGCGCTGGTACCAGCCCATGCACCCGGCCGTGCTGCGCCTGATCAGCGCCGTCATCGACACCGGCCGTGCCATGGGCAAACCGGTGTCCCTGTGCGGCGAAATGGCCGGCGAAGTGCGCTACACGCCGCTCCTGCTGGCGCTCGGACTCACCGATTTCAGCCTGCACCCGCGCGGACTGCTCGAGGTCAAGGAAGCCCTGAGCAAGCTCCAGCGCAAGCCGCTGCTCGCGCTCAAGCGCACGATCATCGAGGCCGCCACGGCCGAGGACGTGGCAGCGCTGGTCAAGGATGTCGGGATGTAAAAGCGGTTTTCGGTTTCGGTTTCGGAACGAGGGATGCGCGTTTGACGTAGGCCGAGTCCTACGCGCCCGTCCGGCTTGAACTGGCGACCAATTGACGAGCGCGAGGCGCCCGGCTTTGTCGACGGAGCTCGCGTCGTCGACGCACGCGGCCGCTGGCGCGAACAGCGCTGCCGCGTAAAGCGGACAGTGCGCGCCCACAGAACCACGCTACCTCAATCGGCGATTGCTCGCTTCGTTGACATACGCGGCACTGGCGCGATTTAGCGTCAACGCGAAACGCCAAGTCTGCGCGCGCTCAGAGCCACGCTACCCGAAAAGCGTCCGGACAAGGTCCGGACCCACGCGCCTTTTTCCAACACCAACACCAACACCAACACCAACACCAACACCAACACCAACACCAACACCAACAACCAACACCGCTTTACTTGGCCAGCTGCCTCAGCACGTAATGCAAAATCCCGCCGTGCTGGAAGTATTCGACTTCCTTGGGGGTTTCGAGCAGCACGCGGACGGTGAAGTTCTTGACGCTGCCGTCCTCTGAGGTGGCAGTCACTTTGAGGTGCTTGCCGTGGCCGCCGTCGATGCCCTCGAAGTCAAAGACCTCGCGACCGGTGAGGCCGAGCGTGGTGGCGTTTTCGCCTTCGAGGTAACGGCAGGGCAGCACGCCCATGCCGCACAGGTTCGAGCGATGGATGCGCTCGAAGCTCTCGGCGATAACGATGCGCACGCCGAGCAGGATGGTGCCCTTGGCCGCCCAGTCGCGCGAGGAGCCGGTGCCGTATTCCTTGCCGGCGAGCACGACCAGCGGCGTGCCGGCGGCTTCGTAGCACATGGCGGCGTCGAAGATGGTCATTACTTCGTTGCTCGGCATATGGGTCGTGAAGCCACCCTCGGTGCCGGGCGCGAGCTTGTTCTTGAGGCGGATGTTGGCGAAGGTGCCGCGCATCATCACTTCGTGGTTGCCGCGGCGTGACCCGTAGGAGTTGAAGTCGACCGGCTCGACGCCATTGGCGATCAGGTACTTGCCGGCTGGCGTGTCGGCCGTGAAAGAGCCGGCCGGGGAGATGTGGTCGGTGGTGATCGAGTCGCCGAGCAGCGCCAGCACGCGCGCGCCGTGTACGTCACCGACTGGCTTCGGCGTGGCCGTGATGCCGCGGAAGTAGGGCGGATTCTGGATGTAGGTGGAATTGGCGCTCCAGACGTACATGTCGCCGGTCGGCGCCTTGACCGTCTGCCAGCGCGCGTCACCGGTGAACACATTGGCGTAGCTTTGGGTGAACATCTGCGGCGTGACATTGCTGAAGATGGCTTCGGCGACGTCGCGGTTACTCGGCCAGATATCGCGCAGGTACACGTCCGTACCGTTGGGATCCTTGCCGAGCGGCTCGGTGGTGAGGTCGATGTCGACCGTGCCCGCGATGGCGTAGGCGACCACCAGCGGCGGCGAGGCCAGGTAGTTCATCTTGACTTCGGCGTGGACGCGACCTTCGAAGTTGCGGTTGCCCGAGAGCACGGAAACGGCAACCAGGTCGTTCTCGGCAATCGCCTTGCTGGTGGCATCCGGGAGCGGGCCGGAGTTGCCGATGCAGGTGGTGCAACCGTAACCGACGACATGGAAGCCCAGCTCTGCGAGCGGGCTGATCACGCCGGCCTTGGTCAGGTAATCGGTGACCACCAGCGAGCCGGGTGCGAGCGAGGTCTTCACCCACGGCTTGGTCTTGAGCCCACGCGCGACGGCGTTCCGTGCGACCAGGCCCGCGCCGAGCATTACTGCAGGATTGGAGGTGTTGGTGCAGCTGGTGATCGCCGCAATCACCACCGAGCCGTCGAAAGGTCCGTCCGGCGCCGCCTCGATCTTGTGCTCGACTGGCGAGGGCACCAGCAGGTGTTCTGCCTGCGGCTGCGCGCCACCTTCGGCGAACAGCACCGATTCGGCGATCTTTGGCTTGCGCTGCGAGATCAGGCCTTCGAGATTGGCGTGGTAGTTGGCCTTCATCGCGTCCAGCAGCACGCGATCCTGCGGGCGCTTGGGACCGGCAAGGCTGGGCTTGATGGAGCACATGTCGAGCTCGAGCACCGCCGTGTAGTCGGCGTCGGGCTGGCCGTTCTCGCGGAACATGCCCTGCGCCTTGGCATAGCACTCCACCAGCTCGATCTGCTCGTCGCTGCGTCCGGACAAGCGCAGGTAGGCCAGGCTCTCGTGGTCGATCGGGAAGATGCCGCAGGTGGCGCCGTACTCGGGCGCCATGTTGGCGATCGTGGCACGGTCCGCGAGTGGCAGGTGCTCGAGGCCATCGCCAAAGAACTCGACGAACTTCTCGACCACCCCGTGCTTGCGCAGCATCTGCGTGACCGTGAGCACCAGGTCGGTCGCGGTGGTGCCCTCCGGCAGCTTGCCGATGAGGCGCACGCCGATGACTTCCGGGATCAGCATGGTGCTCGGCTGGCCGAGCATGGCCGCCTCCGCCTCGATGCCGCCGACGCCCCAGCCGAGCACGCCGATGCCGTTGATCATGGTGGTATGCGAGTCGGTGCCGACCACGGTGTCGGGATAGGCCTCCCACACGCCGTTGACTTCGCGGGCGAACACCACGCGCGCCAGGTATTCCAGGTTGACCTGATGGACGATGCCGGTACGCGGCGGCACCACCTTGAAATTGTCGAGGCTCTGCTGGCCCCAGCGCAGGAAGGAATAGCGTTCCTGGTTGCGCTCAAACTCGATCGCGGCGTTGAGATCGACAGCGTCCGCGCGGCCGTAGGTGTCGACCTGCACGGAGTGGTCGATGACCAGTTCCGCCGGGCACAATGGATTGATTTTCTTGGGATCGCCGCCGAGCGTCGCCATCGCATCGCGCATCGCGGCGAGATCGACGACACAGGGCACGCCGGTGAAGTCCTGGAGCACCACGCGCGCGGGCGTGAAGGCGATTTCCTTGGAGGGCTTGGCCTTGGCATCCCAGGTCAGCAGCGCTTCGATGTCGCCCGACGTGATATTGACGCCGTCCTCGAAGCGCAGCAGGTTTTCCAGGAGGATCTTCAGCGAGTACGGCAGGCGCTTGAGATCGTAGCGGGAGCCGAGCGCGGCGAGGCTGTGGTAGTGGTAAGTCTTGCCGCGCGAATCAAAGCTCGCACGCGTGCCGAAGCTGTTGCTCATGAGGCCTCCGAAGGCTGTGATCTCTTGCGTCCCGATGCCAGATGAAGGCTCCGGGAAACGCCCGATTATGGCCGAAAGGTGAAGAGTTCTGGGCGCTGCGCGAGGGATAAATGCGGGCGTGTGCACCTGCTTTTGGCGGGTCTGCGCTGCGCGTCGACGCTTTTTGCTCAGAGTCGGAAGAGTCCGCGCAGAGCGCAGACCCACCAAAGGCGCAGACCTCGCGTAGCATTCCTGCGTCCACCGATACGCGACTTCTTCTGTGCTCGATATCCTGCGTGAACTCTGGGCGTTCCTGCGCGAACGCAAGAAGTACTGGCTGATGCCGATCGTGCTGGTGCTCGTCGCCATCGGCGGCATCCTGGTCGCCGTCAACGGCTCGGTATTCGCTCCCTTGATCTACACGCTATTTTAGTGTGTTGTTCCGCAGTTTCCTTGAAATATTCCTGCGTCTTTCGACGCCATGCTGCGTTGCTCTTCGTCGCCATAGAAGAACTATGTCCTTCGGATCCTGCCCACAACAAGTTGCGTGCGTTCAACCGGACTCGCGGCATGCCGCGAAAGCCGTCCGCTCTCACCCTCGTCGCGCCTTGCCTGGCGCCAAAATCCATCAGAAATATTGTTCAAGTTAACTACGGAACAACACACTCATGGCCGACGCGGTCAACCTCGGGGACGAGCGCTACCAGGGCGGTTGCCACTGTGGCGCCGTGCGCTTCCGCTTTCTTGGGCCGGCCGCGCTTGAAGTGCTGAGCTGCAATTGCTCGATCTGCAGCATGACCGGATACCTCCACGTGACTGTGCCGCACAGCGCGTTCGAGCTGCTGACGCCGCTCGAGGCGCTCAGCGACTACCGCTTCGGCACCGGTGCCGCCGCGCATCTTTTCTGCCGCGTCTGCGGAATCAAGAGCTTCTATCAGCCGCGCTCGCATCCGGATTGCTGGAGCGTCAACCTGCGTTGCGTCGACGGCGGCGAGGCGCATATCGGACGCCTCGAGCATTACGACGGGCGCGATTGGGAGGCGGCGCGGGGGAAGTTGTAGGGGTACCGTTGTGGCTTGCAAGCTTGGCGTGGGTCCGGACGCTTTTCCCATGTTCAAGCCAGGAGCGTTCGGACAAGGTCCGAACCCACGTACGGCAGAACGCACTCAGCCCTGGTCGCGCAACGCCTTCGCCAGCCTCAAGAACCCCGCAATATCCACCTGTTCCGGGCGCGCGCCCGGGGACACGCCGGCGGCGCTGATTTCATCGGCGGTGAGCAATCCCATCAGCCCATTGGCGATGGTCTTGCGGCGCATGCCGAAGCACGCACGCAGGATTCGGTCGAGTGGCTCGGTGAGCGCCTCGCGCTCGGGATCGTGCAGCGGGACCAGGCGGACGATGGCGGAGTCGACCTTCGGCACCGGCCAGAAGCTGCCCGGCGCGACTTTGAACAGGCGTTCGACCTTGCAGCGCGACTGCAGCGCGACCGAGAGCCGGCCGTAGATTTTGTCGCCATGCGGCGCGGCCATGCGCTCGACCACCTCGCGCTGGAGCATGAAGTGCATGTCCTCGATCGACTCGCTGTGATCGAGCAGGTGGAACAGCACCGGGGTCGAGATGTTGTAGGGCAGGTTACCCACGACCCGCAAACGCCCGCCTGCCGCCAGCGCGGTGAAGTCGACGGTGAGCACATCCGCCTCGACGACTGTGAGCTCCCCATGCTCGGGCCCGGCGGCACGCAGCAGCGGCACCAGGTCGCGGTCGATCTCGACCGCCGTCAACGCCCCCGCCGCCCGCAACAACGGCCAGGTCATCGCCCCCCGCCCAGGACCGATCTCCACCAGCCGCTGGCCGGGCTTGGGATCAATCGCCCGCACGATCCGCTCGATCACTCGCTCATCGCGCAGGAAATTCTGTCCAAACCGTTTACGCGCGTGCATGGCTGATTCGCTGGCTGGAAGTGGATTGTTTCGGCGCAAATGAACGCAAAGGGAGCAAAGGAACGCAAATGGAGCATTTGACCAAATGGGTCATTCGAAGCGCAAAGACCACATTGGTTGCCATTCCTGGATCTGCGTTTTTTGCGTCCCTTTGCCCCCTTTGCGTTCCTTTGCGTCAAAAATCAACCGATTGGACGGAGCGATCTCGCCCCGAGCATGCGCACCGCCTCATCAATCGCCGCAACCAGCGACCCAGCATCGGCCACTCCCTTGCCGGCGATGTCTAAGGCGGTGCCGTGGTCGACGGAGGTGCGGACGTAGGGGAGGCCCAGGGTAACGTTGACGGCGTGGCCGAAGCCGGCGTACTTGAGCACGGGGAGGCCCTGGTCGTGGTACATGGCGAGCACGGCGTCGGTGTGTTCGAGGTGGCGGGGGGTGAAGGCGGTATCGGCGGGCAGCGGGCCGATGAGCTGCATGCCCTCGGCACGCAAGTCGTCCAGCGCAGGCGTGATGATCTCGATTTCCTCGCGGCCCAGATGCCCGGCTTCGCCGGCGTGCGGGTTCAAGCCGAGCACGCAGATGCGGGGTGCCGCGATCCCGTAGTCGCGGCGCAGGCCGGCATCGAGGATACGCAGCGTCTGCGTCAGCATCGGGGCGTTGATGGCATCACTGACGGCGCGCAGGGGCAGGTGGGTGGTGGCGAGCGCGACGCGCAGTGGAGGTTGGCCGGGCGGATGCGTGATCAGCATCATCAGCACTCGGTCCACGCCCGCGAGTTCGGCGAAGAATTCGGTGTGGCCAAGAAACGGGCGCTCCGGAGAGTTCAGCACCGATTTGTTGACCGGTGCCGTCACCAATGCATCGTAATGGCCAGCAGCGCTGCCACGCGCGCCGTGCTCGAGCATGCTCAAGGTCGCCGCGCGATTGCGCAGATCGAGCTGGCCGGGAATCGCGGTAACCTCGAGCTCGACCAGCGCAAGGGCCAGCGTTCCAGGCGGCAGCGGCGCGGTTTGCGCCGGATCATCGTCGACCAGCGCAAGCGGCAGTCCGAGAGATACGGCCGCCGCCATCAGCATGCGCCCGTCGCCGATCGCGATCAGGCGCTGGTCCCAGGCGTGCTGCGCAATCCGGACCAGCAGCTCCGGACCGATGCCGGCGGGCTCACCCGCCGTCACCGCAATGCGCAGCGCCATCAGCTCAGCCTCGGATCAGGTCTTCGCCAGCCGGTACTCGATAAAGGCTTCGCCCTTGAGCTGGCGCAGGAACTGCTCGTAGGCCTCTTCGCCCTTGCGGTCGCGCAGGCTCTCGGTAACCTGGTTGCGAACGTAATCGGCGGTGCGATCGGCCTGGCGGACACCGGCGCGCTGGATGATCACCCAGCCCTGGCCGTCGCGCAGTGGCGAGGAATAGCCCCCGTCCGGCAAGGTCGACAGCAATTCCGCAAACTCCGGCGGCAGGCCTTCCAGGCCGAACCAGCCGAGGTCGCCACCGAGCGGAGCGGTGGATTCATCTTCCGATAGCTCGCGGGCGAGCTTCGCGAAGTCCTCGCCTTTCTTGAGGCGGGCATGGATGGCCTCGATGCCACGCTTGGCGACCGCATCGTCCTGCAGTTCAGTGATGCGCACCAGGATCTTGCGGGCGTTGAACTCGCTGACCACGATCTGGCTGGTCTCACGCTTGTCGGTCAGCTTGAGCAGGTAGAACCCGCTCGGCGTGCGCATCGGCTGCGAGGTATCGCCGATCGCCATGCCGGCGACGAGATCGGCAAACGCGGGCGGTACCTGATCGAAGCGGCGCCAGCCGAGGTCGCCGCCTTCGAGCGCCTGGGGCGCATCGGAGTAGCGGATGGCCGCGGCCGTAAAATCGATCGTGGCTTCGTCGATGAGCTTCTTGACGCCTTCGACCTTGGTGCGCGCGACCTCGACCTGCTCCGGCGTGGCGCCATCGGGCACCGCAATCAGCAGCACCGAGAGGCGCACCTCGCCCTTCTGGTGCACGCCGCTCGCGAGCGCAATCTCGATCTCGGAAGGGCTGATGTCGGCACGCGATTCGACCACGCGCTGGCGCAGCTTCTGCACCATCAGCTCTTCGGTCATGGTGCGGCGGAATTCAGTGAGCGAGAAGCCGTCGTATTCGAGCTGCTGCTGCAATTGCGCCATCGAGATCTTGTTCTGGGTGAGGATGCGGCCGATCGCCTCGTCGATCTCGGTATCGGTGACCTTGACCCCGGTGGTCTCGGCACGCTGCAGCTGCAGGCGTACCAAGGTCAGCCGTTCGAGCACCTGGCGCTCCAGGACATTGGCCGGCGGCAGCTGCGCTTCGCGGCCCTGGTACTGGCGCTTGATGCCAGCCAGGGCCTGATCGAGCTCGCTGCGAAGAATGATGTCTTCATCCACCACGGCTACGATCGAATCGACATTTTCACCGACTGCCTGGGCGTGCGAGAGCGCCGGGAAACAAGCTAAAATATATACTAGAAACAACAACTTGAGCTTCATTAAAACGGGCCCTCAAAAGGCTGATAACCGAGAATAGCACGGCGTAAAAAATCACCTGTATCGCGACCGACACTGCCCAGGCCGGTTAGTTCCAGTTCCAGGAAGATCGCGTTCCGGCGTTCATTTCCAACACCACGCAGGTAGTTGCGGGAAAGCAGGCGCACGCTGTAGCAGCAGCTCCGGTATTCGAAGCCGGCGACCGCCTCGAGCGTAGTCTGCTCGCGCAAGCTGTAATTCCAGCGGAACACCGCGCGCCAGTTGTCGTTGACCGGGATCAGCGCCGAGATATCGGTCTGCTCCAGGCGGTCAGGGCGGTAGCGATAACCAATGTTGAACAGGCCGTCAGTGCCGAAGCGCTTCTGCAGGCGCACGGCGCCGAAGTCGGTGCGTTCGAGCTCCGGGTCGTAGCGGAAACCGCCGATCAGCGACCAGGTGTCGGTTACCCGCGTTCGCACCTCGGCAACATAAGCCGAGCGCTGGCGCGAGAGCAGGTCGTCGACCTGCGGTTGGGTGAGGTTGTCGAATTCGCTCGGCAGGTAGACCCGTGGCTCGTCGAAGTAGAAGATCTGGCCGAAGTTGATCGCGGCGCGCTCGGCCCCGGTGTCGTCGTCCAGCAGGCGCGAGCTCACCGCCAGCGTCAGTTGGTTGGCATCGATCTGGCGGTCGGCACCGGTGTAACGGTTTTCGCGGAACAGCTGCGCAAAGCTGAAATCCAGCGGTGCACTGTCGAAGACCGGGATCTGGTCCTGATTCCGATAGGGAACATTCAGATAGAACAGACGCGGCTCGATGGTCTGGCGCCAGGACGGGTGGCCGAAGGCGTTTTCACGCTCGAAGATCAGGCCGCCGTCGAGGCTGAAGATCGGCGTGGTGCGCTCGATCCGGTCAGGACATGGGCCCAAAGCGAAGCAACCACCGGCGATCGGATCGACCAGCGGCGCGCGATCGAGCTCATAGCGCGTATGTCGCACCGAGCCGCGGGCACGCAGGAAGCCCCAGGAGGGTTCCCACGCGTAGCCGAGATAGGGGACGACATCGAGGCGTCGGCCCTGGTCGAATTCGAGTCTTTCGCAGCCGGGCTCGAGGCTGAAGAAGCAGGTGTCATCGCGACGGAAATTCACCCATTCGGCGCTCGCGCCCCAGTTCAAGCCACCACGACGATCACCATATTCGACGAACGCGCGCGGCATGCGCTCGTACGGATCCGCCTGCTGGTCTTCCGGGACGTCCGGCAGGATCAGCTCGTACTTGTCGGCCAGCACGCTCCAGCGCCAGTTGCGCCCGCCGCCGGACAGGCTGAGCACGCTGCCGAGGACCGATGTCGCGGAGGTATTCAAGGACTCGCCGAGATCGACGAAATAGCGGTCGTCCGAGACGTGGTTGACGTCCGCGTACAACTGCACGCCAGGGATCAGGCTGCCGTTGTGGCGCCAGCGGAAACGCTCGCGATCGCGGCCGAGGACATCATCGTTCGGCAGGTACTCGGCTTCGACCTCGCCGACACCGCGCGTGTACAGGTAACGGAACTCGCCGCCGAGCTGGATGCCGCGATCGGAGATCCAGCGCGGGGTCAGCGTGGCATCGTAGTTGGGCGCGAGGTTGAGATAGTAGGGCACCGCCATGTCGAAGCCATCGCTGCCGGCACCCAGCCGCGGCGCGAGCAGGCCGGACTTGCGGCGATCATCGATGGGGAAGCTCGCGTAGGGCGAGTACAGCACCGGCACGCCGCCGACGCGCAACTTGAAATCGCGTGCCGTCGCAGTGCCGGCTTCGCGATCGATGCTGAGCGACTTGGCCTCGATCTGCCAGGCGGGGTCGATCTCAGGGCAGGCCGTGTAAGTGACTCCGGTGAGCTGGGTGCGGCCATCCGGCAGTGCGGTGACCGTGGCGGCGCGTCCCTGGCCCCGGCGAGCCTTGAGTGCGTAGCGCACGTCGCTGAGCTCGGTACGATCTTCGGCGAGTTTGGCGGTGGCGCTGTCGGCATAGAAGATATTGGACGCGTCCTCGTAGCGCACGCTGCCGTTGGCGACTGCGCTGTCACCACCAATGTCATATTCGATGCGATCGGCGCGAATGCTCTGGTCGGCGCGAACCGCTTTTGCGTTGCCCGAGAGCACCACGTTCTTGCCATCGGTGCCGGTGAGCGTTTCGGCATCGAGCTCGGTATTCGCCTGCGCACGCGCCTGGTCGTCGACCGGAGCGCTCGGCAAGCTGCGCGGCTGGCCGCTGCAGAGCCAGGCGCCGTCGACGCGCTCACAGTGCCAGGGGTCTACCGGGCACAGTCCCACGGCCAGCGCCTGCGTGAGCGGCGCCAGCGCGAGTCCTAGAGCTAGGGTTCGCGAGCGCAGCAGAGGATGAGTCATTGGGAGCAGCCTGTCGGACTTTCAGCGTGAGATGCGTTGCGTGGCTGGGCGGATGGATGCAAGGCGCGGTGCGCAGCCAATGGCTCTTCCATTGGCAAGCGGCGCAACGCAGCAGACGCCGTCCAGACACGCAATCCGCAGGACCGGACGACCTTTTGGCGATCGGGGCCACTGACTGGTGCTGTAAAATGCAAGGTTCATCTCCAAGTTCAATCGAAGCCGTGCGCCAAAAGGCCGTCCGGCGCACTCATGATGAAAGTCCGACAGGCTGCTGCTTCCGGGTCGGGCGAGAGGCGCAGCCCGCTGGCCGCGATGCGCCGCGTACGATCGCACAGCCCCCCACGCAGTGAAAGGGCGGCTCCACCGTGTAGGAAATTTCCTACACGCGATGTGGCGCCGTTCCGATGCCGCGCGGGCCAACGGCAGTGGATAGTGCGCAAGGCAAAATCAAAAGTTGTCCACAGATTACATGGATGAAAAGCGGATGACACAGATTGAAGCCGATGAGCAATCCAGGGCGAATTCATCTCGCTCTTAATCCGCTTTTCATCCATGTAATCTGTGGATAGAGCTTTGCATTTCGACGCTCCTTGGGGGGAGATATGAATATTCGGGTGGCGCTGGTCGATGACCACGCGATGATGCGTGCCGGTTACCGATCGATATTGGACAAGGAAGACGATTTCACTGTCGTGGCGGAAGGCGAGAGCGGGGAAGACGCGCTGCGCATCGTGCGGGAGCACAAACCCGACGTGCTGATTCTGGATGTCAGCATGCCGGGCTTGAGTGGAGTTGAAGTCACCCAGCGCCTCAAGAAAATGGAGAGCCCGACACGCGTGGTGATCGTCACCATGCATGGAATGGGGCCGCTTCCCAGGATATTGCTCAATGCTGGCGCCAGCGCGTTCGTCACCAAGGCGGGAGATCCGGCCGAGCTCATGAAGGCTTTGCGCTGCCTGGCGCGCGGTCAACGCTTCGTCAGTGAGTCGATTGCGCAACCGCTTGCGTTGGCCAATGCGACCGGCGAAGTTTCACCGCTCGATAAGCTGACCGCCCGCGAGCTCGAGGTCGCGCTCATGTTTGGCCGCGGCGAGCGCGCTTTCCAGATTGCAGAGCGCCTGCACCTCAGCGAAAAAACCATCTCGACCTACAAGACGCGCATCTACGAAAAGCTCGGCGTCCACAGCGAAGCCGAGCTCGCGCTGCTGCTGGTCAGGTACGGATTGTTGGCGGGCTGAGGCAAGGCGGCGTGGGTCCGGACCTTGTCCGGACGCTTTTCCCACACATTCCAGTGGTCAGGCTAAGGGCGTCCGGACTAGGTCCGGACCCACCAAGGCGTGCGGGCAAGTCCGGACGCCACCAAGGCGTCGGGCAGGGTCCGGACCCACCATCGTGTCCGGACCCAAGCTTCAATCGCCCGCATTCGGCCTACGTCAACCGCCCTAGCTTACCGACCCGTCGTCGGCCCGTGGCGTGGACACCGACGCTGGCACCGGCGTGGCCGGTGGCGCGGCGGCAGGGATCGCGGCGGTTTCGCTGACGTGTGGTTCGCGCGGCGCCGCAGGAGCCGCAGGAGCCACCGGAGCCGGCGTACGGATCTCGGCGGTGATTTCCGTCGAGGACGTTGCAGCGGGCACGCTGGGCGCCGAGCGTGTGTGCACTTGGGTCAGCACCGGTGCCGGCATGCTGACCACCGATGGCGCGCGCAGGGCGGGCATCGCGACGGTCGCCGGCTCATCTGCCGCGGCCTGCGGGGCAGGTGCGACGGGCTTCATAGCCGGCAGGGCGACTGTCTCTTGCCCCGCGGTGATCTCGCCCGGCGGTGGCACCAGGCGCGACAACTTGACGGTTGGCGTTGAGACGGGCTCATCGAACGAACTCGGGACCGGAGCCCGCACTGCCGGCAGCTCGACCGTCTGGTTGGGCGACGGCGGCGATGCTGCCGTGGATTGCGCGCTGGCGAATAGATCACCCGACTGGCGCACGCTCTCCATGGCGACGGTGGTATCGACGCGCGCCGGGGCCTCGCTGCGGGCTGGAACTTCCTCGCCTGCCGGCTCGGCGGCCGGCGCCTGGGCACGGGCGGACGCCTCACTGCGCGCCGCCGCTTCGCGGCGCGAAGGCAGCGCGCTCTCGGCGGCTGATTCCACCCGACCCGGGTCATAGGACTCACCCGGCGACTGCATCTTCGCAGCAGCGGCATTGACGCCCGCCATTACGTCGCGCTGTTCGCGCGGCGGCTGCTGCGGACGTGGTGCGCGCGGCTCGCGTGGCTCACGTGGCTCGCGTGGCTCGCGCGGTGCGGCAACTTCGCGCTCGGCAGTGGCGGCTACGACGGTACTCTCGACTGCCGTTTCTTCGGCGCCATCTTCGCTGCCGTCGTCATCATCCTCATCATCGCCCGCGTCGACGCTGGTGCCAGCCTCGTTGACCAGCGTGCCGTCTTCGCGGCGACCGCCACGTCGGCGGCGGCCACCACGTCGGCGGCGCTTGCGCGGCGCGCCTTCGGCGGCAATGCCGTCGGCTGCCGGCACTGCGCCGGTTGCGACCACGCCGACACTTGCCGTGCTTTCGGCGTCTACCGGGGCCACGATCAGCGAGATCGCCGCATCCTGCGCCGGAGCTGCCAGGTCGGACTGGATTTCGATCGGTATCGAAACCGGGTTCACCGCTGGCGCGGTGCCGTTGGCAGTCGCCGCCGGGCGCGCCTGCGCCTCGTTGCGCGGCTTGTTCTGTGCACGTTCGCCGCGCTCGCCACGTTCGGCGCGCTCTGGGCGCTCGCCACGCTCGGGACGCTCGCCACGTTCGGGACGCTCATTGCGCTCCGGGCGCTTGCCCGGTGCCGCCGTTTCGCGCTGCGGCACCGCGGCTGCTGCCTGCGGCTTCGACTTGGCGGGATCATTGCGCTTGTTGGCATCGACGGCTTGGCCGGGACGCTGTCCACGCTGCTGATCCGGACGGCGCTCACCACGCTCGCTACGATGCTCGTGACGACCTTCGGGACGCCGCTCGCGATTGCCACTGCCATGGCTGGCCGCGGCCGCGCGTGCAGCGTGGCTGGGTGACGATGGCTCGTTGCGACGTGCCTGCGCCGCCGGGCCGGTGCTTGGCGTAGCCGCCGGAGCTTCAGCGCGGCCACGCATCCAGGTCATGAAGCGCGCGACCAGGCCGAGGTGTTGCGCCGGTGCGCTGATTTCCACCGGCGGCGGCGTCGCGGCAACCGGCGTGTCGACCCGTTCCGGCGCCGGTGACTGCGGACGGATGCCGCTCACCAGCGGCTGCTCGGCCAGGACCTCGGTACCGCCACCGGCAAGCGCCTTGATGGCGTCCTGCGAAACCGGCTTCTGCACGCGCGTATAGCTCGGACGCGGCTCTTCACCGATCTCGCTCTCGCGGACGCGCTGAATTTCGAAAGTCGGCGTTTCAATGTGCTCGTTGGCGATGACTACGATCGGCGTCTCGTGGCGTGCCTCGATCGCATTGATCGCGGCGCGCTTTTCATTGAGCAGGAAATTGGCAACCTCGGTCGGAACCTGGATCACCACCTGCCCGGTGTTGTCCTTCATCGCTTGCTCTTCAATCAGGCGCAGGATCGACAGCGACAGCGATTCGACGCTGCGAATGCGGCCGTTGCCGCTGCAACGCGGGCACACCATCGCGCTCGATTCGCCGAGCGAGGGGCGCAGACGCTGGCGCGAGAGCTCGAGCAGGCCGAAGCGCGAAATGCGGCCGATCTGCACACGCGCGCGATCGAGCTTCATGGCGTCGCGCAGGCGATCTTCGACATCGCGCTGGTGGCGCGGGGAATCCATGTCGATGAAATCGATCACGACGAGGCCGCCGACGTCTCGGATGCGCAGTTGGCGCGCGATCTCGTCAGCCGCTTCGAGGTTGGTGTTGTAGGCCGTTTCTTCGATGTCGCCGCCCTTGGTCGCCTTGGCGGAATTGACGTCGATCGCAGTCAGCGCTTCGCCCGGATCAACCACCAGGGCGCCGCCGCTGGGCAGGCGCACATTGCGCGAGAACGCGCTCTCGATCGCACTCTCGATCTGGAAGCGCGTGAACAGCGGGGTCGAATCCTTGTACAGCTTGAGCTTGCGCAGGCTCGGCGGCATCACCTGCTGCATGAAGTCCCGCGCTTCGTTGAAGACCTCTTCCGAATCGACCAGGATCTCGCCGATATCGCTGCGCAGGTAATCACGCAGCGCGCGGATGATCAGCTTGCTTTCCTGGTAGACCAGGAACGGCGCCTGGCGGCCCTTGGTCGCCCCATCGATCGCCTGCCACAGCTGCAACAGGTAGTTGAGATCCCATTGCAGCTCTTCGGCATCGCGGCCAAGGCCGGCGGTGCGCACGATCAGGCTCATGTTGTCCGGAACCGTGAGCTGGTCCATCGCTTCTTTCAGCGCCTGGCGATCCTCGCCCTCGATGCGGCGCGAGACGCCACCCGCGTTCGGGCTGTTCGGCATCAGTACCAGGTAGCGGCCGGCCAAGGAGATGAAGGTCGTCAGGGCCGCGCCCTTGTTGCCGCGCTCTTCCTTGTCGACCTGGACGATCAGCTCCTGGCCCTCGCGCAGGATCTCGCGCGTGTTGTTCTTGAGGCTGGTGCCCGGCGCGAAGTACTCGCGCGAGATTTCCTTGAGTGGCAGGAAACCGTGGCGATCGCCACCGTATTCGACGAAACAGGCTTCCAGGCTCGGCTCGACGCGGGTGATGCGCGCCTTGTAGATGTTGGATTTCTTCTGCTCTCGCGACGGTATTTCGATATCAAGATCGTACAGCGTCTGTCCATCTACAACCGCAACCCGCAGCTCTTCCGTCTGCGTGGCGTTAATCAGCATTCTTTTCATTTTTATAAAGCCCTTGCCGCTCGACCGCTACACGCAGATCTCAAGACTGGTAGGAAGCCAGCCCCCACCTGCGCCCGCAGCCTTGAACGGCGCGACGCCTTATGGGGTGAGATCAAAGAGTGGCGGGAGCGCGCTATCAGTAGGTTCGCTCGGTGTCCATTCTGGACTCCGGATCCTCCGTCCGTCGGCACTATACTGCCGGCTCCCTGGACGGTTCCGACAAGCCCTCGCTCAACGAAGCGATGACGTGCTGGACCGCTTGATGATAACAAGCTCAGGCACTAGAAGCATCCCGTATGCCAATAGAGCCTGAACCGCGTCGATCGCGACGCCAGACCTTTTATCGGAACCCATGAGCTCTCGAAGCAAACGCCCGGCTGATGCATCGCGCCAGCCGCGCGGAAAGCCGGCTGCAGGCGGGCGTGCCCGGCCCGCTAGCCAAGTTGGCAAGAAGCTGGGTTCCAAGCCGGCAGAGCGTCCGGACAAGCTGCGGACTCACGCAAGCAAAGCCAACGTGTCCGCCCGCCCGCAAGCCCCCGCGAAGCGTGGCAGCACGCAGGCCAGGCCGGCGGCGAAGGCGGCAGGGCCAGCAGCGAAGCGTCCGGACAAGGTCCGAACCCACGCAGTTCGGCCCGCGGCGGACGCCGGAACCCGCTCCAAGTCGGAAGCTCGGAGCCCACGCACCACATCTGGCGAAGTTCGGGCAATGCGGCCGGTGTCGGCACCGGCGCCCGTCGTTGCCGCGCCACCTCCTGAAGTACGCATCGTCACGGTCGACATCGAGCGTGCCGGCCAGCGCATCGACAATTACCTGGCAAGCCAGCTCAAGGGCGTCCCCAAGAGCGCGATCTATCGCCTGCTGCGGACTGGACAGGTACGCATCAACGGCAAGCGCGCAAAGCCGGAGCAGAAGCTCGAGGGCGGTGACGCAGTGCGCATCCCGCCGGTACGGCTGGATGCTCCGGGCACGCCGGCGACACCCGGTGTCTCGCTGCGCGGCGCGCTGGATGCGGCGGTGCTGTTCGAGGACCGCGAGTTGCTGGTGCTCGACAAGCCGAGTGGCCTCGCATCGCATGGCGGCAGCGGCGTCTCACTGGGTGCAATCGAAGCGCTGCGCGCAATCCGCCCGCAGGACAACCTCGAGCTCGTGCATCGGCTCGACCGCGATACCAGCGGTCTTCTGCTGTTTGCCAAGAAGCACAGCGCACTGCGCAAGTTGCAGGCGCTGATCCGCGACGGCCGCATGCACAAGCTCTATTACGCGCTACTCAAGGGCAGCCCGGCGCACGACAAGTTCGAAGTCGACGCCCCGCTGCAGAAGAACCAGCTGCGCAGCGGAGAGCGCATGGTCGCCGTGGAGGCTGACGGCAAACCTTCGCTGTCACGCTTTCGCGTGCTCGAGCGCTTTGCCGACGCGACCCTGGTCGAAGTCGAGATCGTGACCGGGCGCACCCACCAGATCCGCGTGCACGCGCTGCACAGCGGGCATCCGCTCGCCGGCGACGATAAATACGGTGACGAGGAATTCAACAAGCGGTTGCGGGCGGCAGGCCTCAAGCGCCTGTTCCTGCACGCGCACAGCCTGTCCTTCCCATGGGGCGAGGGCGAGATCGAGCGGCGCTTCAGCGCGCCGCTGGCGCCAGAGCTGCGCGGGACGCTGATCGCCCTCGGCAGCGACGGTTGATGGATCCCCGGTTCGCCGGCATTGCCCGGCTCTACGGCGTCGCCGCGCTAACCCGGCTGCAGGCCCTCCATGTCGCGGTGATCGGCGTTGGTGGCGTCGGCTCCTGGGCAGCCGAAGCGCTCGCGCGGAGCGGCATCGGCAAGCTCACCTTGATCGATGGCGACGAAGTCTGCCTGAGCAACGTCAACCGCCAGCTGCATGCGCTGGACGGGACCTTCGGCAAGGCGAAAGTCGAAGTGCTCGCGGAGCGCCTGCGCGCGATCAACCCGGCCATCGAAGTCGACGCCCAGATGCGCTTCCTGACGCCGTCGACCCTCGAGCTACTCGCTGCAGGCTACGACTGCGTGCTCGATTGCTGCGACGCTTTCCGCGTCAAGGTCGAGATGATCGCCTTCTGCCGCCGCCGCAAGATCCCGCTGGTCGTGCTCGGCTCGGCCGGCGGCCGCATCGATCCCACCCAGATCCGCGTGCGCGATCTCGCCAAGACGGAACAGGATGCGCTGCTGAGTCTCGTGCGCAAGAAGCTGCGCGAAGAATTCAACTTTCCCCGCGGCGCCAAACGCTACTTCGGCGTGCCGGCCGTGTACTCCCTCGAAAACGTCCGCTACCCGAGCGCCGACGGCGGCATTTGCCTGGCCAAGCCCGACACGCTCGAAGAAGGTCGCCTGGATTGCGGCGGGGGATTGGGCGCTGCGACGCATGTCACAGGGGCGTTTGCGTTCGTGGCGGTGGGGGAAGTGATTCGGCGGATGCTCAAGTAGGCCGGCTTTTGGTGGGTCTGCGCTGTGCGCGGACTCTTTCACCCACAGCAAAACAGTCCGCGCATGGCGCCGAGCCAACACCGGCAAGCGCAGGAGCAAAAGAGTCCGCGCATAGCGCAGGTTCCGGCCCTCGGCAAAGCCTCGGGCGTTCGGCGGCGCAGGACGCTGCGCGTCCTAACCGCACCGCCTCACCCACCACCGGCGTCACGCCAACCGAAACACCCTTTTCGCATTCGCCGTCGTGTGCCCGGCAATCTCTTCGACTGACACTCCGCGCAATCCGGCGACCACCTCGGCCACGCGGACCATCAGCGCCGGCTCGTTACGTTGGCCACGCTGCCACTGGTCGGGCTGGTCGGGTGAGTCGGTTTCGAGCAGCAAGTATTCGATCGGCATGCAGGCGACCAGACGGCGCAGCCGATTGGCGCGCTCGTACGTCACCGGGCCGCCGATGCCGAGGGTGAAGCCCAGCTTCCAGAGCTGACGCGCCTGTTCCTCGCTGCCCGGAAAGCTGTGCACGACGCCGGTCAGGCCCGGGAATTTGCGCAACTGGGAGATCACTTCCTCGACCGATCGGCGCGCGTGCACCACGACCGGCAGGTCATAGTCGCGGGCGAGCTTGAGCTGCTCGATGAAGTAGTGGCGCTGCGTGTCGGGATCAAGCCCTTCGATGTAGTAATCGAGCCCGCATTCACCGACGCCGATGGCCTTGCCGGCCTCGAGATACTCGCGCACCCGGTCAAGATGTTCCGGCCGATGTTCGGCGACGAGCATCGGGTGCAGGCCGTAGGTTGGATACAGTCCGGGTTCGACTGCGCAAAGTTGCGCGAGTGCCGCAAAGCTCGCCGCCTCGATCGCCGGCACGATCTGCATGGTGACCCCCGCAATCCGCGCCCGCTCGATCGCCGCCGCGCGGTCTTCAGCGAACTCAGGGACGTCGATATGGCTGTGGGTGTCGATCAGTTGCATGGGGGAGCGCCGTTTCGCTGTCGTAGGTCATGTTGTCCGCGAAGCGGACTACTTGACTGTTCGCATCGTCAAGTAGCTCGCTGGCGCGAGCAACATGACCTACGCAACGCTGGTCTCACAACATCCACCACGCCGCCAGCCCGAGGAACAGCCCCATGCTGAACACATCGGTCGCGGTGGAGAGGAAGATGCTCGAGGCGGTGGCGGGGTCGGCACCGAGGCGTTTTAAGACCAGTGGAATGCCCGAGCCGGCGACGCCGCTGACCATGCACGACAGGCTCATCGCAATGAAGGTGATCACGCTCAGCGTGACTGGATCGTTTTCGCCTTGCGCGACCGCGAGCCCGAACATTGCGGTACCGGCTACGATGCCGGTCAGTGCGCCGTTGAGCAGGCCGAGCCAGGCTTCCTTGGCCATCAGCTTCCAGGCCATGCCGGGCTTGACTTCGTTCAAGGTCATGCCGCGCACGGTCACCGCGAGCGCCTGGGCGCCGGTGTTGCCACACTGTCCGGCCAGCACCGGCAGGAAAACCGCGAGCAGCACGATGCTGTCAATCGTGCCCTGGAACACGCTGACGACGGCGCCAGCAACGAACGCCGTCAACAGGTTGAGCTGCAGCCACGGATGGCGGAAACGGAAGCTGCGCAACCACGGCGTGGCGAGACGTTCTTCCTTCTCGACGCCGACCATCGAGCCGGCCTGCGCGGAGATTTCGAAGGCCTGCTGTTCGAACATCACCTGTCCGCGTACCTGGCCGAGCAGATGGCCATTGGCATCGCAGACGGGGTAAACCGGGAAGTGCCGGGTCACCACCTGGCGCATGGCCTCGGGCAGCGGCGTCGACGGTTGCAGCGCGAACGGCGAGCGCACCATCACCGAATCCAGCCGTGCGCCGCGTGAGGCGAACAGCAGTTCGCGGAAGGCGACCACGCCGGTGAACAGCCGTCTCGCATCGATGCAGAACACGTAGACGATCTGGCGCGCGCGCACGACGCCGCGCAGGGTCTCGATGACCTCGCCAATGAGCGCGCTCTCGGGAAATACCGCCGGGGCGCGCTCCATCAATCGGCCGACGCTGCCTTCCGGATAGCGATGCCCCTCCAGCCAGTCGGGACCGGCCGCGGTTTCCGCGGCAATGGTCGAGCGACGATCGAGTGGAAACTCCTCGAGCACCTCGACCGCCTGGCCGGGGCTCATCGCCGCGAGCACCTGCGCGATCTGCGCATCGGAGTAGGGCGCGAGCAGTTGCGCCGCGCTCTTGAGATCGGTCGACCGCACCAGGTCGAATAGATTTGCCGGGACGACTGTTGTTTCGATTGAATCGGACATCAGAGGCCCAGCGATTCGCGCATGCCCGGAGACTAGCCTTTGCGCGCGCGCCCTTGTAGCCCGGGTAAGGCGAAGCCGCACCCGGGACGTCATCGCGGCCTGCCCCCGGGTGCGCCTGCGGCTTACCCGGGCTACCTCCAGCCCGCCGCACCAAAGTGGTGAACGATTGCTGCTTCTTGCGGGCGGTGGTGCAGGGTTTCGCCCGCGCTTGGTGCACCCGAGTGCTGAGAACTTCAAAAACATGCGCTCGTTCAGCCACTTGTCAGTTTCCGAGCTGCGGCTCTACTCGGTGGCAAGGGACTTGCGAAGCCGGACGTCGCTACCTACTCGACTGTAGGCCGGGATTCGATACGACGTCTCGCCAACAGCTCGGCCGCTTCGCATCAAACTTGGGGAAACCTATGACACGATGGCTCTACGGATTGCTCATCCTGATCCTTGCCTTGCCGGCATGGTCGCAGGGCGAGGCGCCTACCTTGAGCGCTGGCGATACTGCCTGGATGTTGACCGCCACCGCGCTCGTCCTGTTCATGACCATTCCGGGCCTCGCACTCTTCTACGGCGGGCTGGTGCGGGCGAAGAACGTGCTCTCGGTGCTGATGCAATGCTTCGCGATCACCTCGGCCGTGACCGTGATCTGGGTGCTCTACGGTTACTCGGTGACCTTCAGCACCACCGGGATGGAACAGGGTGTGGTCAACCTCGCATCCATCATCGGCAATCTCGACAAGGCACTGTTTGCGGGGATGGCGCGCGGCGCGCTGATCTTGAGCATTCCCGAAAGCGTGTTCGCGACCTTCCAGCTGACCTTCGCCATCATCACCGTGGCGCTGATCGTCGGCGCGATTGCCGAGCGCATGCGCTTTGCCGCGCTACTGCTGTTTGCCTGCCTGTGGGTCTCGATTGTCTATTTCCCAATGGCGCACATGGTGTGGTCGGGCAATGGCGGCCTGCTGTGGGACTGGGGAATCATTGATTTCGCCGGTGGCACTGTGGTCCATATCAACGCGGGCATCGCGGCACTGGTTGCAGCCATCGTCCTCGGCAAGCGCAAGGGCTATCCAACGACCGCGATGCCGCCGCACAACCTCACCTACACCGTCATCGGCGCCTCGATGCTGTGGGTCGGCTGGTTCGGTTTCAACGCAGGTTCGGCAGTCGCGGCAAACGAGAGCGCCGGCATGGCCATGCTGGTTACCCAGATCGCCACCGCCGCTGCTGCAATTGGGTGGATGGGCATCGAGTGGCTGGTGCATCGCAAACCCTCGGTGCTCGGCATCGCCTCAGGCGCAGTCGCCGGACTGGTTGCGATCACACCGGCCTCTGGCAGTTGCGGGCCAGGCGGTGCGCTGGTCATCGGTTTCACCGCCGGCGTGCTCTGTTATTTCGCCGCCACCCGGCTCAAGCGCGCACTCGGCTACGATGATTCGCTTGACGTATTCGGTGTGCACGCAGTCGGTGGCATCATCGGCGCGATCCTGACCGGCGTATTCGCGGATGCGAGCCTCGGCGGTGTGGGGCTCGCGGAAGGTCGCAGCATCGGTGGGCAGGTGCTGATCCAGATCCAGAGCGTGCTGTTCACGCTGGTCTACAGCGGCGTGCTGACCTTCGTCATCCTCAAGCTCGTCGGCTTGCTGCTGCCGCTGCGCGCGACGCCAGACGAAGAAAACGAAGGTCTGGATCTCGTGCTGCACGACGAGCGCGGCTACAACCTTTGAGGGTCGGAACATTTTGAGGTCGGAAAAGTACGTCGTGTACTTTTCCGACCCGCTCAGCAAAAAATGTCATTTTTGCCTCGCTTCATTTTCAGTGACCTAAGTCACTGAAAATGGCGGCACGTCCATGTGCCACGCGCCCTTTGCTGCTTTGAGTGTTTTGAGGAGATGAAGATGAAAATGGTCGTAGCCATCATCAAGCCGTTCAAGCTCGACGACGTGCGCGAGGCGCTCTCGGAAGTGGGCATGACCGGAATCACGGTCACGGAAGTCAAAGGCTTCGGTCGCCAGAAAGGTCACACCGAGCTGTACCGGGGGGCTGAATACGTAGTCGATTTCCTGCCCAAGGTGAAGATCGAAATCGCCGTCACCGACGAGCGCGCCGACGCTGTTGTCGACGCCATCCGCAAGGCCGCCAACACCGGCCGCATCGGTGACGGCAAGATCTTCGTCTACAACCTGGATCAGGTCGTGCGTATCCGGACGGGCGAGGTCGACGGCGACGCGCTGTAAGGTTTCGTGCGGAAGGCTACGCCTTCCGCACGCGAAAGCCAGATCCGGCCGGCGGGGCGAAGACATGGTCTTCGCCGCGCCATCACCCGTTTCGATTTCGACGAACTGCCAGGCCGGTCGATCCGACATCCGCGAACCGATCACGCCGCCCGTCGTTTCCTCGGCAGATGGCCGACCAGGAATTGCATCTGGTCGGCGAGGATGTGGCGGTTGGAGAGGATGAGGTGCTCGACCCAGCTGGGGCGGTAGGGGACGGCCAGGAGGGGCATGTTGGCCTGGTTGGGCGTGCGATTGCCTTTGCGCACGTTGCAGTTGAGGCACGCGGTGACGACGTTTTCCCAGGTGTCGCGACCGCCGCGAGAGAGCGGCAGGACGTGGTCGCGGGTGAGGTCGCCACGGCAGAACTGCGCACCGCAATAAAGGCATAGCGAGCGGTCCCGCGCGAACAGCGCGGCGTTGGTGAGTGCCGGTGCCGGATCCATGCCGAGCGCGCGTGCGCGAGAGCGGCTGGCGATGATCGGATGCAGCTCGATCAGGCTTTGGGTGCCGGTCACGCGGCACTGTCCACCATGCACCAGCAGGCAAGGTTGCCCGAGCGTCCAGGCCACCGCGCCGCGCACATAGAGGCAAACCGCGTCCTGCCAGCTGATCCAGTCAAGGATGCGGCCGGAGCTGTCGAGTGACAACACACGCGTCGTGTGCAGATCGGCGTGCATCCAGCCCTCCTGCGCTTTAACCCCTTGAGTGTAGCGTAGGTCGCGTTGACTTGTAGGTCACGTTGCGCCTGCGGAATATCGTTCATTGCGAAAGCGGTCATCAGGCGCTACGTGACATTGCGCGGCGTCGATTGTCACGTAGCGCCCGATCGTCGTTGTCGCCACCCGCAGCGCATCGCGGGCGCAACGTGACCTACACCCACATCCTCAGAACCCGCGATCGCCGCTCACGATCCCACCCAGCCCGCCGAGGATCGAGCCTTCTTCC
>JANPJV010000060.1:0-58833 GCA_031425695.1 Rhodanobacteraceae bacterium | reverse complement strand
CGCGGGGGGACTCGCGGGGGGGGCTTTGGCGGGTTGGGGTGGGTCGGGACGTGGGCCGCCGGCTTGCCCGAGGACTCTTGGGCGGCACATGGCCCGGACCCACGTCGCTTGCTCTCAGCTCATGGCTGCGGCACGGTCAGGATGGTGATCGGCACTGCGGTGCGGTTCCAGGTGCCCAGCATCGGTGCCGGGAGGATGAAGTTGGTGGTAAGCGCCCCGGTCGTCGGTGAGGTGAAGCTGCGGCGCATGCTGCCGGCCGGCGTGACCGTTTCCAGGAACGGTGTCCAGGCGCAGGTCGGGCAATGCACGAAGTACGCCTGCGCCGGGAAATCGGACGCGGTGGCGGCGGGCGCGTCGGCGAGCACCCAGCGGGGTTGTCCGGCAGCGTCGTAGAGGTAAGTGGCAATGAACTCGCGCGATACGCCGCCGGCGGCATAGCTGTCGTAGGTCTGGCCCCAACCGTCCTCAGCCGCGTGATACCAGGCGCCGGTTCGGTTGGGGGTGCCGTTGGGCAAGCCCTGGAAGGCATGCGACAGGATCTCGCTGTTGGATGCCCCATCGGCACTGAAGTTGAAATTGAAGAACATGCTTTCCGGAGTGAGGAAGTGCACGACCGCCGAGCCGACGATCTGGCTCGACACCGCAAAGCTTGAACTGGACAGATTGCGCGTGAACTTGAGGATCGGTGCAATCACCTGATTGTCCTGTACGCGTCCCTGCACGATGTACCAGACCGGTTGCCGGTCCGGACTGCCGGTGTACCAGGCGCCGAAATACACCGGGAGTTCGCCGGCAATCGGTACCACGTGCGAGATCAGGCCGTTACCGGGCCGCGTCGGGTTGAAGAACGCGCCCGGACGAATATTGACGACCGGCGCGAGGCCGAGCGGGCAGTTGTTGATCACCTGGCAATTGCCGGTGGCACCGACCACGAACTCATGGGCGCGGTTGTCGAAGGTGCCGGAGTTGGCATCGGCGGCACCGGCGAAGCCGACCCGCAAGCGACTGCCACAGGTAGTGGTCGGATCGATCGCAAAGATCGTCGATACCTGCTGGGTCGCTGCCGGCTGCATGGCGCCGATGGTCACCACCGGGCTTTCCAGGCGCAGCTTGGTGACGTCACCGGTCGGCGCCGGGAGGTTCTGCGGGTGATAGAAGCACACCGACTGATTACCGGTGATCACGCTCTGGTTGCAGCGGAAATTGAGCTGGTGGCCGCCCACGGCCGGATTCAGGATGCCGATGGTGGAGCCATTGCCGCCATTCGGCACCGCGTTGCGGTACTGATAGACGATCTGCCAGGTGCTTGGATAGACGACGATCTGGAAGTCGAAATCGCCCGTGGGCGCCCCGGTTGCGCTCGTGTAGAGGCCCATGTTGTTCCATTGGAACACCAGGCAGCGTTGGCTGGCCGGTCCGACATCGGACGGTCTCGGGCAGGTCGCGAAGGTCGCTGCGCGCAACGAGCCGGCAACGAGGTCATCGTGCAGGGCCTGCATGCGCGGACCATTGTTGTCGCTGTCGGGCACCGGCCCGCAGACATTGTTGAAGTCCCCACCGGTGGTGCCCGGCGATGTGCCGAGGTAGCCGTTGGTGCTCATGACTGCCCCGGTCACCGTCTGGCCGTAGAAATTGAACGAATCAGCCCCGGTCAACGGGATGACCCCGGTGCGACCGTCGTCGGCCGCCGCCACCGTGCCCGCCGCGGTCAGCGTCAGCGGGGAAACCGCCGCGGTGATGTCGACGAACTGGTAGCCGCATTGGGCGCCCTGGGTGCTGTCGGTCACGGCATAGCCGAAGCTGTCGCGCGGCGCCGTGGAGATGCCATCGGGAGCGGTCTTGGTGAATACGCCGAGGGTGCCGGGACTCGAGGCGCGGGAACCGGCGTTGACGAGATCGGCGGTGAGGCGCCAGCGTTCACCGGGCTCGATCACTGCATCACCGTCGCCGCAGACCTGGACCGGATCACTCAGCGCATTGTTGAGCCGGACCCGGTGGGCGACGACATTGATTGCGCGCTGCGCCGAGCCATCGCAACTGGCGCCGTCGCGGACGCGAACCGAGACGTTGAGCGGGGTCTGCGCGTTGTAGCGTGCCACCAGGGTGTTGGTGGTGGTGCTGCGATCGGTGACGCCGTCGCCGTCGATATCCCAGAAATACGTGTAGCCGCCCGCGCCGCCCGTGGCCACTGCGGTAAAGGTCACATCGGTGCCGGCAATCACCGGATCCGTGCTGGCGTTCAGGGTGACGGTCGGCGCCGGGCAGCTCGAAGTGCCATCCATCACGGTCGCGCCGGTGCCGAGGTTGTCGAAGTGGTCGCTCAGGCGGGAGGATGCGCTGCCGCCGCCCGTCCAGGACACCGAGACCCGGCCGTACCAGTCGGGGCGGGTGTCGGTACAGGAGGCATAACCACCGTTGAGCTGGCCGACGACCCGTTTTTCCGGATTGAACAGCGCGCTGCCGGAAGATCCCGGCTCAGTGGTGCCGACGTCCCACTGATTGACGCGCAGGTGGCTGGTCGGGCTCGGCGGGGTCACCGTCGGACAGCCCTGGCCGGCTGCGCACTCCAGATAGCCGCTGATGGAAAGCGGCTGCATTTCGAAGCTGATGCGCTTCTCGTGGCCGGACGCATGGTGGATGCCGGTGCCGCTGGCAGGAGCCAGGTCGCGGCGATCCCAGCCCGCCCAGTACGGCGCGGCCGCGGCCGGCGGTGCGGCGTTAAGACGCAGCAGGGTCATGTCGGTGGTGACGAAGGTCGATACCAGGGTAGTGCCGGAGTTGCTCGGCAGCCCACTCGGCACCGCCACCTGTACGCCATTGGGCGCTGTGTTCACGGCACGACAGCTCGGGCTCGCGTAATTCCAGTAGACCACCACCGTGGCTGCCTGGGCGGCTGAGCTCAGGCAATGGTGCGCGGTCAGGAACAACGGATCGCGGTCGCCGCCGGTGCGATTCATCAGCGTGCCGGTGCAGGAGAAGCTGCTCGGCGTCGATCCCGAGCCGGCGCTGAAGCTGTACGCGCCGGTGCTGCGGATCTGGTCGCGCCACGGATCGCCCTGCGGGCAGATGGTGTCGACATTGCACGAACCAGACTTGTCGAGCTCGCGTTCGAACGGGGCGCGGTAACCGTGATTGACGTAGCCGAGCTTCAAGTCGACGAACTCGCGCATTGCTGCCGGCACGACCAGCTCGATCAACGCGGTGTCGCCGGGGACCATGGCCGTCCACAGCTGTCCGGACTGCGCGTTGTGCGCGTCGGTATACGGACCTTGCGTCGCACCCTTCGGACCCGTGCTGATCCAAAGCTGCGCGCCGTGCGGGAGCCGGTAGCGGGTAAAACCAAAATCGAGCGATTTGGCGCCCTCGGAGACGACGCGCTGGCGCCATAGCTGGCGACCGTCGGCGAGCGTCGTCCATTCACCACCGTCGGATTTTTCGCCGGTGATGGCGACGCGGTCGACCTGACGGCCGATGCCGTAGCGATAGGGCGTCTCGAGCTTGTCGGAAGCGGCGTCCTCACGCGCGAGCTTGTCGCGATCGACCGGACCGAAGTGCAGGCTCACACTGTTCGGAGGGTCGCCGATGCCGAACTGCTGGGAGGGCGGTGCCGCCAGGATCGTCAACGGGATGGCGAGCAACAGCAACGCACTTAGCAGACGCGAACGCATGGGCACAACTCCTACAGGATCAGCGCGGGAGCTTAGCTTGTGCCCGAGAGCGAAACCATCTGCCAGTGTGAATGCCGAGCTTGGTCTTAACGCGCGCAAAGCCTGACCCCGGTGCTCCTTTTTTGGCTCCGCGTGGGTTCGGACCTTGTCCGAACGCTCTTTCGGCTCCGCGTGGGTTCGGACCTTGTCCGAACGCTCTTTCGGCTCCGCGTAGGTTCGGACCTGGTCCGAACGCTCTTTCGGCTCCGCGTGGGTTCGGACCTTGTCCGAACGCTCTTTCGGCTCTGCGTGGGTTCGGACCTGGTCCGAACGCTTTTTCGGCTCTGCGTGGGTTCGGACCTTGTCCGAACGCTTATCCAGCAGCTCAGACGAAAAGCGTCCGGACAAGGTCCGGACCCACGCAGAGCCAAAGCGTCCACCCATATACTGGAGCCATGCAATCGTCTTCGGTCCAGCGCCCGGTCGCGGGCGGTCTTGCCGTGTTCGGCACGCTCTCATTGATCCTGGCTGCGGCATTCCTGCCGCCGCCGGCGCCGTTCCTGTTCTGGCTGGCGATCCCGCTCTACGCGTGCGCACGGGCGCTGCTCGACGGACCCCTGCGGCTGCAGCCGGCGCGGGAAATTGCGGCACGGCTGCTGCTCGGCAGTGCGCTCAGCCTGATTGCCGGCGTGCTCTGCCAATTGCTCCTTGGCGGACTGCTGCGGGAACTGCGCGAGCCCGACCGGCTATACCCGCTGCTGGGCCTGGCGGCCCTCATCGTCGGCCTGTGCGTGGCGCAATGGCGGAGCTGGCCTTTTCTCGGGCTGCTGTACCTGTCGAAGCTGCGGGCCGCCAGCCCCGCTCAGTCCCTGTACTCCCGCCTGCACGAGCGCGCCCGCGAGCTGAACGCCGCGCCGGACGCCTTCTGGTCCGGTGGCGTGCTGGTCGCGCTCGCAAACCTGGTGCTGCTGTGCCTGCCAATGCTGCTCGCGCTGCCGGGCGAACGGCTGGGCCCGCTCGGCTCCGCGATTGCGCAGCTGCTGGTGCTGATGATCCTGGTCGAGGCGATCTTGCGAACCACCGAGCGCGCCCGCGCCCGTCCGCAGCTGATCCCGAGCGTGCCGTCTTTCCTGCTCGACGGCAGCGTGCCGCTGGCCGCGGCAGTCACCGACCCGGATGCGCTGGCGGTGCCCGCGGACACCGCCGTCGGGCCATTGGCCGAGCTGCTGCAGGCCGCGCGGCGGGGTGATGCCGAAGGCGTACGTCAGGCCATTGCCCAGGGCGCGGATGTGGATGCGCCACCGCCGCCGGAATCTGCCGACCAGCGCAGCGCCCTGATTGCGTCGGCCACCGCGGTCGAGCTCGGCGCCTTGCGCGCGCTGATTGCCGCCGGGGCGAATGTCAATCGCGTCTGCGGCGGGCTGACGGCCCTGCTTGCGGCGACGCGCGACAGTTTCGACGGCCGCATCAGTGCGGTGCTCACACTGCTCGCCAATGGCGCCGATCCGAATCTCGCCGACGAGGCCGGCAATACCCCACTGCATTTCGCCGCGAGCACGCGCGACGCCGCCGTGGTGCAGAGCCTGGCTGACGTCGGCGCGCGCATCGACGCGGTGAACCGCGAAGGCATGACTCCGCTCGCGCTCGCCTGCGAGGCCGGCAATTTCGTCGTCGTGGAATTCCTGATTAAGCTCGGTGCGCAACCTGACGTCGACGGCACCACGCCGGCGCTGCTGTTCGCGGCGGCGGTGGACGGTGACGATGCGCGCGGCGTCAAGCGCCTGCTCAAGGCGCGCGCGAAGGTCGAAGCGCGCGGACCGCAGGGACGCAGCGCGCTCATGGTGGCGGCGCTGGCCGACAACGCCGAGATTGCCGAAGCGTTGCTCGCCGCGGGCGCCGATGTCGATGCCCAGGACGAGGCAGGCGCCTGTGCCCTGCTGGAAGCCGCCCGCGCCGGTGCCAACCGCGTCCTGCGCCGCCTCATGTTCCACAAGCCAGACACCAGCCGCCGGGATGCGCGTCAGCGCAGCGCCCTGCATCTGGCCGCGCGCGCGGGCAATGCCGATGCAGAGAGCGTGCGGCTGCTTCTCGCGCTCGGCTGCGACCCACATGCGGTCGACGAAGAAGGACGCAGTGCGGCGGAGCACGCCGCCGCGGCCGGGCGCTGGCCGCTGGTGCGCGAACTCGATCCGGATTACCCCATTCCGAGCGCGCATCTCATCGACGAGGACGAGGACGAGGACAGCGCCGGCCAGATCGAGCCGGATCCGCCCGGGCGGCTGCTGGTGCGTGCCGCGTTGCAGGGCCGTTTCCCGCTGTTCCAGGAACTGCTCGACATCCCGGGCATCCAGGTCACCGACATCGCCGAGAGCCTGACGGCGGCATTGCCGCACGCAGACCGGCGCTATGCCGAGGCGGTGATCGATGCCGGCTTCGATGCGTTCGAGCGGCCTGGCGCCGGCGACTCCTTGTGGGAACAGTTGTGCGCCCTGCGCCCGCCGCCATTGCCGATGCTGGAGGCGCTGATCGAGCGCGCAGACCGGTCGATGGCTGCCAGCGAAGTGTTGTTGGCGGGCCTGGGCCATGCCGAGATCGAGGCCGATAGCGAGCTTGCACTGGCAGCGCTGCGTGAGCGCGCGCTGGCGCTCGGCGCGAACGCCAATGCACGCGACAGCAGTGGCCGGCCGCTGCTGCTGCTCGCGGTACGCGCGTGGCCGCTCGCCTGGATCGAGCGCCTGCTTCAAGTCGGTGCCGAGCCTAACGTCCGCGACGCGCGTAGCGAGAGCGCGCTCACCCAGCTGGCCTGGTCGCATCGCGCGGACGCCCGCGAGCTCGCGCCGCTGCTGATCCGCGCCGGCGCCGATCCGGCCGTCGCGGCGCGCGATGGCAGCACGCCCGCCGGCATCGCGCGGTTGACCGGGCAGGTGGAGCTGGCCAATCTGCTCGACTGGCCCGCCGGCGCACATCCCGGGCAGAAGCTCGATGGCGCCAGCGTCGCCGAGGCCGGCAAGCGCGGCGATCTTGCCACCGTCGACCGGCTGCTCGGGCTCGGCCTCGACATCGATGGTGCCGACGGCCAGGGCGCGACCGCGCTGCTGCACGCAGCGGGCACCGGACAGCTCGACCTGGTGCGCGCCCTGCTGGACCGCGGCGCCGATCCGCGGCGCTGCAATACGCGCGATGTCTCGGCCGTCGCGGCGGCGATCCTGGCCGGTCGCCAGGATGTGGTCGAGCTGCTGATCGCGAACGGGGTCGAGCTGGAGGCGCCGTTGCTCGTCCGTCTGTCGGCACTCGGTCTGGCAGCCGCTTGCCTGCGCCTGCCGCTGGTCGACTGGCTGCTCCGCCGTGGCGCCGATATCGAGGCGCGCGCCGTCGCCGAATCACCGCTCGAAATCGTGCTCGAACTGGTGTTCGATGCGAGCAAGCCACTGGCACCGATCCAGGCCGTGCTCGAACGCCTGCTCGAGGGTCGCGCGAATCCGGATCGTCCCGACGACGCCGGCTACACCGCCTTGCTGCGCCTGCTGGGTGCGGGTCGTGTCGACCCCAAGCTGCGCGACGAAACGCGCCTGAAACCCATCCTGCTCGCGTTGGTGAACGCCGGTGCCAATCCCAACGCGACCGATCGCAGCGGGCGCACGCCCCTGCACTGGGCCTGCCGCCACGGACTGATCGTCTGCGGCGGCGCGCTGCTCGAGCTCGGTGCCGACCCACGCATTGCCGACGACGCCCGCCAGTTGCCGCTTGATCTATTGTCGCCGCGCTACCGCATCCACCTCGGCCCAGCTCTCCGCCAGGCCAGCGAGGCCTGGAACCGTCAACGCGGGCCGCGCCGCGGGGGCTGAGTACAAAAAAAGCGGGAAGCAAAAGCAAGTCTAACCATAGATTTCGCAGATTTGCGCAGATTAAGAGCGAGTGGATACGCGAAGCGGACTTACATCTGATCCAGGAAAAATCCGCGGAAATCTGCGAGATCATTGATTAGATCCCTCCTGGCTTTAATCTGCGGAAATCTGCGCAATCTGTGGATAAATTGTTGTTGCTCTTCACCGTGTCAGACTGAGGCTTCCAGCTCATGCCCCGAGACCGAGATTCGAAACGACCGCCGCCGAAGCGTTCTGCTGCGGACACGCCGGTCTACCGCCACCCCGATGTGGCACCGCCGCCGACCCGCGAGCCCGCGCGGCGTAGCGACGCGGCGGAGCGCGAGCCGGTGTGGGCGCGTCGACCGGCGCTCGGGCACAAGGCTGGCGGCGCGCCGCCGGCAAAGTCGGCGCCACGCCGGGATCCGCCGCGCCCTGATCCGGCAACGGTCGAGCGCGCTGGGGTGTATGGACGGCCGCGCGATTCCGCGCCGCCGGTCGAGATCGAAGACACCGCCGCTCCAGGTTTCGACCGCGACGCGCAGCGTCGGCGCGAAGTGCGCATCTTCGGCCGCGCCGCGTGCCTCGCCGTCGGCCGCGACCGGCCGCAGGCCATCCGCAAGATCTACTACTCGCGGGAACGCTCACGTGAGCTGGCGCCGCTGCTGGAAAAGCTCAGCGCAGCGCGCATCGGTTTTCGCGAAGTCGCGGACGACGACTTGAGCAAGCTCGCGTCGAGCGGGCACCACGAAGGCATCGTCTGCGACGTGTTGCGGAAGGAACAACCGGACTTTCCCAGCCTGCTCGTCGAGCTTGGAAGGGAGCCGGGCCCGGCATGCTTGATCGCACTCGAAGGCGTCGGCAATCCGCACAATTTCGGTGCAATCCTGCGCAGCGCCGTGCACTTCGGCATCCGCGCCGTGCTCATCCCCAGTGATTCAGCGTTGACTCTCGCGGGCGCCGTCTACCGTGTCGCCGAAGGCGGCGCCGAGCGCATCCCGGTCGTCCGCTACGAACGCCTCGAGGCCTTGCGCGAGCACGGCTTCGAACTGATCGCCGCCGCCACCGCCGGCGAGCGCACCCTCTACCAGGACGCCATCCCCGCGCGCGCCGTTCTTATCTTCGGCGCCGAAGGCCCCGGCCTCGGCTCCGCCACGCTGAAGCTCGCCGATCACCGCTACACCATCCCCGGCACCGGCCAGGTCGACAGCCTCAACGTCGCCCAGGCCGTCGCCGTCGTGAGCGGCGAATGGTGGCGCGGCAGTCGCTGACGGGTCTAGGAGCGGATTGGCCACAAGAAGGTCAGAGCAAATTGGCCACAAAAGGCACAAAAGTCACAAAAAGAGCGTCAGCACAAAAAAGACCTACGGCGCTATCGCTCTTTTTTGTGCCCTTTTTTGTGCCTTTTGTGCCTTTTGTGGCCAGTCGCTTTGCCGTGCTCTCCCAGACGTTGCGCGACAACGCCTAGAGCTCTTCGTCCTCAAATGAATTGTGCGTTTTGCGGTATTCGGACGCGGTCACAGCACCCGCCGCGCTCCCCGATAGCGAGGATTCCAGTAGGGGTCGTCGAGGCGGTCCAGGCGGACGCGGCCGCCGTGGTTGGGGGCGTGGACGAAGCGGCCCTCGCCGACGTAGATGCCGACGTGGCTGACGCCGCTGTTGCCGGTCGCAAAGAACACCAGGTCGCCGGTGCGCATGGATTTGGACGTGGGCGCGGGTGCTTTCAGCGCGAATTGGTCGACCGTGCCGCGCGGCAGCGCAACGCCCGCCGCGTCGCGGAAAACGAACACCACGAGACCGGAACAGTCGAAGCCGATGCCCGGATCACTGCCGGCGCTGCGGTAGGGCGTACCGACAAGACCGAGCGCCCGCATGGCGACATCAGTCGAGTTCCCGCGCGCGAAAGGCGTGATCTTGCTGACGGACGACCGCGCCTCGCTACCCGATTGGATGCGCTTCGGCGGCGCCGTCGAGCATGCCCACAGGAAGGCGCATGACAGCAGCAAAGCCTGCAGGAAGGCTCGTTTCACGTGGGTCCGGACCTGGTCCGGACGCTGTTCCTGGATGATGGAGAAAAAGCGTTGCTCTGCGTGGGTCCGGACCTTGGCGGGACGCTTTTCCAAAGTGAAGTAAAAGCGTTCGGACAAGGACCGAACCCACAAGGTCCGAACCCACAAGGTCCGGACCCACACAAGCTCAGTCGTCATCCCCGGATCCTGAACTCGCCGCAGCCGCCTCGGTGTCGACCGGCTCGGAGAAGGACAGTGCCTTGTCGACCATTGCCGCGCCACCGCGCACATGCGTCGTGCCCATGCGCTTGGCGGTCTTGCGGGCGGTCATTTCCTGGTCGATCACTTCCGCGGCGGCGACCAGCGCCGCCTTGCGCTCGTCGGACAGCGCGGTCCAGTGGCAATCGTCCTCAGCGCCAGCCATCGCATACAGCAGGTTCAAGGTCGGCTTGAAACCGGCAATCTTGACGCGCCGGTAGGCCTCGACCGAGCCCAGCACGCGCAGTTCCTCGTGCGTGCGGATGCCGACCTGGCGCAGCCATGCGGCGCTCTTCGGACCGACATTGCGGATCTTTTCATTGGGCGGCACGGTGACTTCCTGTGAACGTAAAGGAATGAATCAAGCTGACGCTGCGCCACTCGCCATGAAAACACCAGCGAGGGTTTCGAGACCGGCCTGGTCGTCGATGTCGAAACGGCCCGGCAGTGGCGAATCAATATCCAGCACGCCGATCAGCTCGCCATCCCTGACCAGCGGTACGACCACTTCCGAGCGCGAGGCCGCATCGCAGGCAATGTGCCCCGGAAAGTCGTGCACATCGGCCACCAGTTGCGTCTGCCGCGTCGTCGCTGCGGCACCACACACACCGCGATTGAGCGCGATGCGCACGCACGCGGGCTTGCCCTGGAACGGCCCGACGACCAATTCCTTGCCATCGAAAAAGTAGAACCCGACCCAGTTCACGTCTGGCAACGAGTGATAGAGCAGCGCCGAAAAGTTCGCCGCATTGGCGATCCGATCGGGCTCTCCCGCCAGCAGATGTTGCGCCTGCTCGGCGAGATGCGAATAGAACTCCGCCTTGCTGGCGGCAACTTGCGACGAAAGTTCGAACATGGTGATCAGGGCCTGACGGTCAGGCGGTAATTCTCGCCTGTCCGTATGACCTTTTTCGAGTGCGGAAGTTGCGGGGGTTGAGGAATTGCTGGTGGCGGGTCTGCGCTGTGCGCTGACGCTTCTGGGGCAAGCTCTGTAAAAAGCGTCCGCGCGCAGCGCAGACCCACCAGAAGCAGAAGCGTCCGTGCGCAGCGCAGACCCACCATGAGCAAAAGCGTCCGCGTACAACGCAGACCCACCCTGAGCCAAGTTACAGCCCCGCCAAAAACGCTTCCTGCATTTGCGTCTCGATCGCGCGTGGCGAGCGGCTGGCGCGGATTTCCCTGATCGCGGCCGCGGTGTCGAGACCGCGGCGCTTGAGCCAGGCAGCGGCGACGGTGCCGGCGCGGCCGAGGCCACCGACGCAATGGACCATGACGCTGCGGCCGGCGGCAACCTCGCGGTCGATGAAGGCCAGCGCGTTATCGAGGTCGGCAAGCGCCGGCACGCGGCCGTCCACGATCGGCTGGTGGTGGCTGTCGATGCCGTGGCGCGCGTAGGCCGCGAGCAAATCCTCGACCCCGTAATGGGCGAATTCGTTGTGGTCCAGCAGGCACAGTACGGCACCGACGCCAAGTTTCTTCAGCGCATCGAGATCGGCATCGAGCTCGCGTCCGAGATCGCGCCGGCCAGGCAACAGGGTCAGTCCGAGACGGCCCGGCGCGGCGTGGGCGGCATCGAGCCAATCGACGCGCAAAGGCCCGAAGCGTTCCGCGAGCTCGGAGTAGCGTTCGATGGCGGCTGCGGCCGTGTACAGCGCCCAACGCTTCTGCACGTCGGTGCACTCGTCGAATCCGAGCGTATGTACCGCGTAGCGAATCTGCCCGATCAGCAGCTGCTGCACGTCGCGGTCGGCCTGCACCAGCGGCGGATAGAAGCTGCGCAGCTTGCACAGCGTGCGCCAGGCGCGCTGCAGCTGCGGCAGCGCAAATTTCACCGCGTCCGCGGGATCCGGGGAACGACCCAGATCGACTTCCTCAAGCAGGCGATCGGTAAAGGCCATCGCTGCGGGCAGCTCCGCCTCCGTCAGCGGGGTGAAGATGTACAGCAGGTCGTTCTCGAGCTTGATCAAATCGCGCAGCACGTGGCCGCGGTGGGCGTGGAAGAAGTCGATGATCCACACGTTGCCCGGGGCATCGACGAGGATGTTGGCGCCGTTGAGATCGCCATGGACCCATGCGAAGTAGTGGGCGCGGGCCAGCCGCGGCAACTGCCCGAGTGCTTGCTCGTAGAACAGGGCCACGTGCGGCGTCACGCGTCCGTCGCCGAAATCGATGTGTGCCTGGTCGGCCTTCACACCAGTGATCGCACCGACGCGACGGCGCACGCCGGCGCCCCACTTGGGCTGGAAATCGTAGTAGTCGACGAGATCGGTGGGTTCCCGGCTGGCCGCCGCGTACAGCCGCCCGAGCTGCTCGTCGAACACCTGGTCGAACACGCGCGCGATCTCCTGGTCGGGAGCGCCGGCTTGATAGCGCTTCTGCAGGGAACGTGCGCCGCCCCGACCCATCGCGGCGTACCGATACTTGATGGCGCCGCGGTCACCAAAATCAGCGAAATCGGCAATGCGCGGCGCGCTGTTGCCGAGCACCGATTCGATCCGTTCGAACGAGCTGCGCTCCTGGCCCATCGGCCCGTTGGGACCGATCTTGACCACATGCGGGACCTCTTCGTGGCCGTGCAGGTCGACGCTCGAGGTGTCGAGCACGCGGTTGCCGGAAAAGCCGCCGTCGAGCGACGCGAAGCGCACCGTGCGCCGTCCGCGGAAGAGATAGCGCAACAGTTGCTGGTCGATATCCGCGAGCGTGGTCCCGTCCTTCGACTCGAGGGTCGGGTGGCTGTCGTCAAACCCGATCAGCGGCAGCTGGTCGCGAGAGCCACCCAGGTACTCGATGAACTCGCCGAGGGAATCCAGCACGCGCACGCCGAGGATGCGACTCAGCTGCGTCAGCGCCAGGAAATGGTTTTCGCGCGAAGAGCTGGCGGTCAGGGCCGAACACACGGCGAGCTCGAACTCGGGGAAATGCGCGTTGAGGTCATAGGCGAGGAAAGAAATCTTGGCCTCGGTCCATACGCCGGCGAGGCCGACTTTGAGCCTCTGACCGCGATAACTTTCCAGCACGTTTGGCAGGCGCGTGTTGACGAAGTTGCTCAAGACCGTGGCATCCACGATCTCGACCTGCTTGCCGGCCAGGACGTCGTCGGTGCGGAACACGAACGCTGCCCCCGGCGTATCGCGCACACAATGACTGCCGAAATGCGTCAGGTGCGCCGATTGCACGTCGTCACCCGGCTCATGCCAGTCGCGCACATGCACCACCTTCAGCACCGAATCCGGCTGCGCGTGCGCCCACGCGGCCAGCCGTGCCACCGGCCCTTGGCTCGGATTCGGCCCGAGCAAACGGCGCGACTCCTCGTGCCCCACATGCAGGCTGTTCGGCAACCCCTGGAAACGCCCGATCGATCCCACGAAATCGATCTGCAGACAATCGGTGATCAGGAGGCTGGTCACGGGTGGCTCCAGTGTCGGATTGGCAAGAAAAGCAGAGCATCTATCCACAGATTGCGCTCCGCGGGTGAAGCGTTTCGCAGATTAGCGCAGATTTTTCCGGGGGCGATTGGAACAATTCCGCGTTCCATCCACCAGCGCAGTTCAGCCGCGTGCCATCCGCTTTCAATCTGCGGAAATCTGCGAAATCTGTGGATGAAAATCTTTGCGTTCGCTTTGGTGCCCTCCAAGCGCGAGTCTTGCCCCTTCGTCCGACTTCGCCCCGCGCTCAGCGCGCGCTAGGATCGAGGGTCAGTCATCGCGATGTATCCCATGCGCCACTCGACTTTGTTGCTGGTTCTGATCCTCGGAGGCTGTGCCGCCATGCCTGATCCCGCACCGGCACCAGCGAAGGAACGCGCGTTCGCAAAGCGGGCGGGACACCAGGCGGATTTGCTCACTGCCGGGCTCGGGATGGCCGGGCTGACGGCGATCAAGCCGCCGGAAGTCGGCAACGACGCCGCCGGACGGCGCCAGCTCGCGTACTACAACAACTGGCGCGGGATTGCCGACCTGTCGGCGCAGGGCGGCTATGGGACTGTGTATGGCAAGCCATTGGCGCCGGTGCCGGGCTTCGAAACCAGTGCCTGGCTCGGCGAGGTCGGGTTGTTTTCGCCGCATGGCGTGCTGGTGCATATCCCGGATTCGTTCGATCCGGAGCGCCCCTGCCTGATCGTCGCGCCGGTATCGGGTTCGCGCGGTATCTACGGCGCGATGGCCACCAGCGGCGCCTGGGGATTGAGTCGCGGTTGCGCGGTCGTCTACACCGACAAGGGCGCAGGCACAGGGTTTTTTGATCTCGATGCGGGTATCGGCCTGGCGCTCGATGGCGAACCCGTCGGCGCCGGACCGCAATCGGGTTTCCAGCCGGAAGCGGGTCCCGGCGCACCGCCAGGATTGCGCGGCATCGCCATCAAGCACGCGCATTCGCAGGATCATCCCGAAGCCAACTGGGGACGCATGACGCTGTCGGCAGCGCGCTTCGCACTGCTCGCGCTCGAAGAGCGCTTTCCAGGGCGACGCTTCAATGCCGCCAATACGCGCGTCATTGCTGCGAGCATTTCCAATGGCGGCGGCGCGGTGCTGCACGCGCTCGAAGAGGACGAGGATGGCCTGATCGATGCGGTGGTGTCCGCGGCACCGCAGATCTCCGCGCCCGACGCCACGACACTGCTCGACTACGCATTGCAGGCGGCGTTGCTTGCCCCCTGTGCGCAACTGTTGCCGCAGCACGCCACCACGCCGCTGGCGGCATTCCTCGGCGCACGTACCGCCGAGTTCACCGCACGCTGCGCCAACCTGGCGGCCAAAGGCTGGGTGAAGGGCCCCAACTTGCAGGCGCAGGCGCGTTCAGCGCATGCGCGCCTGCGCGCCCTCGGCTTCACGGAAGGCGCGCTCGCGAACAATGCCACCAATGTCGTCTCCGACCTCTGGCGTGCGCTTGGCGTCACTTATCTGCAGTCCTATGCACGCGCCCATGTCGATGAGCGCATCTGCGGTTACCAGTTCGCCCTGGTCGATGCCGCCGGCAAGCCACGGGCGGCGACGGAGGCCGATCGTGGTGCCTGGTTCGCCAACGCATCGGGCATCGCCCCGACCGCCGGCGTCCAGGTGATTGCGCCGCCGGGCTCCACCGAGGACCCGGCCTTTGCCGCGCTCTGGTGCATGCGCGAGGCCTACGAGAGCAAAGGCGCGCTCGGCAAGCGCATTGCGGCTGGCATCAATGCCGTGCGCGCGAGCGCGAAATTGCCGGATCGCCCGGTCCTGATCATCCACGGGCGCGAGGACGGCCTGATCCCGGTCGGCGCCACTGCGCGTCCTTACGTCGAGAGCGCACTACGCAACGGCGCCCGCCAGCTCAGCTACTGGGAGATCGAGCACGCCCAGCATTTCGACGCCTTCCTGGGACAGCCGGCTTTCGGCGAGCGGTACGTACCGCTGCTCGCGTACTTTTACCAGGGGCTGGACCAGATGATGGCCCACCTCGACGGCGGGCCCGCGCCGGCACCGAGCCAGCTGGTCCGGAGTGCGCGCCGCGGCCTGGGCGCAGACGGCAGCACCAACGCATTGACGCGGGCACATCTAGGCGATGTACGCAGCGACCCAGGCCTGGATGCAATCAGGTTGGAAAACGACCGGCTGCGGGTGCCGTAGCGCGGAGTGCCGCGTAGCGGCTCTCCGCGGCTTTTAAACTATTTGGGGTACTCGGACGCTAGCAAGAAGCCGCGGAGAGCCGCTTTCGCGGCACTCCACGCTACGCGAGTAAAGTCACCGGCTTGCGCTTCTTCTGTCCCGGCAGCGACAGATGGCTGGCGGCTTCGGCGCCGCGCGCACGCATCAGCGGCGCCTTGACTACCGCAACCCGGTCAATCGATGGCTGCATGGGAATGGATGAGTTGCCGGTCGAGCCGAGCATTGCCGGCATCAGCAGCACCACCGCAAAGGCACAAATGCGAACCATATACATTCCCTCGGCTTCACTCGAGCATCACTATGATCTACTCGAAGTGAATCGAGAAGGGGCATGATCCTCACATTCCGCATACGTCAGCATTCTTTGCAAGCGTGTTCAACCCGTCCGCGCCGCATGCTTTGTCGCAACAGGTCGGCGAACTCTTCCGCGACGACGTCCCACGAGAACACTGGGGAGCGGGCGCGCTGGAGGGCGCCAAGCGCGCGTCGACGGTACTCGGCGTTGTCTGCGTAGACGCGCTCCAGCGCAGGTGCGATGGCCCCGATCGGGACCTCACCCATGATCAGTGGCGAAGACAGGAAAGGCACGTCGCTTACCGGGCCGAGCAGGATCGCCCCGTCTTGCCACAGCTCGCGCAAGCTCGGCAGGTCCGGGACCAGTTGTACGGCCGCAGTAGCCGCGTGCTCGAAGCTCACCAGCCCAAAGCCCTCGCCAAGCGCCGTGTTGATCCCCACGGCGCAGGCGTTGTAAAGCTGATTCAGGCAGCCGTCTTCGAGCGGGCCGGGTGAGTGCGGGCTCCAGAGAATGCGCTCATGGATACCGAGTGCGCGGGCCTGTTCGCGCAACGGCTCCACGAAGCTGTGGCCGGCAATCGCCTGATGCAGGCACAGGCGCACATTCGCCGGTTTGTCGCGCGCAAATTCCGCGAAGCCAGCGAGCGTCAGGTCGATGCGCTTGCGCGGATCCGGCCGGCTTGCATTCAACACGACAAAGGCGGGTCCAGCTAACTCGAAGTAGCGCTGGGCGAGCAGCATGCGTGCATCGACGGCGTAGTCCGCGGCAACGATATCTGGGGCAGGCGCAAAGCTTTCCAGATCGACGCCGTGGCCGGAAACCGCTACGCGAAGCGCGCTGCCGGAAGCCCGCAGCGCCTGTTCGAGGTCCCGTGCCGCCGAATGCGTATAGGTCGTCAGGGACGTGAAGCCCTCGAGCCCGTCGACCGCATCGGCACGCCCGATGCGACCGTCGAGTGGCAGGTAGCCGAGCATCGGTACGCTTCCGCGAATCGGCCCCAGCTGTTCGCTGTAATGCTTGAGATACCAAAGATCATTCAGTGCCAGGACGGCATCCGGCTGCAATTCGTCCCAGCGCGCGCGCACCGCATAGGCACCGACCAGATCTCCACCGCGCAGATTGGTCGGCTGCAGCAATAGATTGTGGGACAGCGATACCGGGTCGCCCCGATAGCCGACGCCGAACCAGGTTATCCGAAACCCCTGCGACAAACGCGCGGCGAGCGCCTCCAGAACCCGCGTGAATCCCGTGCCGGGGCGGTACCAGCCGAGGATTAGTAAATGCGGCAGATTCATGCCGTTAATATGCGCCGGCCCGACCGGGCGCATTTCCGCACCCTGTCGGACCGATCGCTCAGGCGTTGCTCAGCTCGACCGGCGTGTAGACAGTCTTGCCGGCAATCGTCGTCGGCATCAATTGGACCGTCAGGACGGGCCCGACCGTTGCGCTGGCCAAGGCAACAGCCTCGAAACCCGGGATATTGAGATTGCCGAGCACGCCGACCAAGGTGTATCCGAAAGTCCCGAGCGTGCCGCAGCCGATCTGGGTCGCGACCTGCTCCAGTCGACGCAATGCCTGCCCACCGCCGTTGATGTCGAGAAAATCGAACAGTGGCCCCTGTGGCTGCCGATCGAGCCCAACGCCCATCGTCGCTACGATCAGGATGTAATCGCTGGTATTGAATTGGCTGAGCGCGGGTACGACGTTCCCCGCGTTTTGCATTTGATTGAACACCACCGCGAGGGTGCTGCGGTCAATCACCACGAACCAGTAATAACCTGGGCCGCCGGCGGGCGGTTGCTGGGTCAGCGTGTTGTTGCCGATGGCGATCGTCGACCAGAAATATTGGGTGAGTGGATTGCTGATGACAGTCAGCGGTACGGTGTTATCGGTCATGGCTTGATCCTCGACGGGTGCTGATGGGCTCGGTTATCACCGAGTTCAGGAGTCCATCCGTCGCCACGATCTGGACCCCACAAAAAATACACGAACGTGTGGATTTATTCACGGTGCAGAATTTAAAGACGCCAGATGACCTCCTCGATGGTGAGCAGGGGCGGGCTGGTAATTGGGGCCTGTTCGGAATATAGGGTGAGGCCGAATTGGTAGAGGGCATCGGTGGTTGCAGGGGTACGTGTCTTCTGCCAATCGTCGATGAATTCGGTGAGTGCGGTGGCGATGGTGGCGGACCATTCGCGGCGGGGAAGCAGGCTGACGGGAATGACGGTGCGCAGCCCGCTGCCGGGTGCGAGGCCGGGGGTGAGCTCGTATCCATAGCCGATCGCGAGGGAGATCGGCTGCCCGTCGGGTGAGCTGCCGAACAGCGTATTCAGCGCGGCGACCAGGCCGGCGATGGGATCGGCGCCTTTGCCGATTTCGACGGCATTGGTCCAGCGCAGTAGTGGCGTGGTCAGGTCGGCAGCCTGGACGCGGGCGCTGGCGTAGACGAAATCGAGGTCGGTCTGGAGGCCGCTGACCAGCGAGCGGTTGCGGACGACTGCGACGCTACCGGTGGCGTTCTGCCAAGAACGAATCTGCAAATTCTCATAGCGCAACTCGACCTGCGCCCATTGCGCTGCCGGCCGCGGGCCGTCCTTGAACTGGTAGCGGCGATCGAGCGCACCGGGCTCAACGGGATCGCCGATGAGCTCATGATCGCTGCCATCGGGCGCGTGGTAGCGCAGCACCGGCCAGGCTCCGTCGGGGCCGGGCGCGGTCGGGGCGCTGCCGGGTTGTCCCGGGTCGGGCAGGCGCGTGAGTCGGATCGAAACGATGTCGCCGGAGCCGCCATATTCGAGCTGCACATCCAGCCAGAAACTTCCCGCGACCGCCCCAACGAGCTTGTTGGCGCGTGCCGCATCCACGCGTCCGAAATGACCGGTCCATGCCGCCGCCACGTCGTGCATGAGCTTGGCAAGACTGGCGGCGGCATTGGCGAGCGTGGCGCCAGTGAGAAGCCCGAACAGGGTGTCGTTGACGGTCTGGTAGCAGGCGAGGCTGGTGGCGACGTCGACCCCGGCGACCGCATTCGCGCGACCACTCGAGTTTGGCAGGTTGAATGTCAGGTTGACGACCAGCTCGTCCTGCGCGGCGTGTTCGTGGCGATAGGCGAACCCGTACGTCCACTGACCGAGCTCATCGAGCTTCGTGCTGTCGGGATGACTGGGCCCGGCGCTCTGCGCCTGCACCGAGGGCAGGGCGGGGAAGGCACGCAAGGGAATCGGCGCCTCGCTGCTGCCGAGTTCGAGCTTGACCGCGGCCGGCAAGACCTCGGCAGTGAAGGCCGGAATGAAGGTCAGCCAATTGGACGAGACATAGCCCGCATTGCCGTCGAGTGGCAGCGTCTGGATGTTCCATTCGAGGTGCGTAGGCCGGAAACCGGGCGCAAAAGCGATCGACTTGTGCTCGGCGGGCCGGTCGAGGCCGAGGATGAATTCGGCGGTGCTGCTGGCGAGGGTCAGGTCGACGCGCGCACTGGTCAGCGTGTACGCGACCGGGCTGGCCGGATCGGGCATGCCGTCGCCGTACAGGCGCGCGCCGGGCGTCCCCGGGACGCGCGTCCAGTTGGAATCGACGGCGGTGTCGTACTGGACCAGGCCCGCGGATGCGTAGGCGCTGGAGAGATTGGCGCCGAGCGCCTGCGCCAGGGTGATCGCGGCATTCCTGCGCGCGCCTGACGGCGTGACCGACTGCAAAGCGAGCACTGGCGCCAGGCCGGCAGCCACGCCGGTGGCCCCGGAGATCGGCCCGCCGTCGCTGCCGATCAACAGGCGCTTGGCGGCGAGCGCCTGGGTGAGCGCGGCCGGCGCATGCCGCTGCAGCAGGCTGGCGAAGGGCCCGCTGAGCAGCCGGTCGACGTCGGACAGATAGCGGCGCGCCCAGGTCTCGACATCGATGCCGACGAAGTCATTGAGCGCCGGCGAATCACTGATCGTGCCGTCGCTATTTACCATCGGCACAGTGACGCCGACTCGCGAAATCAGCGTCGGGTAGAGCGGACGCAGCGCGTAAAAGCGCGGCCACAGCGCACCGTCACGTCCCGGCGCCTGCGCCGTGACGTCGACCTTGGCAATGCCATTGCTGCTGAAATCGACGAGCCACAGTTCGGCGTCGTTGTCGGGTGCGCGGCCGCTGGCGAGGCGCAGCTCCGGCAGCGCAGCGCGCAGGGCAGTGGCCAGCGCGAGGCGCGAATCGGCATCGGCGTCGCCGCCGGCCGGCTGCAGCGCGCTGGTCACGCGCTCGACCGCGGAATCGGCAAAGGCCGGATCGATTAGCGCCTGCGGACGAGTCGAAACCAGCGCGACCTGCAGCGCGAAGATCGGATGCACGCGGTTGACTGATGACAGCGGCAGATCGACGCTGATCGGCGCGACCGGCAGCAGCAGGCGCGCGCGATCGGCATAGACGACGACCGTGCGATTGCACTCGACCAGGGCGGCGAGATCGACGTGGTTCCCTTCGTCGGCGAAGCGCGCCAGCACGGCGTTCCAACTGTCCTGGGCGACGGTGATCTGCTTGCGGGTGGGATCGTTGGGATGGACCAGCTCGGCACCGGGGCGCAGTGCGCCGGCGAGCCCGATATTCGTCGCTGCGAGGGCGACCGGATCGGTGCCGTAGCGCAGCCCGGCATCCGCACTGGAAAGCTCGCCATCGAGCAAGGCGGGTGGCGTCGAGATCAGCGCACCGACGGTGAGCAGGGCGTCACTGGTGGCGATTGCGGTCGCGAGCAGGGCGATGTCGATCACCGGATCCTCGGCCTGCAAGCGTCCGAGCACGCTGGCGAAGCTGTCGCCGGCTACCGTGTCGACCGCATGCGGCTTGCCGCCGACGCTGACCTCGACGCGCACCCCGGCGTTGAGCAGGCGCGGCATGCCGAGGTTGTCGGTGACAAACTGCGCCAGCGGCGCGAGCATGCCGGCGCCGTATTCGAAGCGTGCGACCAGAACCTGCGGCTGCAGTGTCGCGGGTACCGTGGCGCCAATGCGGAGCGAAGGCGACACTGGCAGCGCCAGCAATCCCGGGACAGTCAGTGACGAGGCCGTTGGCACGGGGACCGCGAGCTCGTCCATGCGCTGCAACAACTGTGTCGGCGTGGTGCCGAAACGCTGGGTCCAGTCGAAGAGCGTTGCGAGATCGTCAGGCGCCACGCTTTGGCGCTGCTCGAAGTCGCCGACATAGACCATCGCCCCGGTGTCGAACAGATTGCGCGTCGCGGTGTTGAGCTTGGCCAGTTGCAGCGCGCTGCTGCCGCTGCCGTTGTCGCTCAGGGTTTCGAAGGGATGCTCGGCACTCGGCGGCGGTACCTGGTAGTGGCTGGAGGAGAGCGGGCTGCTGACGGCGAGCACGGAGGTCTCGTCGCGCACGGCCTCACCGAGTTCCGCGCTGCTGATGTGGATGCCGAGATCCGCGTACGCGGAAACGGCTTCGTCGAAGCTGCGGACCAGGCGGCCGTTTTCCGGCAGATAGTTGACCGCGAGCGCGACGCCATCGATCAGGAACTCGAAGCCTGCGTGCAGGATTTCCTGCGAGGTGTTATCCAGCGCGAGCTGGCCGGGGGTTGTGCCGAGCTGGTCGGCGTAGAAGGCCAGAGAGGGGGTCGGGTCGAGCGCGGCGACGGTCGCGTTGCGCGCCATGCTGGCGAGCAGCGTGCCGGCACGCAGCGGCAGGCGCTGGCTGTTCGCATCGAGATTGAGCAGTGCCTCGGCGGTCGGTGCCAGCACGCCGGGCGGCGTGCGTGCGACCAGGGAATCGGCGCTGTCGCCGTCCTGCATCGCCACGTAGGCTGGCATCGGCAGCGCGGCATCCTGCAGGATCGAGCGTGCGGCCGCGGTGGCGTTGGCAGCGGCGAAATGCTCCAGGCCCATGCCATAGGTCGCCACCAGCGCGCCCGGCAACTGGCTCTGCGTGGCTGCCGGCTGCACTGCGCTTGCCTGCGCTAGCGTCGCGGCGTTGAAGTATTGCGCGGCGGCGAAGGACCACGCTGCCGCCGGTCCGGCGCTGAGCGGCTGATCGGCTGCGAACAGCGAGCTCGACGCGGCCAGCTCGAGCTTGGGCTGGCTCCACTGGTAGTAGATTGCCTGGTAGCGCTCAGCCTGCTGGCGCGCGCCGATCGCGGCATCTCCGGCCGGGGCCGACAGCGCGGGCCACAGATTGGCTGGCAGCGCGTCGATGCGCATGCCGAGCCGGCCATCCGGTGCCGTCCCGCTGACATGGTACGTCAGCCGTGTCGATGGCCAGCCATCCGGGCCGAGCAAGGGATCGGTGTAGCCGATATTGACTGCGACCGTCTTGGCATCCGCGGCCGCGGAAGCGTTGCCGAGGACGTCGCGCAGGCCGATGGCGAATTGCGCATCGGGACGCGTCGCCGCGGTCCCCAGGCCGCGGTAGGGATCGTTTTCCGGGGCCGGCAGGCCGGCAACCGCGGGTACGGCCGAACCGGCAGCGAAGCGGCTGATCGGGACGACGATCTCGTAGATCCAGTCGGGATTTGGATCGACGGCGAGTGGCGCCTCACCACGCAGCCGGCGGCGGCGTTCAGCGCGCTCTGCGCGCCAGCTCGGCGCACGCTCGCTCTGCGGATAGATCGGCAGGCCGGCGATGCCGGCGTCGAAGACCGCGCCGGGCGTGCCGAGGGTGTAGTCGACGAGGCTGAACAACTGTGCGGTCGGCGTCGGATCGATCGCGGCGGCGCCGAGCGCCGTCGGGCGCGCGTTCGGCAGCACCATGCGAAATCCGGCATTGCCGGGCGGCACGGTGGCCACCGCGTTGCCGAGCTCGTCGCTGGTGGCGATCACGCTGAGGCGCTGCGAGCTGGGATCGATTCCCGCCGCGAGCAGCACGCAATTGGCGAAGGCTTCGAGCGCGCGGCCACCGGGCGCGGGCTGTTGCGCTGCCGACGACAGCACGATAAAGCGCAGCTCTGCGCGTCCGTCGCTGTCGAAAGCGCTGGCTGGCAGGCCGCCACCATCGCGCGCGGTCACCGACAGAAAGTAGCCGCTGCCGCCGACCACGCTACCCTCGAAGAGCAGTTGCGCGAAGGCCGCCGGCGCAGCGAGCGTGGCGCTGTCGAGCGGCGTCGTCGACGCCGACACGCGTGCGCGCAATTTTTCGCGGGCGGCGGAAACGTCGTCGGGCACGCTCGCGGTCGAGAGATTGGTGCGGACCAGCCACGCATCGGCAGCATTGGTCAGGTCGATGATGGTGAGCCCGACCGGATCGCTCGCCGCCGGGTCAGGCACGACGGCGAGATAGGCGACCGCACCAGCACCGAGATGAGCGACGAGATCGAGCAGCACCTCGCGGCCATCGGCATCACTGCCGATCAGCGTGTAGAGCGGCGGTTCCGATTCAGTTCGCTGGATGCGCACGCTGACGCTGGCGCCGAAGGTGGCGTTCGGCAGGATGCTGCTGGCGCCGTCGGCGGAATCTGCGGGCTTGCCGGCAATCACTTCGAATTCGAGCGGCGTACCGGCGTGCGCGAGCAAGCGCAGGCCGTTCGGGAACGGGAACAGTTGCGGCTGGCCAGCGAGCGCGCCCTGGCTGCCCGGCAGGGCGAGTGGCAGCGCAGTCTGCAGGATCAGCTCATGGTCGAGCCCGAAGCTTTCGGGCGCGAGCGCCGAAAGTGGCAGCGCGACCGGTCCTTCAATGGGTGCCAGCGCCAGGATCGGCGCCGGATAGCGCGCCTTGAGCTCGGCCGCGCTGTAGCGGTAAGCGAGCTCATCGACCAGGCCGGTGCGCAGGATCAGGCCGGCCGGTAGCGTCTCATTGCGCTCCGCGCGTGCGATCAGCCCCGGGTTCAGGGCGGCGGCGTCGGAATGGCGGTTCTGCAGGGTGGCGACGGTTTCGCCGCTGGTGACGGTAGAGCCGACGAAGCTGATCCAGGGTGCGCCACCGGTCACCGTCAGGTTGATGCCGGATCCCGGCTCGATGTCATCTCCCGGTTCCGGGCCAACGATCTGCTGGCCGGTCAGTTCGACGAACGCCGTCAGCGGACCCTTGGCAACGATCTTGCCGCCTTCGGTCACTGGTGCTGGCAAGCGCAGGCCTGAGAGCGTCTGCCGCGAGACTTGCCCGGCGAGGTCGGCCACGGCATTTCCTGCCAGTGCATCGGTGACCAGCGCATCGACGCGCTGCACCGGCACCGCCGAGATGCTCAGCGTGACTTTGTCCGCGCTGCTCGCGGCGAGCAGGCCCGGCGTGTCGGCGAGCGCCGATCCCACCTCAACCAGACTGAGGCCGAGCGCGGATGAGATCGCGCTGAAGCTTGCGAACTTGGCACTGTCGACCTGTGCGCCATCGACCTCGATGAGAGCGAGCGGCGACAGCACCGGAGAACTGCCGAGCCAGCCGAGCAGGGCCGCCGCATCGACATCGTCGTCGCGGCTGTGCAGCAGCGTACGCAGGCCGAGCATCGTAAGCGTCTCGCCGGCCTGCACTGCCACGAGTGCTGCCGGCAGGTTGATATCGCGTCCGTTCTGGCTGCAGGCGTTGCGAAACTGCAGCCATCCGGGTGGTGCATCGGCCGGGCTTCCGGAGCCGTAGATCTGTTGCAGCGCGAGCGCCGCGCCGATGTGCAACGGCGTGTCGCCGGAGAGGCTGGTGTAATTCGGCATGCCCGGCGGAGCGGTGTCGTTGTAAGCGTTCGGTACTTTGAGCGGCGTACCGGCGGGAATGCTGCCGGCCGGGTTGATGCCGGCCAGCGCGGCGGCATTCCAAAGCGCCAGCGTCTGCGCGTACCAGTCGGCTTGCGTGACCCCGTGGGTTCCGTACCAGCGGGCGAAGAAAACCGCAGCACCGAGCCCGGCGGCCAGATCGGCGCCGAAGCGGTAGCTGGTCGATGCGCTGCTGATGGGCTGGCCTGCGCCCAGCAGCTTCACGTTGGCCAGCACTCCCGGTGTCGCCAGCGCGGCGACGCCCGCAAGCCCGAAACGGCTGGCGACGGCACTGAAGCTGTCGCCTTCGCGCACGTTTGCATGGACGCGACCGAGCGCGCGCATGCCGGCGGTCAGCTTCACGTCGGGATTGTCGAGAGCCACGAGTGCGGGTGCCACGCCGAGCTCGACGGCGATCAGGCTGCCTGGCGCGGCGCTGGCGAGCGCTTGCGCAAGCCCCGGATTGAGCGCGCGCAGCTCTTCGAAAGTGGCGCCAAGCGCGATCGCGACTTCGTCGAGCGTGTCGTTGCCGCGCACGTGGTAATCGACCGACACGGTCGGAAAGCGAGCGGCAATTTCGGCCAGCGAGCTCGGCGCGCTGATCTCGACCTGCGCCCGCGTCAGCGTGTCGCGCGCGGACTTGACCGCGGCCTTGGTGAGCATCAGGCAGTAGTCGCGGAAAGCGTGGGTGGCGAAGGCCTCGAGGGTGTCGTCGGTCGCCTCCGGCGCGCTGGCCGGGTCGCGCTGCATGGGCTGGAAGCGCTGCTGGTATTCGGCGACGCCCGCTATGTAGTCGGCACCGATCTGCTGCCAGTCGGAGAGGATGCGCGATCCAGGCGTCGGCTTGTCCCAGGCCAGGTTCAGTGCCGGGGGCAGCGGCAGCAGCATGGCGTCGAGCACGGTGGTATCGCCGCCTGGATCGCCGGCGATCTGCCAGGCGAGCGAGTGCTCGAAGAACTTGCCGAGGTTCTCCAGCGAAAATGCGCGATCGGCCGTTTCCGGCAGGTCGAGCTGCTCGGCGAGTGTTTCCATTTGCGCAGCGGTGACCAGGCCGCTCGCCCCAGTGCCGTCGGCGCTGACGATCGCGTAGATCGCCCAGCGCAGGAAGGCTTCGCAGAGCAGATAAGCGGGCTCGCCCTCGGCGCTATCGGTGTGCAGCGCGTGCGTTGGTTGCCGTACCTTGCGCATCGCCGGGTCAAGCGCGCCCGGATCGACGCCGGTCTCGGCGGTCAGCAGCAGCGCGATGCGCCAGTTGGGTTCGCGGTTGTCCGACGCGGCTGCGCCGGGCCAGGTGATTGGCAGGCCGTCGAGCGTGAAGGAGGGAATGAGATTGAGCGAGAGGGTCTGTTTGCCGGCCGCAAAGATCGGCGCCTCGGGATCGAAATCGAGGACGTACGCGCCGGCCGCGCGCAGCACCCCACGGGCTTGCAATGCGCGGGCAAGGGTCTGCGCGAGCGCCGCGATGCGCCGCTGCTGTGAGCGGCGCAGAGAAGGCAGGCGCGTGCCGCGCGCATGCCGCGAGAGGTTGGCGCCCTGGCCGGAGGCCACTCGCCAGGGTGTCGGCGAATCGCTGCCAGCGGTGAAATCGAAGGCGAGCGAAATCTTGAAGCTGAAGGAGATCTTGATGAAGAGGATCTTGATCTCAGCCTCGGCCGTGACCCGCACCGCGATGTGGAACAAGGCCGCGCGATAGGCCTCGAAGGTGACCATCGCCTCGGCCTCGATCATCAGCGAGACCGAGACCTTGATGACCTTGAAGTCGACCGTGCCGTAGACCTTGCCGACGATCGCCGCAGTCGCCTGCGCCCAGAAATACATGGCCGGGTCGCGGGCGTGGTCGGTGGGATTGAACCAGCCGAAAACGCCGAGGAACACCACTTCGATCTGCACGTACGCGCCGCCCGAAAGCGGCCCGAACACGACTTCCTTGCCGATGCCGACCGCGAGGCCCACGCCGAGCTCGATCACGGGATCGAAGGTGCCGTCGGTGATCCGCGGCACGCGGCTCGAGGTGGCCCCGTTCAAGTAGCCGTAATAGATGCCGCCACGGCCGATGAAGGGGAAATACTGCAGGGTGAAGGCGCGCGAGAAATCACGCTTCCAGGGATAGCCGAAATCGATAGTGAAGTTGCCGTTGGTGTAGACCTCCAACGCGATCGTGCCGAGGGTGATCCCAACCGGTCCGAAGGTGAAGCTGCGCATCGCGATCGGCAGCGCGAGGTCAATCCGGAACATGCCGATGGTGTCGGAGATCTTCTTGTACAGCAGCTGGAAATCGAGGCCGCCGAAGGTGCCGGCCTTGGGCCCGCGCAGGGCGATCGAGAGTCCATAGAGATTCGGATCGTTGAACAAGAGGCCAAGGCGGAAAGTCTCGGCGAGGTCGATATCGAGGCCGATCAGCCACTCGCTGTCAGCGGCGAATTCGACGCCGTTGCCGATCGGCGGCGGCGTGTTGCCACCTGGCGGCAACGGCTGCATCGCCTTTTCCATGGCGTCGAGAAAGGCGCGCACGGTCTTGGGCGACTGGTCCTGCGGACGCACGCGCTGGCCGAGTGCCAGGTAGTACAGGTCGATCAGGCTGCCCTTGCCCGGCACCGCCGGCGGCGGGTCGCGGATCACATCCCAGCCAAGCGCTTTCTGCTGGCCGAAGAAGCGGCCTTCGAGGGTCAGCTCGACGCCAGACAAGCCCGCGCCGCGGGTGTACTTCAGCCCCAGCTTGCTGATCTGCATCACACCCAGATCGATCGGCAGGTTCATCGACAGCGTGACTGAGCTGGCGGTCAGGTCGAGCGACAGCAGGAAGCGCGAAAGGTCGACGCGGTTGAGCGCGTCCCACGGCGCATCGAGCCGGTACCCGAGCGTCGGCGCCGCCAGGTTGACCAGGTACTCGATGATGCTGCCGAGCGTCACGCCGCCGAGCTGCGCGGTCAGGATCCGGTGCGGCGGCTGGTCTTGCGTGGTGAACGTGGTGAGCTCGAGCCACGGCTCGCCGAACTGGACACGAAAGCGCCAGGTGGGATTGGGCACGCCAAAATCGAAGCTCAGCGACATTGCCAGCCGGTTGAGCGCGAGGCTTCCGGCCACCGTGCCGGAGGCGGTGCCGCCGGTTGGCTTGGTCACGCTGGCGCCGGCAGTCACGGCGACGCGCACATCGGTGTCGAGAATCTTGGGCGACCACAGCAGCGAGGCCGAGCCGTTGGCGGCGTAGTAACCCTGGTCGCCGGTCTCGACCGTGAAGCCGAGCGTGTCGATGCGGATCTCGGGGAAGTTCGGCCAGTCGCGGACCTCGACATCCAACATGCGTTTGGCAATGCGCGTCAGCGACAGCGGTGCTCCGGGCAGCAGGCCGCCCTCGAAAGTCCACACGGTCTTGCCCTGGGCGCGCTCGGCACGGGCGCCCACGCTGATGGTCGGGAAGAGGCCGTTCGGCGCGGCCTGGTCGTCCAGCCGGATGGAGGCGGCGAGCCCTGCCGAGACGCTCGATTGCGAGAGGTCGACGAAGAAGCTCATGCCGGTGAGGTCGAAGACGATGCTGCGGAAGGGCGACAGCGCCCAGTCCATATTGAGCTCGGCTTCGGCGCGGAAGCTGCGCTGATTGGGGTCAGCCGTGAACCAGAAACTGGTCAGGCTCATGCCCGGTGGCGTCGGCGGGGTTCCACTGCCGACGTAGCGGGTGAGCGCGGTGCCGATCGGCAGCGTCAGCGCCTGGCGCAGGCGTCCATTGACGACGAAGCTCGGCAGCAGCGCGGTCACGTCGAGCGTGAACAGGATCGGCTTGCCCGTAACGGGATCGAACTGTTCAGAGTCGCCGAGGCTGAGGCCGCCGAAGACACTGCCGCCCCAGACACTGCTGGTGCTGGCGGTGTCCGGCCACATCACCACCCAGCGCGCGCCAACGCGGTCGATCGAGACGAACGGCAGCGGCGGTGTCCAGGTCTTGTCCGAGCGCACCGTGATCGCAAGCCAGCGCAGGGTGGGAGTAAATGCGGCACTGGCCAGCGCGATTGGGGTTTCAGCGAGCGGGAAACTGCCCGATGGCGGCGCAAAGGCGACCTCGATGGTCGACAGGAAGAACACGTCGAGGCCGATGAAATCGATCGGACGCAGCAGGTCGTCCGGTTGCAGGCCGAGCAGTCCGGCGAGCGCCGAGATCGCATTGCCGATGGTGGCCAGGCCCGCCGGCAGCTCTGCGATCAGCCGCCAGGTGGTGCCCGACGAGGTCAGCGGAACCCTCAGCGTGACCGGGTCGTAGGTGGAAAACTTGAGGCTTCCGATCAGCTCCAGTGAGGACACGGCAGTGACCAGGTTGACCTCCGGGTCGAGGTCACGCACGGCCTCGAGCGTCAGGCCCACATTGGTCAACTGGTTGTTGTAAAAGACGATCTGGACGCGCTTGTCGATGCCGGTCAGCGACATCGCCACGGGGTCATCGGTGCGTCCTGCGCGCGGCATCGAAAGCGAGCCGGTGATGGTCAGCGGCCAGCCGGGGAACAGCGATTTGTACTTGACGAGGATGCCTTCGGCATCCAGCAGGCCGTTCGTTGCGACCGTGCTGTCAGTGCCGTTGCGCGCGGCCATGCGCAGGACGCGCAGGCCGAGATCGTAGAGATAGGAACGTGCAAACTCGACTGACTGATTGGCTTGCAACTGCTCGTAGTCGGGCAGCAGATCGGGGAACAGCGTGGCGAAGCCGATGCGTCCGGCGCCGAAGTCAAAGCGCAGGACGAAGCTGAAAACGCCGGCTTCCTCGGTCACTTCGAGCGTGGCGGTGATGGCCGGGCGCGTCTCTTCCGGGCCGAGGCCATAGCTGCCCTTGCCGTCAGTCAGCTTGATCATGCTTCCGGGCGGCTGCAGGTTCGCGCCGGTGAGCTCGAAGGCGCTCCAGATCGCATAGTGGTCGAGTGCCTCGCGCAGGCCTGCGAGCGTCGCCGGTTCGGCCACGGCTGCGGCGTAGAGGTCGATGCGACCGCTATCGAGGTAGCGCTTCAGTGCATCGTAGACGTCGGTCAGCGTCATCGTTGACTCCAATCAGATTCGCAATCGCGGCTTAGGCCGCGTGCCGTTCAGCGACGCTTGGGACGGGGTCTTCCACTGGGGCCAGGACGCTCCGGCGGGCGCCGCGGTAGGGGCAGCAGTCCGGCGAGCGTGGTTGGCCGTACTGGCGCCCGCGGTTCAGCCGACGCGTACCAGTCGTAGTGCCGCTCGGCGTTGGCGACCAGCGCGTGCAGGAAGGCGATTGAGGCTGTGGTCGGTACGATCGGGGCCATCGTGTACTTGAGGTCGGTCCCCATGGCGATGCTCCAGCCGACTTCCTCGGCCGGGAACTTGCTCACGTCTGGAAACTCGACCACGGAGCCAGGGCTGGGCGCGGCGATCGAGGTCGGCAGGACCGCCATGTAGGGGGTGCTCGCGACCTTGGTTTTCTTGATCGGCGAGGGTTTGCTGCTGCCGGTCTTGGGCGGCGGCGGTGGAGGCTTTTCCCAGGCCGTCAGGTGGTTGCGCGCGAAGTAATCGGTGGTGAACACCGGCACCACCGTCTGCAGTGTGTACCAGGCATTCTTGCCCGCCCCGGGCCAGGTGGCCGCCACCGTCGGTTGCTTGAGCTGCACGGCGTAGCTGTTGGCGTAATAGGCCGTGTAGAAGTGAGCGTCAGTGATGGCGCCGGGGTCGCTATAGGGCACCTGGGTGGTGCCAAAGGACCAGAAGATCTTGAGAATTGCCGCCGAGGGATGCTTGAACTTCTCCACCTCGCCGGCGCTGGCGGTGAGGATCTTGGCGCCGCAACGGCGCGCGAACAGCGTTAGTGCAGCGGTCTTTTCGACATTGCCGCGCAGGCCCTGCCCGGTGAAATTGTAGGCGGTCCTATAACTGCCGTGATGCGGCACGGTGAGCATCAACGGATCACTCAAAAAGCTCCCGGGGCCGCTACCCAGCACCGCGTTGGCACGCAGCATGGTGATGCCGGTGGCATCGCCGGTGGTGATGAACTGCACGCCGTTCCAATCGAACACGACCACCAGCGAAACGGTGTTGATATTGACGTCGCCGGTCTCGGGCAGCTTGAGCGAATCGTCAATCTCGTCTTCTTCGGCCTTGGTGGTGTTGCCGATCAGGAGATGGATCTTGTAGAGCAGTGCCTTGTCCTCGTGGAGCGGAATGTTGTCGACATAGGTGGACGTGTTGCTGGTGACCGAACAGGGCTTGTAGAACGGCATGTAGCGCTTGACCTCGGTCAGCACGTTCTTGCCTTTGCGCTTGCTGTAGAGGCTCGAATTCCCGCCGTAATAGGTCTTGTTGATCGTCAGGATCTTCTTGGTCGGCTTCACCGTGCCTGGCGGATCGAAGGCGGCCAGCAACTGCAGGATCATGCTGATGTGGTCGGTATCGCTGTGCGACAGGCACAGGCAGGCGATCTCCGGCTTGGCCATCTTGTTCAGGCTGGCGACGATGCGGTCGAGGCTGGGCCCGTGATGGCTGGTGCTGGCCCCCTCGGAGCCGAGATCGATCAGCACCGTGGTCGTCGGCACGGTGTCGCCCTCGTCCATGAAGATCTCGATGAAATTGCCGCTGCCCTGGCCGACGTTGAGCACTTCGAAATTGATGCGCGCTGGCATGTCGATGCTCCGGTTCAGGCGAGGTGCTGGCCGCTGCGGCGGCGCCGCAGACGCAGGATTTCGCTGCGCGGGCCACTGCGTAGCGCATTGGTGGTGCGCGCGCCGAGCGTATCGGCGAGCTGGGTGGCTGCGTCTTCGTCTACGAGGAGGGCGCTGTCGGCCGGCGGCTTCTTCTTCGGCGGCAGGTCCTTTGCATAGGCCGCGTACCAGCCGAGTGGCCCCTCCGCACCGGTCTGCGGATTGCCGAACAGCACCACGTCGGTATTGCCGGGCGGCACGCTGAAGCCGAGGAAGCTCAGGGCCAGACGACGCAATCGCAGCAGATAGCCGTAGACCCCGGAGCTGACGTCGTAGCGTTGCATCTCGAAACTGCGAAAGCCGAGCGAGAGCACGCCCTGCAATGGCAGCTGGATGCCGAGGTCGGACAGGCCCGGGAACCTGAGCCCGAGGTAGATGCCGGCTTCCGCGTCGTCGCTGGCCGGCATCCAGGCAGTCAACAGCTGGATCGTGAGCCCGGCGCTGCCGGCGAGGGCGCCCAATGTGCCGAGCTGGAGCGTGTAGCTGAAGCCGTACCAGGGCGCGGTGAGGACGGCTTGATCGATTGGCGCCGCGATCGAAACGTAGCCGAGCTTGTCCGGCGTCGGTGCCTTGTCGCCAGACGCCACCGCGATGAAGCTGGTCAGCGTCAGCGGGAATTTCGCGATCAGTGATTGCGGTCGCGCCTCGCTGTTGGCGAGGTCGAAGGACAGTTCCCCCTCCTGTGCGGCGAAAGTCTTTTCACCGCTGCCGTCGCGACGCGAGGACATGCGCACGGCAAGGTTGCCGAAGCGCAGGTGGCCGTCGCCGCTACCATCGAAGGCCGGGCCGTAGCCAAACAGATCGAATTCCAAGTTCTCGGCCAGCGTCAGGTTGCCGCTGGCGGTGAAGCGTGTCACCTGCGTGCCGGCGGCGGCGTCGACGCTTTCCGTCTGCAGCGCGACGCTCGCCACCTCGATGCTCGCAAGAGCGCCGCTGGCGGTCGCGAACACGTTCGTGCCGACCAGCTCGAACGCGTACGCCGGCGCGCCATCGACGGTGTGGAAACTTCCCGCGAGCACCAGGTTGTTGCCGCGCTCCGGCTGCAGCTTGGTGAGTTCGGTGCCGAATAGGCGATTGGCGAGCAGCTCCACCTCGGCGCTGAAGCCGGTCAGCGCCGCATTGGCGAACTGTGCGGTGAGCGCCAGCGTCTTGTAGTCGAAGGCGATGGTCTTGGTGGTGGTGAGGTCGCGCCGGTCCTGGTAGTCGACCAGCGCGAAGGCGGCGGTCTGCCCGAGCTTGATGACCTTGTTCTCGAGTTGGTACGGCGTCAGCGAGAAGCCGACGTGGTGCGCGTAGAAGCGGTCGAGCACGACGCCGGCCGTGATGAAGCCGAGCTGTGGGTCGAGCAGGCCGACATCGATGGCGGTATTGAGGAACAGCACACCCGACCACACCGTCGACGCGACCACTTCATCGTAGAAGCGCCGGTACGGGCTGCCGGCCGGCGCGGCTTTCGCCGCGGCAAAGATGCGTGCCAGGCCCTGGCTGGTGTCGGCGAGTGTGCCGCCCGGCGTCTTGCCGGCGTCCTGCCAGCCCCAGGTCGATGGGTCGGCGGCCAGCGCCTCGAGCGAACGTCCAGCAAACTTGAACAGCAGGTACGTGCGTGTGTCGGGGTCGCTGCGCCAGTTGGCCGGGCCGAGCTTGAAGCGCCACCCGGACAGCTCGACATCGAGCGCGGTCTGGGTCCCGAGCGCCACCGGGTCGGCGATGACGAAGAACAACTGGTTGCTTTGCAGGGCTGCCTGGAAGGCTGGCGAGACCGAGGTGAAGCGTACCTCCGGCGTCGCGCTCGCCGGCAGGTTGGCGACGACCACGCTCTGGTAGCTGTCCGAGTTGACGTCGGCCACGAGGCCAGGCGGGGTCACCGAACGCACCGGCGCGTCCGCGGTAAAGTCACTCTGGACCGGGACGCCCATCTGCGCGCGTCGCTTGGGTGCCAGGCCGGCAATCTCGATGGTGCGTGCGCGCTCGAGCATGCGTGGGTCGACGCCGATGAAGGCGCCGACGGGAAGGGAGGTCAACCCGCTGCCGGTGAGCGCCGCCGTCAGCGAAGGCAGGTGGCCGGCGAGCACCGGCTTGAAGTCGAGGACCGTCGCCGAGCTGCCGGCGGCATACAGCGGTGCGCTCTGCGGCTGCGCGAACCACTCGATCCCGGTCGTCGCAGCAGCATCAGAGGAGCGCGTCGTGTCGACCACGAAGCTCGCGTAGGCGGTCGTTGCAGCGCCATCCAACGGGCCGTTGGCGGGATCGCCGCCGGGCTTGAGCAGGGCCGGCTGGCCCGGGATGAACACTGCGTACACCGGCTGCCCGGCCGGGATTTCAAGGTACTCGGTCCCGGCGAGACCGAGCATCAGACGATCGGCGTCGGCGGTCATCGGGCCGGCCTTGGCTCTGCCGGGTGGCGGCTCGATCGTCATCGCGAACGCGCCGCTCGGCGCCAGGTGATATTTGCTGCCGAGATGCGGCGAGGAAAGGTTACGTGGCGTCGCCGCGAACACCAATCGTGCCACGTCGAGGCCGGCCGGCGGCATGGTTGCCGGCGTCAGGCTGATGCTTCGCCCGAGCGTGGTGATCCAGGCGCTCGTGAGCGTTCCAGCAGCCCCCTGCGCAGCGGGCAGGAAGCGCAGGCGCGTGCGCAGTGCAAACAGCGGTGCCAGCGGATCCAGCGCCACTGCCAGCGCCAGGGCGGTCCCGCCCTGCTTCAGCAGGGGCAGGTCGACGCTTTCGGTGATGACTCCGTTGGGCTGCAGGCGCGCATAGCGGAGCATGGCGCCGAGCGCCTGCAGGGTGTCGTTGGAACCCGTGCCGGCAAGATTGATCTCGCCGCAATGCACGCCGAGATCAGGGCCGGCCATCGGCAGCCTGGGCGCGCTCGGTGTCGCGCGCGACTGCGGGGCCAGGAATTCGATGCCGTGGCCGAACCGGAACGACGCCGTGCCACCAGTCGAGGTATCGAGCGTGATCGGCGTGCCGGCCCCGACCCGCAGGCTGTAATCCTCGAACGGGAAGCTTTGCGACTTGGCAGTCTTGGTATCGACGCCCGTGCCGGTAATGCTGAGGTCGGCCGACCTCCAGCTCGCGCTCGGCGAATGCGGGTTGTAGAGCCACAGCAAGCGCGGCTTGAAACCCGCCGGGAAGCTGGCGAGGTACGTGATCAGATCCTGCTCGAACGCGGCTGGCGACGCGGGCGCCTCGGGCAGGAACAGCAGGCACCCGGCTGCGTCCAGCCACGCGGCGCTGAGCGCGATCGGATCGTTTGCGCTCTCGGTGCCAGCGAGCCAGCCGGACCAGAACCCGGGCAATCCCGCCTCGGCGTCGGCCTCGCTGCGGTACAGCCGCTTGGCTGCACCCACGCGGCGGTAGAGCGGATCATCATTGGCCATGGCAGCTCCTGGATGTAAATCGAACGCGCGTCTTGCTCGATCAGAACCGAACTTCGTCACCTGCGAGCAGCGGCACCGACAGCGCGCTCGCGCTTCCCCAGGCTGCGAGACCACGCCAGCCCACGAACACGGGCTGAGATGCCCCGGGTTCGAGCGCAGCGCTGGCATCGGCGACGCGCGGCCCGAGGCGCCGGTACAACTCGACGCCTTGCAGCGAGGCCGTGGCGGGTGCTGGCGCGGCACCATTTGCGTTCAGTACATCGGCCAGCGTGGTCCCCAGCTCCACGACCTGCGGCACGCCGTTGACACAGACGCGGATGCACGCCTTGAGCAGGGTGCGCCCGCCGAAAAAGGCGTAGGTGGTGGTCGGCGCAGGCGGACTGGTGATGGCCAGCAGGCCGGCGTACGTGTTGGCCCCGACGATGCTGAACTGCGCATTCGCCTGCGCGGAACCGGGCCCATTCGGCGAGAGCAGCTGATCGGGAACGATCACACGCAGATAGTTCTGCGCGAGCTTCGGGAACATGAGGTCAGCGCCATCGGCAACGCCGCCCTGAGTGTTGCCGGCGCCGCCCGCTGGTGGTGCTTCGACCGAGGTCGCGCCCAGCGCAATCAACTGCCCGACAAAGCTGTCGAGCAGCGGTCGCCAGGCGTTGCCACTGCTGTCGACGCAGATCTCGCAATCGACCGTGGAACTGCCGACAAAGCCGTTGATGTAATCGCCAACCGTGTCGGGCTCGAGATAGACGTAGGCCGCCGTGCTCGCCCGCAAGATCATCCCAGGGCGCAGGTCGAAGCTGCCGTAGCCTTGTTCGATCTCGCTCGCCGGCCCGGTCAGGCCGTACTCAACGTACAGCGTCTCCTGGAAGGTGAGCGGCGCGCCGCGCGCAATCACGCGCTGGACCAGGTCGAGGCCCCAGGGCGCTGCGCCGCACACTTCCAAGTCCCCGAGAAGCTTCACCAGGTCTGCGCGCAGGCTGGAACGCAGAGAGCTGCCATCGAAGTTCCACAGCGTGCTGGTGTCACTGATCTCAAGGACGTAGGGGAAGTTCGAGTCGGCATTGGTGTCGAGCTTGAAGCTGCCGGTCGAGGGCAAGTCGCCGGTCAGGGCGGCAGGCCCGAGCATCGGCAACAACCACCGCAGGGCAACGCCCTTGGCATCGGCGAAAGCCTGGACCTGCGTGGCATTCGCCAGCGGCACCAAGGCCGCGCTGGCGACCGGGCCGCTGCCTGCCGGGGCCGCGCAATACCAGCCGGGATTGATCAATGGCAACGGCGCGCTGGCGAGCCCGGTGACCCCGGCGCGCTGGCTCTGCACCACGAGTTGCCAGTCCTGGCCCGTGCTGCCGGCGGGCAAGGGCAGCATGGTGTGGAGCTGCGGCGCGTCGACGCTGATGGCCGCACCTACGGTTGCGGTGGCCGGGTCATAGGCCGTGAGCAAGTAGCCCTCGCTCGCGGGCACGGCCGACCAATGCGCGGCGATCGCGATGCCGTCGTAGTCGGCGTCGACCTGCGCCGGGGCAGCCGGCAATGCCGCCGTTGCCGGAGAGGACAAGGCGCCGATCCGTACCGAACCGCTGGAAAATTGGGCGCTGATGCGCGCCGCGAGCGCGCTCGATGCCTGGGCTGCGGCGGGAAGCGGGTAATTGGTCGGGGTCGCCGCCACCGTCACCGGCGCGCCGCCAAGGCCGAGGTCGATCAGATAGCCGCTGGCACCGGCGATTGGTGCCCACTCCAAGGTGCTCGCTGCGCTGATCGCATCCGTGGCGATACTGGCGGTCGGCCCCGCGACCAGGCTCAGGGCCAGCAGTTGTTCCAGCCCCGCGTTGCGACCTTCGACACTGCGCCACGCGAGCCCAGTCACCGCTGACGGCGCTACCGGCAGAACCGCCGGCGCGGCAGTGCTCACTGCACGGGCAAGCTCGCCGCCTGGGCCGAGCACGCGCCAGACGATATCCTGGCCGACGGGATCGTCGGCGCTTGCGGACACGCTTACTGCCAGCGCGCCCGGAAGCGCCTCGACGCGAGCCAGGACTGGCTGGGTGGCCGGAACCGCCACGGGCACGCTTGCCGCCGCCACCGCCGCCGTCGCGCCAGCAATGACGACGACGATGAAGTTGCCGACGCTCGCCGGGTCGAAGGGGATCTGGCCGTGCCCCGGCCGGTCGCTGGTTCCTTGCGTGTACGCGAACCAGCCACTTGCCGGGGTGTACAGCCTGGGCGCGTGTGTGCTCGCAGACGGGTCCGTCGAAGGCGTCCACCATACTTCGATCGCGTTGACGCCCACCGCGACCCGCACATCGGTGGGTGGCGCACCGATGAGCGGCCACGGCGGCGTCGAGGTGCCGGCCTGATTCTGATTGAGGGCGACCAGCCGAAATTCGAGATTCGAACCGACCGCGACCGGCTGGTCCAGCACCAGGCTGCCCTGGCTCGTGCTCAGGGAAGGGAATGCGACTGTGTTCGTTGCATTGCTTTCGACGTCGCGCAAGAACATTTGGTAGCCGAGCAGCGGATTGCTGCTGCTGTCGGTGACCGCAACCCAACTCGCGCGCACCGCACCATCACTGAAGCGCACCGCGTCGGTCAGGCCGAGCGGCGTGAGCGTGCCGGGAAATGCCGCGCTCAGATCCGGCGGAAAGGTGCCGCCGCCTTTCCAGGTTTGCAGGACGAACGACAGGCTGGCGCCCGAGGGAAAGCTCGTCGGCGTGAACCCGAGCCAGCTGGCGGTCGGGTCATACAGACGGACGCTGCCCTGCGCAGTGTTGCCTACCATTGCCGTGCCGGCATAGCCGGCTTCCGAGGCCAGGCTCGGCACGAAGCTCGCGAACAGGTCGGTGCCGTCAAAGCAAACCGCGCGCAGCACAGGCTGCTTGGAAACCAGATTCACATCGAGCATCGCATCGCCTCGAGGACAAGCACCGGAGTCAGATAAATGTCGCCGAGGCGTGAAATGTCGCACTCAAAGCCGCAAGTGCTATGGTGGTCGCATTGCCCTCCAAGCGATTTTCTTATGCACGCCGACCCGTTACTGGCCCTGCGCCTGGAACACTTCACGCCGCTGGTGGGCAGTGAGGTGCTGATGGATCTGGGCGCCGGATGGATTTCTGCGCGGGTCATTGCCGCCGAGCGCATCGGCGGGACTGCCGTCCGCGAAGGGGGCGGATTCAGCGTCACCCTCAAGGCGCCGGTAACCGGCTATCCGGCACAGGGAACCTTCCCCGTGGTGGTCCCGGGGTTTTCCGAAGTGGGGCTGTTCATGTCGCCGCGACGTCTCGAGGATGGTCACGCGACCTACGAGTTCATCCTCAACTGAGGGTGGTTACGGCGCCGCCAGGGGCTTGCGGATCAGAAATTGATAGACGCCGCGGTCCTCGCAAAAAGCAAAGCCTAAACGCCGATACAGCCGCTGTGCCGGATTGTCGGCTTCCACGTGCAGGCTGATATTGGCGCCGGTGCGCTGGGATTCTTCGATCAGTTCGGCGAGCAAAGCCGAGCCAACGCCCTGCCCGCGATGCTCGGCAACCAGGGCAATATCCATCAGGCGAATATCGCCGTGACTGCGGTACACGTAAACGCGCCCGACTGGCGCGCCGGCATGTTCGATCACCAGGAAATCGGCACCAGGGTAGTTCTGCTGGTAGTACGCATGTTGCAGCTCGAACTGGTGTTGCAGGAAGGCGCGCTTCGCAGTGTCCGGCCAATCGACGCGTTGCAGCTCCTCGGCCCGGGTCTGCGCATAGAGATCGCTGAGAAAGCCAAAGTCAGCATCCGTGATTTCGCGCAAGCGCAGGCCTGGCTGCCGCAACGGGTGGAATGGCGCGATCAGTGCCCGCTCGATGGCACTCACGCAGGGACCCCCGACGCCTTGGCCAGATCAGCCGCGCGTATCAAGATTCAGCCGGTTTCCAGGAGCAGCGCTTCGAAATCCCGCGGACTGCCGTCGGCCATATACAGCGATTCCGTGGCGGCGGCGTAGCGCACGTCGGCCAGTTGTGGCGGCAATCCGGTACGCTGGCGCGCGGTCGCCAAGATCATCTGCGCATTGCAGGGAAGGCCGGCGTTGAAAACGCTGGTCTTGCCCGAGCGTTCGGCGATCGTCACCATCAAAGCGAGCTCGGTGCCGAACTCGAAATTCATGCGCAGGCTACTGCTCGGCAGCGCGCGCCCAGAAGCGCTTCTCTGTAGCTGCCATGCGTATATCCAACGCGGCAGATTGGCGGCATCGAACACCTGGATATCGAAGTTCATGCGCGCAATGTCGCTTGCAAGCTCATTCGGCCAGAACTTGCCGATCCGAAAGCTCATGATCGGGGCACCAGGCCGGGTAGCCAAGATGGGCAGCAAAGCGCATGCCTTCGTCCCAGCGCCGAAAGATGCGCCGTCGCCAGTTCCAGAGGGAGGGCCTCGATCCGGGCTTTTCGCCCCAGCCATTGCCGATACTGCGGCAAGCCCGCCCGCAACCAATACCTGTCTACGATTCATGTTGCCCCCGTGCAAGGCGCTCGGAAGGGCGCCCAGCTCAACTTCAGTGTGAAGATTGCTACGCCAATCCTCCGCGGTCAATGAAAACCGCGAAGCAGCAACCTTTCTGGACAATGTGCGCAACTGCATGAGCTTGCAAGTGGCCTGCTGCCCATCCCTCGGGAATGGGCGCCCAGCGTCAACCGCTGATCGCCAAACGGTCGAACAGGCTCAGGCTTTGAACGCGCCTCGGTAGTCTTCCGGCCAAAAGCCCTGCCAGTCAGACCATGCCGCGTGATGCGCACGCAGCGCCGCCATTTCTGCGTCGACTTCAGGCGCCATGGGGTCGGGCCAGATGTCGTGCCACACGCTATCGAAACGCTCGCCGGGCGCCGCTGCCCAAGTAAAGGCGTCCGCCTCGATCACGCTCAGGAGAGGGCCCAGTTCGGCCAACAGGGAAGGGGCGGCAAGCCTGATCACATCGGCAGACCGCTCCAGGACGACAATGCGCTCGATCGGGGCACTCGGCCCGCCCGGCGCCAGCATTTCCTTGATCACGATGCCAAGGCCGAGGCCGGTCACCAGCACGCTTCCTCCGACAGCACGCGCGCGTTCGATGGCGCTGCGCTGCGTCCACCACTCGTCGTAGAGATCGGTCATGAAAGTGATGCCGCCGCAACGCAATTCCGTGTACTCGCCAGGGCGATAGCGGAAGCAATCGGGACGGTCGTCCTGCACTTCGACGACATGCGCGGGAAGCACCACCCGGCGAATGCTCCAGTCGCCACTGGAGCCTTCGGGGAGCTGGCTTTTTGGAAATCGGTCAGCGAGCACGATCATCCACGCGGCGGGAAGACGCCCTGCAGAGCGATACAGAAATAGAAAGTCAGGTACGGCTGCATGTTGTTGTGCGGCTGATCGCCGCCTGCCGGAGCGATGGCCATGGCATTGAGGTTACCGAGCGGCGTGTTCGCGGTGGTGTAGAGGTTGTTGCCGCGCCCGAACGGCCGGGCCATCAGGTTATTTCCGGGCGTGTTGGCGGTCGCGCCTTCGTTGGCAACATTGACCGCGTGAGGGTGATTGGGGATCTCCGATTCCAGCAGCGTAACGGTCTCGGAACCGCCAGTCTCGCCCAGATCGTGAAGGGAGAGCCCTGGACCCTGGCCCCACATCATCGGCGAACGACCCTGCAGGTCCGGCAATGCAAAATTGGACTGCCCGTTGCCGCCGTAGGTAGTGCCCAGCAACGAGAACAAGGCGGTGTTCTGAGACAGCGGCAATAACTGCCCATCACACCAGGCCCAGCCGCGCGGAGCGAAATTAAAAGGGAAAATCCGGATCTCGGCAACGAATGGATCAGCCATGGCGTGAATCCTCTAATTAAACGTCTGAACCAATCAAAAGAGCTGCGGCACTGGATGGAGCTGGTCAAGCGCTACTACAGCCAAGTCAAGCAACCCGCACGTGGGATTTGGTTACAGCGAAGCCTCAGGTCGGGCTCGGGAAAATACCGAACAGGGAAATGATGAAAGAGACGCACAGGTATGGCTGGAAATTGGTATGCGGCTGACTGCCACCGGTACCCGACACCATTTGAGCATTCATGACGCCTGGGTTGCTGGTGGGTGGCGGGAAATACAGGTTGCCAACCGCGGTCGCCATCAGGTTGTCATTCGGGTTCGAACTGGAGCCCGCCGAGCCGGAGATGAACGGATGTGAATGCGCGGGTATCTGATTGACGGTCAGTGTGATTTCTTCGGCGCCGCCGGTTTCCGCGAGAATGAAGCCATTGCCCTGGTGTAGTGGCAAACGGCCGCGCAGGTCGGGTAACGCAAAGGTTTCCTGGCCATCGCCACCGTAAGTGGTGCCGATCAATTGGAACAGTGTCTCGTTTTCGGAGATGGGCAGCAGTTGGCCGGAGCAAAACATCCAGCCGGCCGGCGCGAAATTTCCGGCGAACATCCGGACTTCACCAACATAGGGTTGTGCCATGGTCGTGACCTCGGATTACGTCGGGGAAGGGAATATGCCCTGCAGCGCAATGCAGAAGCTCAAGGTCAGGAAGGGCTGCATGTTGAGATGCGCCTGGGAGCCGCCGGTATTGCCTATGGTCTGCGGCGCCATGGCTGCGAGCGGCGAACTGGTCCCATAAGGCGTGCCAAGTGCCGATGGCGCGGAAGCCAGGAAAGCGCCAGACGGATCGGGAGTTGCTGCGTTGCCGGTGTTGACCCTGCCGAGATGGGCATGGGTGGGCAACTCGGCAATGCTTAATGTATGCGCCTGCTCGCCGCCGCGCTCACCGAGCGTATGTCCCGAGCCCACATGAATGGGTACACGCGAGCGCAGATCGGGCAATGCGAAATTGACCCGTCCATCGCCGCCAAAGGTCGTGCCGAGCAGAGAGAACAGTGCCTGATTCTGGTTGATGGGCAATAGCTGTCCATTGCAAAGGGCCCAGGCACGCGGCGCAAATACAAAGGAGAAAATCCGGATTTCGCTCAAGAACGGCTCAGCCATTTTGCTCTCCTGATCGTCTCTCACTGGCTGAGAAGCCAGTGAGTATTCCGTGAAACGCCAGTCAATCTACCCTAATTCGATAGCTAAAACTTGGAACTTGGGGCTGCCGAGGTCTCCAAAGTTGCGATCAGATTCGCCAGCTATTGTTAACAGGCAAAAGTGGCCGCGCACCACTTCTAGAAAGGCCCGCCATTGGGCACCGAGCAATTGGTGGTCGACACTGCAACCGCAGCGTTGAACACCCGCACGAAGGGTGGGTTGGTATTGATGTTGTTGGCGCCGCCACGGTTGCCACGATTGCCAAGCACGTTTTGACAGGCCGCTGAAGGAGCTCCCACGGGACAGGCCCCACTACCGACCGTGCGCATGCTGCCTGCCGCCGGCTCGAGGGAATAACCGTCATCCGCAAGGTTATTGGTCATGTTGACGCAGACGCTTCCGCCGCTCGGCGCCAAACCTCGGAATTCGACCGTTTCGCCCGGATCAAAGCCGGTGTCGTGGCTGGGGAAGGTGTTGCTGGCAAGGGTCGCGTCAAGCGTCGCGCCATTGTTGGCGTCGAACAATGTCCGCAAGCCGGGGGTGGTATAGCCGCCCGCGCACGAGGGGTCAGTCGTGCACAGCGACGGGCCACCGGTAATGGTGTTAGTGCTGAATTGCAGGCGCGCATTTGAGTTGACCGTATTACGCGACTGGATCCACCAGGGCGCATTGCCCGGACGCACGAAGCTATTGCTCTGGATCAGGCCCTGCAGCAACCCACCTTCGGCGATCAGGGACAATTGACCCACGCCGCCCGAGGCATTGGTCACATCGGTAAAGGTGTTGTTCTCAACGATGGTATCGACCACGCTGCCACCAGGGCCATTGCCGAGGTTCCACACCAGGACCCCACCCATCGGGAAGTCGAAGTCGCCGCCGATGCCACTGCTGCCGTCGTTCACCGTGAACGTGTTGCGGGCAACGATGAAGTCGCTGTTGCCGGTGCTGCCGGTGTCGTTCACGAATCGCAGCGATGCAATCCGGCAGTTCAGGAAAGTGTTACTGGTGCTCGGCGCGGCGCGATTGCCGATAGTGACGTTGGCAGCCCCGGCGCCCTGAACGGTGACATCAATACAGTGGCCGCCGACCGAGGCGAGGGTGCCGGAAGTGAATTCCTTGTAGGCATTGGCGAAGCTGCTGCCCGTCACGGTCATCGTCAGCGTGCCGGCAGTCGTGAAGATATCCAGGAACTCGGCGCCGCGCGCGAAAACGCTGTTTGTGATCGACACCGTCCCGCGCAGGCCCAGGATCCTGATCGTACCTTCGTTGTTCGCGTCACCCACACCGGCGACGTGGAAACGGTTGGTATCCTCGATAGTGACGTTGGCAAGCGTGAGGCCAGTCCAGGACGTCGCCGTGTCGGGGCTGCCAAAAACCGCGCCGTAAATGGCCTGGTCGCTGATGCGTCGGATGGTGGTGCTGGTGAGGGACAAGCCGCCATCCACGTTCAAGCCCTGGATCGCGTCGTGGCCGCTGCGCGTGTTGGACACGCCGGCCATGTCACCGATGTCCTCGATGATCATGAAATTCAGCGTCACCAGGCCATCGGTATTGCTGAGCCGAATCGCGTCCTGCGTCTTGTTGTCGATGGTGCCGCCGCTGCCGGCCGAACCCGTGCCCCTCACGAAGAAGGGGCCCGCGCCGGTGTCGGTCAGCGTGATCACCTGGTTGGCCGATGCCGTCGCTGAGTTGATGCTGCGGAACTCGAGCCCGGCGGCGCTGATGGTGGTGGCGGAGACGTTGACCGCGGCGCCGGTCGTCGTGGTTAGCGTATTGACGAGTGTTCCGGTCGCGCCAGAGTTGCATCCGGCTTCGTCGCAAACGCTGATGGTGCCGCCGCCGGTGGCGTTGAATGCCGTATTCGTCGCGGTGGAGGCAACCAAGCCGCCGTTGAACACGATCGCGCCAGTGGAATTGCCGGTCAGGTTGATACCCGTGCCGGTGTCGCTGACCGCGCCGGAGAAGGTCACTGTTCCGCCGGTGCGGTTGGTCACTTCGACGGATCGGTTAGTAGTACTCGTGACGGTTCCCGCATACGAAATATTGTCCAAGCCCGCATTCACATCGAACCCAACCGCGGTTGCGCCGGAAACCGCGCCGCCGCTGATGGTCAGGGCGCCGGTTACGGTGTTGAGGTCAACGCCGGCCGAACTGCTGTTGGTCGAACTCACCGTCGCAAAAGCTGCGCCAGACACGAACGTGGAGGTCGACGCGAGGATCGCAGGGCCGCCGGTGGCATTGATGGTGCTCGTCGTCCCCAAGATCCTGATTGACGACGTGGCTACGGACAAGCCGGTTCCGGACCCGGTGGTGATGTTGACCACACCCAGGTTAATGGTCGCGGCGGCGTTGTTGGTTTGCAGGAACACACCCGTGCCAGAGGAGGTCTTGTTGACCACCAGGCCGCTAGAGAAGGTCATGCTCGCGCCGGCGGGCGTATTGGTAATGTTGACGCCTACCGCGGTGACATTGCCGATGTTGACCGGGCTGCTTACGCCCCAGGTACCACCCACCGCATTCAAGAGAATGCCCTGGTTGCTGCCGGAGTCCGCATCTAGGTCACTGAACGTCCCATTGAGCGTTCCCGTGACCAGATTCAAAGCGCGGCCAGTTCCATTGAGGGTCATGTTTGACACGGTGAGCGTGCCGAACGTGGTGCCGTTGATATCCGCGCCGCCGGCGCCGGTATCGCCGACGTTGAAGCCACGCAGGGTGTTATCAGTGGCCAGGGTAACGCCGCTGGCCGCACTGGTGATGAGCGGGTGGATGCCCGCACCGACTACGCTGATGCCATCGACCACCAGCGCGTCGGCTTGGCCCCACAGTGTTTGCCCGGCCTCGAGGACGATTCCGTTGCCCGAGTAGGTGCCGGAATACAGGAAAATGATGTCGCCCGAAGAGTCCTGATCGCCATTCCCACCGGCACCGTTTACGTTGGTGGCAGTGAAGCCGACGAAGGGATTGGCGCTGGTGCCGACATTGGTCCCAGGGTGAGCGTCGTCAACGAACCAGATGCGGGGGCCGAGAATGAAGCGGATCTGTGCGGTATCGGTCTGGCCGTCGTTGTCCTGCAGCGTATAGGTGAAGGTGTCGACGGCATTGCCGACGCCGACTGGCGGCGCATAGGTAAACGATCCGTTCGCAGCGAGGTTGATGCTGCCGCCAAGGGCGGTTGCCTGGGCGCCGGTCGATGCGGCGGCCACCACCAGCTCGGGGGCGGCGCCATTGGAATCGGGATCGACATCGTTGGCGAGCACGCCCGGCGCCGCGCTGGTGCGGTCGACATTGCCGAGCGAAAGGATGGTGTCGTTGAGCGCGACCGGGGTGGCGAGCACAGTTGCCGCGTTGAGCGTGGTGTTGGCATCGACGGTGTCGGTGAGGTCGACGCCCTCGGCCTGGCCGGCCGTGTTGCCGATCTGGACCCGGTACTTGAAGGTGCTGCCCTCCAGGACCGGCGCGACGATCGGCGAGTTGGCCAGATCGAGGTCGCGCTTGGTCGCGGTCACCGAGGGGCCGATCGTGTCGACGATATCCACGGCGACGGTAACCTCGGTTCCACGTACGCGCATCTGCATCGCGGTCACAGCGGTGAAATTGGCGCCGGTCCCGAGGAAGGGCACGAAATCATGGGTGTAGCTCAGGAAAAAATCAGTCGCGACGGCAACGGTGGGCAGTCGCAAGGCGCCTCGCGAGGCACTGCCGGCGCCGCTGTAGACCTCGAAAACCAGTTCGGTCCCGGCGGTAGCACTGTTGACCCGGATGCGTAGCGCGCTGTGGCTGCCGGCGCGCAAGTTCTGCGCGGCGAGGCCAGTCGTGTTGAAGTTTCCGGCCGTCGTGTCGCCGTCCCAGGTAAGAACGCCTTCGCCGCGACTATCGGGGGTGGTGGCCGTCACGCTGAAGTTGAGCGCGCCGCCCGTGACCCCGGTCGTGACCGGCCCGGCACCGGCCAGCAGATTGCTGGCAATGGCGCGTTGCGTGCCGATGATGTCGGCTCCACCGGTGACCACCGTAGGCGCGCCCGGCGTCACCACGTTGGCCTGGTTGGTGGTGAACGAATCGATAGTGACGGCGCCGGCTGGCGCCGCCAGGAGCGTGGCAGCGAGCGCAAATGCGGACCATGCCGCGCGCCGGACTTGCCTCGCGAAGGCGCCGGAAACTGGGTTGGCGCTGGACGTTTTCATCGATTCACCTCATACGGCTTTCGAGGACACTGACAGGATGCTGCAGCGGGCACTTCGGCCTTCGGCAGCTTGCGAGCCCGGCAATAGGGCCCGCCGACACGACCTACAAACTTTGTTCGATCACAGGCACGCTTTCCGCGCCTTTGAACATCAACAGCGTCCGCGCACCGCGCAGACCCACCATTACGGCTGGCGCGATCGACCCACGGCCAGGGAACCCAGCAACAAAAACAACGCGGTCATCAATCCAATTCCGAACTGGTTCAAGCTCGGGGCTGAAATCGCCGGTGGAAACACGCCAAACGCCCGGATCATCCAGTTGCCCGCAACCGCCGGGATCAGCGTATCGATCACCTGGGTGGTGCCGTTGCTCGGCAGGGCGGGGCTGGCCGGCGGATCGCCCGACCAGATGGCGATCCACGAACGACCCCGGCTGGCGGAGGTATCGATGGCCGCCGGGAAGGTGGGCGCGGTGACGCCGGACTGCACGAACCGATTAATCACGCCGACCAGCACATCGCTGCCGGCCGGAACGGCGATCGGCGTGGCCAGGTTGTAGACCGAGAAGGTGCTGCCATCGGCGACCTGCACGGTGCTCGGAATGGTGGCGAGCAAGGTTGCGCCGTTGGCGGGATTGGCATCGTTGTCGCTGTAGACCACGAGGTCGATGGCGCCGCCGACCGGGATCGCCTGGCCGTCCGGGAACAGCACCCAGATCTCGTCGAGCAGAATCGCATTCGGTGCGGCGAAACGGTTGAACCAGAGGAACTGCCGCGCAGCGGTACCGGCGACGCCGACGGTGGCTTCGAAGCTGTTGTCGTCGAGCACCAGTTGGAATGGGAAGGCCGCTCCCGACGGCAATGCCGGTTGCGCTGGCGTCGGCCCGCCGGAACGCAGTGCGTGGCGCGCCTCGATGGCCTGGGCGGATGCTGCGGCGCTGTAGAGGGCGGCCGCCGCGACCAGCGCCGAGATTCCCAGTGTTCTAGTGGTCATGGTGCATTCCATTGGCAGTTTTTATTGGTCCGGACATTCGTACTGGCGCCTCGTCTTCCTGTGGGTTCGGACCGGGTCCGAACGCTTCTGGCTGCTTGCCTGCCGCGCAAAGGCGTCTGGACATGGTCCGGACCCACAAGCGCGGCCATCCCGCGATGCCCAAGCTCATCACGGTCCCTCGAAGCCGTCGCGGAAGAGATCGCTGATGCCTTGCAGGCGTAGCTGGTCGAGCCCGATTACCGCCGAATTCTGCAGCGGGTTGTCGAGGGTGACGCCGCAATTGGCGGACAGTGCCGCGGCCGGCGGATCGACTCCGAAGGTCAGGTTGATCCAGAGACCGCCGGTATGGCTGAGGACCACGCCGCTTTGGGATTGCGTGCCCAGCGAGGTTCCGGTGCAGTCGCCGCTGCCGTAGAAGGTGCATTCCGGGCTGGCGCCGATGAAGGCGTTCGGCGTGATGCCCTGCATGCGCGCACGGCCGGTGAACAGGTACGGCGCCGCCTCGCCCAGCTGCCCGAAGACGACGCACTGACGAATCCGTTGACTTGGATTGTTGGTGGTCGTGAATCCCTCGGAGCCCGAACGCGGTGATGCATCGGCGTCGCTGGCGGGATCGAAGGCGATGCCCGCGCCGGTCGGCGTCCATCCATTCGCGCTGCAGTCGAAGTGGCCGTTGTCGAACAGGTTGCCAGTGTCGACCCGGAAGTTGCGCATGAAGTCGTCGCCACCGGTGCCATCCGCGTTGCCATCGAGCGGATTGCCGACGGTGTCAGTCAGCGTCGTCGTGCCGCAGGCGTAGAGGCGGTACAGGCCATTCGACAACCTGGCGCCACCATTGAGGTTGAGTACCGCGGTGGATTGCGGGGCAACCGGCGAGTCGATGCTGTAGTTGACCGAGTTGATGACGATGCGGACGTCATCTCCGGCTACGCCGCCCTGGCAGCCGGTGGTCGCAAAGTCGCGATCCGGTCCGGTCGTCACCAGCAGGTAGTTCGCCGGGTTGTTGGCATCGTCCGGACCCAGGCCGTTGACCGAGGCTTCCATCTCCTCGTCGAAGCGCACCGCCAGGGTCGAGACCGGGCGCCGCAGGCTGCTGCAGGCACTGATAGCGACGTTGTTGCTGTCGAGCAGCGCCAATACGGTCGGCGGAATGATGTCGCTGACCACGGTCACGGTCGAGCTGTTCGGCGTGGTCGGATCCGGCGTCGTCGAGACGACCGTCGCGGTGTTGGTCCACGAACCGGATGGATCGGCGACCACCATCGTGTTGTAGACCACCGTCCGGGTGGAACCCGCCGCGAGCGTGCCGATCGTGCAGGTCGGCGCGCCGCCGCCCGGGCTCTCGTTGCAGCCGCTGGACGACACGAAGGTCACGTCGGGCGGCAGGTTGTCGGTGACGACCACGTTCTGCGCGTCGGAGGGACCGATGTTGTTGACGACGATGGTGTAGGTGAGTGGCATCGACGGGAACGCTTCGAGCGGATCGGCGCCCTTGACGATGGTCAGGTCAGCCGACTGCACCAGCACGGTGTTGTTGTCGGTCGCGCTGACACTGCTGCCGCCGATCGAGGTGGTCGCCGTGGCCGTGTTGCTCAAGGTTCCCGTCGCTGACGACGCGATCGCGCAGGTCGCCGTGTAGGTGACCGAGGCGCCAGGCGGCAGGCTGAGCGTGTCATTCAAGTTGGCCGGTCCGGCATTGTTGCTGTTGCCGGTAGCACCACCCAGCACTGCACTGGTCCAGCCGCAGGACAATCCGGCCGGGAAGTTATCGGTCACCAGCACCGCGGGATCGGTCGACGGGCCGCCGTTGCTCACGAAGATCGTGTACGTGAGCGTGCCACCCGAGGTTGCCTGGGTTACGCCGTCCGTCTTGGTGATCGTGAGCGTGCCCTGCGGCGTCAGCGTATCGCTGTCGGTCGCCGAGTTGTTGGCCGCGTTCGGATCGGTTACCGACGAACCCACGCCAGCAGTGTTCACGAGCGTGCCGGTCGCGCCAGCGGCGATCGTGCAGGTGGCCGTATAGGTCACCGAACTGCCCACCGGCAGGCTGATCGCGCTGTCGTTGAGGTTGCCGGCAATCGGCCCCGGGTCGTTCCCGCTCGCCCCGCCAGCCGCGACACTGGTGGTCGAGCAGGCACTCAGGCTCGCCGCAAACACATCGGCGACTGTCGCGCTTGGTTCGACGCTCGGACCGGCGTTGCCAACCACGATGGTGTAGGTCACCGAGGTCCCCGGGACCTCGCTGGTGGCGCCATCGGTCTTGGTGATGGAGAGATCCGCCTGCGGGGTCAGCGTGTCGGTGTCCGTCGCCGAGTTGTTGCCCGGCGACGGGTCGACCACTGAACCGCTGGCGGTCGCGGTATTCACCAGCGTCCCGGTCGCCCCGGCTGCGATGTTGCAGGTTGCCGTGTAGGTCACGCTGGCACCGACCGGCAGGCCAATTCCGGTGTCATTGAGATTGCCAGCGACCGGTCCGACATCGTTGCCGCTGGCACCGCCGGCAGCGACGCTGGTGGTCGAGCAGCCGCTCAGGCTCGCGGCAAAGCTGTCCATCAGGGTCGCGCTCGGCTCGACCGAGGGGCCAGCATTGGCAACCACGATGGTGTAGGTGACCGGCGTACCGGGCACTTCGGTGGTCGCGCCATCGGTCTTGCTGACGCTCAAGTTAGCCTGCGGAGTCAGCGTGGTGTTGTCAGTGGCGGTGTTGTTGCCCGGCGTCGGATCGGAGGTGTTCGCCAAGGTGGTCGCGATGGTCGCCGTGTTCGAGAGCGTGCCGGTGGCGGCCGGGTTGATCGTGCAGCTCACCGTGTAGGTCACCGAAGCACCGACCGGCAGGCTCAACAGCTCATTGAGGGCAGCCGCGCCAGGGTTGCTGGTGTTGCCAGTGGCGCCACCGGCGGCGGCGCTGGTCCAGCCACAGGTGAGCACGCCCGGGAAGGTGTCGGTCAGGCTGACACCGGCGAGCGGGCTGGGCCCGGCATTACTGGCGACGATCGTGTAGACGACCGTGGTCTGGCCCGGGACCGCGGTGCTAAGGCCGTCGGTCTTGGTCACGCCCAGGTTGCCCGAGGCAGTCAGGGTCACGCTGTGGTCTTCGATCTCGCCATCGGCCGCCTGGCCGATGAAGCCGAGGCCGGTCTGCGTTGCCAGGCGGAAGCGTGCATAGCTGGTGCCGAGCGCGACGCTGCAGGGCACGGTGAAGTTGACGGTGTTGCTGCCCGCGGCGAGCAGCTGATCGGTCGCGACCTGTTCGCCGGCATCGGCCCAATCGCCATCCCGGTTCCAGTCGATCCAGCCGTTGAGGCGGCCCGGTGCGGAAGCAGCCACGGTCGCGCTGCCCCCCTGGCAGGCGGTGAGCGTGGCGAAGCTGACGCCGTCCTCGTCATCCGGGGCGCCGGTGGTGTCGTCGCCGGTGGCACCGAGGCTCGGCTGGCCATTGGCTTCGATATCGCGCGCTGCGCCCAGGGTGAGACCGGTGGCGACATGGCGCGCGCCATTGTCCGCCTGCAGGACCGGATAACTGCCAGCAAAGCCCGACTGTGCCGCACTCGGTGCATCGCCGTAGTCCAGCGGCAGGATGGTGTTGGTATCGGTGGCGCTGTTGTCGGCCGGGTTCGGGTCGGCGGTGGCGGCATTCACCGTTGCGGTATTGGCCAGCGTCCCCGACGCCGCACCATCCAGCACGCAGTTGGCGGTGGCGTAGGTCAGGGTTGCTGCCGGCCCCATGCTGATGCCGGAATCGTTGATGTTGCCCGTGCCGGACGCGTCGTGCCCGGAAACCGAACCGGTGGTGGCGGTGGTCCAGGTGCAGCCGGTCAGCGTGGCCGGGAAGGTATCGGCCACGGTGATGCCGGTCGAACGGCTCGGGCCGGCGTTGCTGACCACGATCGTGTAGTTGACGGTGGCGCCGGGGGAGACGGAAGCCGCGCCATCGGTCTTGGTGATGGCGAGGTCGGCCGCCGGCACCAGCGTGTCGGTATCGGTGGCTGAATCATTGCCCGAATTGGTGTCGCCGGTTGCACCGGAAACCGAGGCCGTATTGACCAGGCTGCCAGTGGCGGCCGGGTCGATATTGCAGGTCGCGGTGTAGGTGACCGCGCTTCCGGCAGGCAGCATGAGGCCGGTGTCGCTGAGATTGCCGAGGACCGGTCCGGGGTCATTGCCAGTGGCTCCGCCCGCGGCAACACTGGTGGTGGAGCAGGCGCTCAAGGTCGCCGCGAAAGTGTCGGCCAGGGTCACCGCAGTCGCGGTCGACGGTCCGCTGTTGGCGACCACGATCGTGTAGCTGACTGGCGTACCCGGAACCTCGGTGGTCGTTCCATCGGTCTTCGTGACCGAGACGTCCGTGGTCACCGTGAGCGTGTTGGTGTCGGTCGCGCTGTTGTTGGTCGCGTTCGGATCAGTGATCCCGGTGGTCACTGTGGCCGTGTTGGCGAGCGAGCCTATCGCGGTCGAAGCCACCGTGCAACTGGCTGTGTAAGTCACTGACGCGCCGACCGGCAGGGTGATTCCCGCATCGGTGAACGCTCCGGCAACCGGGCCGGCATCATTGCCGGTGGCGCCACCGGCGGCGACGCTGGTGGTCGAACACGCAGTAAGCATCGCCGGGAAGTTATCGGCAACGCTGACGCTGGTGGCGACGCTCGGACCCGCGGCGTTGCTGGCGACGATGGTGTAGGTCACCGGTGTGCCGGGGATCTCGCTGGTGGCGCCATCGGTCTTGGTAATGGCCAGGTCCGCCGTCGGCACCAGGGTGTCGCTGTCGGTCGCGCTGTTGTTGCTGCCGTTGCTGTCGGTGACCGAGGCGGTTGCCGTGGCGGTGTTGACCAGCGTTCCGGTCGCACTGGCCGCGATATTGCAGGTCGCGGTGTAGGTCACGCTGCCGCCCGGCGGCAGCATGAGACCGGTGTCGTTGAGGTTGCCCGCGACCGGACCGAGATCATTGCCGCTGGCGCCACCGGCGGCGACGCTGGTGGTGCTGCAGCCCGACAGGACGCCGGCAAAGGTATCTGCCAGGGTCGCGTTCGGATCGGTCGACGGACCGGCATTGCTGACGACGATCGTGTAGGTCACCGGCGTGCCGGGGATCGCGCTGGTCGCGCCGTCGGTCTTGGTGACGCCAAGATTCACCTGCGGCGTCAGCGTGGTGTTGTCCGTCGCCGAGTTGTTACCAGCCACCGGGTCGGTGTTCTGCGGCTGGGTGCTGGCGATCACGACGGTATTGCTGAGCGTGCCAGTCGCGGCCGGGTTGATCGTGCAATTGACCGTGTAGGTCACCGTGCTGCCGACCGGCAGGCTCAAGGTCTCGTTGAGCGCGGCCGCACTCGGGTTGTTTGTATTGCCGCTGGCACCACCTGCATTCGCACTGGTCCAGCCGCAGCTCAAGACGCCCGGGAAGGTGTCGGTCAGGCTGACGCCGGAGGCCGGGCTGGGGCCGGCATTGCTGGCGACGATCGTGTACACGACGGGGGTCTGGCCCGGAACTGCCGAGGTCAAGCCATCGGTCTTGGTGACGGCCAGGTCGCTGGAGCCGGTCAGAGACACGCTGTGGTCCTCGACCTCGCCATCGCTGGACTGGCCAATGAAGCTCAAGCCGGTCGCCGTGCTCAGGCGGAAGCGCGCATAACTGGTCCCGAGCGAGGCCGTGCAGGGCACTGTGAAGTTGACCGTGTTGTTGCCGGCAGCGAGCAACTGGTCGGTCGCCATCTGTTCGCCGACATCGGCCCAATCGCCATCGCGGTTCCAGTCGAGCCAGGCATTCAAGCGTGCCGGCGCCGATGCGCTGACGGTTGCCGTCCCCGCCTGGCATGCGACCGTCGCGCTGAAGCTGACGCCGTCCTCGTCATCCGGAACGCCGGTGGTGTCGTCGGCGGTCGCGCCCAGGCTCGGCTGGCCATTGCCTTCGATGTCACGCGCAGTGCCGAGGGTGGGACCCGTGGCGACGTGGCGGGCACCATCGTCGGCTCCGAGGGTTGGATAGCTGTTGGCAAAGCCCGACTGCGCCAGGTTCGGCGCGTCGCCGTAATCGAAGGGCAGAATGGTGTCGGTATCGGTGGCGCTGTTGTCGCCCGAATTCGGGTCGGCGGTCGTCGCCGTGACGCTCGCGGTGTTGCTGAGACTGCCGGTGGCGCCGGCGGACAGCAGGCAGTTGGCCGTGGTGTAGGTCAACGTGGCGGCTGGCGCCATGGTGATGCCGGAATCGTTGATGTTGCCGGTGCCGCTCGCGTCATGGCCGCTGACGGTGCCGGTCGTCGTCGTGGTCCAGGTGCAACCGCTCAACGTGGCCGGGAAGGTGTCGGCTACGGTGATTCCAGTCGCCGTGCTCGGGCCCGAGTTGCTGACCTGGATCGTGTAGTTGACCACGCTGCCGGGGGAGACCGACGAGACCCCATTGGTCTTGGTGATCGCCAAGTCGGCGGCCGGCACCAGGGTATCGGTGTCGGTGGCCGTGTTGTTGGCCGCATTGCCGTCGCCACCGCCACCGATGGTGACGGACGCGGTGTTGGCCAGCGTGCCGGTCGCAGCGGCTGCGACCGTGCAGGCGGCGGTATAGGTCACGGTGCCGCCGGTCGGCACGGTGATGCCAGTGTCACTGATGTTGCCCAGGATCGGGCCGGCGTCGTTGCCCGTCGCGCCGCCGGCGGCAACGCTGGTGGTCGAACAGGCGGTGAGTGCGGCTGGGAAGTTGTCGGTGAAAGTCACCGCGGTCGCAGACGATGGGCCGGTCGGATTGCTGACCACCATCGTATAGGTGACAGGCGTGCCCGGAACCTCGGTCGCGCTGCCATCGGTCTTGGTGACCGCGACATCGTTGGCTACCGTCAGGGTATCGGTATCCGTGGCCGAGTTGTTGCCCGGCGTGGGATCGGCGACGCCCGAGCTCACCGTTGCCGTGTTCGCCAGCGACCCGGTCGCGGCCGCGTCGATGTTGCAGGTCGCGGTGTAGGTCACCGAACTGCCGGTCGGCAGCGTGATGCCGATGTCGTTGAGATTGCCCGCGACCGGACCGGCGTCGTTGCCGGTAGCGCCACCGGCGGCGACGCTGGTGGTCGAACAGCCGCTGAGGATGCCCGGGAAGGAATCAGCCACGCTGACCCCGGTGGCAACGCTCGGGCCCGCGGCATTGCTGGCAACGATGGTGTAAGTCACGGCGCTGCCCGGTACTTCAGTTGCGGCCCCGTCGGTCTTGGTGATCGCAAGGTCGGCGCTCGGTGTCAGCGTGTCGGTATCGGTCGCCGAGTTGTTGCCAGGAACCGGATCGGTCGTTGCCGCGCTGATGGTTGCCGTATTGGCAAGCGAGCCCGTGGCAGCCGCGCTGATCAGGCAGGTCGCGGTGTACGTGACCGCCGCTGCTGGCGGAAGCGTAATTCCAATGTCGTTGAGATTCCCGGCGGTCGGTCCCGCATCGTTGCCGGTAGCGCCGCCGGCGGCGACGCTGGTGGTCGAACAGCCACTCAGGATGCCCGGGAAGGTATCGGCCACGCTGACGCCCGTAGCCGTGCTCGGGCCGATGTTGCTGGCAACGATGGTGTAGGTGACCGATGTGCCAGGGACTTCGTCGGTTGCGCCGTCAGTCTTGGTGATGACGACATCCGTCGATGGCACCAGCGTGTCGGAATCGGTCGCGCTGTTGTTGGCCGGTGTCGGGTCGGATGTGCCTGCTGACGCAATGCTCGCCGTATTCACCAGTGAGCCGGTTGCGTTGGCCGCAATATTGCAGGTGACCACGTAGGTGATCGCCCCGCCGGAGGCCATGGTGATGCCGGTGTCATTGATGTTTCCGGTCCCGCTGGCGTCGAAACCGCTGGCGGTTCCGGCGGTCACGGACGCCGTCCAGCCGCAGCCGGTGAGAGTCGCCGGGAACGTATCGGTCACCACGCCGTCATTGATGGTCGCCGGTCCGGCATTGCCGGCCACGATGGTGTAGGTCACCGGCGTTCCGGGCACTTCAGTCGTCGCGCCATCGGTCTTGGTGATCGACAGGTCGGCGAGCAGCAGAATCGTGGTGACCGTCGGATCATCGGCGGCAACGGTATCGGGGTCGTTGGTCAGGAGTCCGGCGATATTGCTGCCGGTGACGGAGCCCTGATTCTGGACGGAGCTGTCGCCGGGGGGCATCGGGCTGTCGACAGTGACCTGGAACTCGACCGTCACGGTCTTTCCGGGCGGCAGGTCGAAGGCATCGAGATTGACCGTCTGCGCACTGGCTGGCCCGGGCAGCAGAGCCAGCAGGCCGGCACCCGCGAGGAGAAACGACAGGCTTCTGGAACTGATACTCATGGCTGAAGCTCCCCGCGGCGCCCCGCAATCGGTGATGCAAGATCCCGCACATAGCAAATCGCAGATCGCTGGCTCGGCACTGGCTTACGGCCGACCAGGGAACAGTTCTTTACGCCAGCATAACGCACGTACCTGTACTCGCTCCCGTTGAAGAGGGCGATCTGGCACGCATGTGTGGTTTTCCAGGAACACGCTGGCCGGGAGTCCGGACGCGCGAGACTGGTTTGTGCGGTTGATGCGGACAGGCATGCGAACGCACGAGCGCCGGGCAAAATGTGCCGCCACTCGTTGAAATACTTGCTTTTCATCGTCCGCCCCATGCATCGGCAATCTGGTCGGCGTGCGGAGAGCAGTAGCCATAGGCGACAGCAAATCATCCACACGAGCCGGTTGATCGGCCGGAAGGTCGGGCTGGACACCAGACTTTCCGTAAGCCCCCACCCGTGCGACAGCCAGAATCGGCCGGCGAAAGAGCAGGGTCCTGGCGCGGGATTCAGTTGCCCCCAACCGTTCGCTCGAGCTGATGGGCTCGCAGCGGGTTCAACCCGTTTCGGACGGGCAGATGATATTCCCAACGGGCGATATGTTTGCAAGCGCAATTGCAATTGCAGCTGCCATTTTTTCGCCGGTGAGGCTTCGGCGCCGGGGAGTGACGGGGGGCGTCAGAACCAACCCAAAAAGGGCATCTGGGGGCACCCTGCTATAGTGGGATTCTTTAACCTGAGGAAACCCGCATGAGCCAAAACCTGCCCGAATTCATCTGGTTCAACGGCAAAATGATTCCGTGGCGCGACGCCACCGTGCACGTGATGGCGCACGCGCTGCATTACGGCTCCTCGGTCTTCGAGGGAATCCGCAGCTATCAGACGCCGAAGGGCCCGGCGATCTTCCGCTACACGGATCACATGAAGCGCCTGTATGCCTCCGCGAGCATTTACGACCTGGAAATCCAGCACGACCTGGCGACCTTGATGGAGGCCGGCAAGGAAGTGATCCGCGTCAACAAGCTGACCGGCGCCTATCTGCGCCCGCTCGCATGGCGCGGGACCGGCGGTTTTGGGCTCGGTGCCGACAACCCGACCGAAACCATGATCGCGGCGTGGGTATGGGGCCCGTATCTCGGCGCGCAGGCGGTCACCGATGGCATCGACGCCTGCATCTCGAGCTGGCGCCGCGTTGCGCCGGGCACGATTCCCGCGTGCGCCAAGGCCGGCGGCAACTACCTGTCCAGCATCCTGGTCTCACGCGAAGCCAAGCGCCTGGGCTTCCAGGAAGGTATCGCGCTGACCGTCGATGGCTATCTGGCCGAAGGCGCTGGCGAGAACATCTTCCTGGTCTACGGCAAGACCATCTACACGCCGCCGATGGCCGCCTCCATCCTGCACGGCATCACCCGCCACACGGCGATCACGATTGCCCAGGAACTCGGCTACACCATCCGCGAGGAAAACCTCCCGCGCGAAATGATCTACCTCGCCGACGAAGTGTTCATGACCGGCACCGCCGCCGAGATCACGCCGATTCGCAGCGTCGACCGCAAGACCATCGGCCGCGGCGACCCCGGCCCCACCACCCGCGCCATCCAGCAGCAGTTCTTCGGGCTCTTCGATGGCTCGGTGGAAGATCAGCACGGGTGGCTGGACTACGTCTGAGGAGCGGTGCTGGTTGATGGTGTTGGTGATTTGCTCCCCTCTCCCATGCTCTTGGGGAGAGGGGAGCAGAACCGGCCTCGCCTTCAACCAAAACCGGCAACCAGGAACCAACAACCGTTCTTTCAAAATACCTTCTTCCCCCCCACCCAGGTCGAGCGTACCTTGATCGCGAGTAGGGCGCGGCCGCGGACGGTGTGGGGGTCGATCGAGAGTACGACGAAGTCGGCTTGCTTGCCTGGTTCCAGCGTTCCGACGTCGTTTTCGGCGAATCCCGCGTAAGCGGCTCCGCGGGTGAAGCCTTCGAGGGCTTCGTCGATGGTCAGGCGCTGGTCCGGCAGCCAGCCGCCGTCGGGCGACCCCTGGGCATCCTGGCGGCTTACGGCGGCATAGATGCCAAGCAGCGGAGCAACACTCTCCACCGGAAAATCCGAGCCGAGCGCGAGCCGTGCACCGGCGTCGACAAACCGTCGCCACGCGTAAGCTCCCCGCAGTCGTTCGGCGCCGATGCGCTTTTCCGCCCACGGCATGTCACTGGTCGCGTGCGTCGGCTGCATCGAGGCGATCACCCCGAGCTCGGCAAAGCGTGGTATGTCCGCCAGCGCCACCACCTGCGCATGTTCGATGCGCGGCCGCAGCTTTGCGCGCGTGACCGGATCGAGTGCCGCAAATGCATCGAGCACGCCGTGATTGGCGCGATCGCCGATCGCGTGCACGGCCGGCTGCAATCCGCACTCGGCAGCCCGCGCGATCAGCGCAGCGAGCTTGGCTTCGGGTTCGATCAGCAGGCCGGCATTGCCTTTGTCGTCGGCATAGTCGGACATGAGCGCTGCCCCGCGGCTGCCGAGCGCGCCATCGGCGTAGAGCTTGACGCCGCGCATCTCGAGCATTCCCGAGCCATGCCGGAACGGCCCGCGCTTGCACAGGTCGGCGAATGCGGCGCTGTCGCCATCGGCGAGGGCATACACCCGCAACGGCAGCTCGTGGTTGTCTGCCATCTGTCGCATCAGCCCCAGGTCCGCGCGCGAAACGCCGGCATCGTGCACGCCAGTGAGCCCGCTCGCGACCGCTTCGCGAAAGGCCAGGCGCAGCGCGCGCTTGCGCACATCCTTGTCGAGCGGAGGCAGGCTCGCGTCCATGATCGCCATGGCGCTGTCGACCAGGATCCCGGTCGGCTCCCCGTTCTCGTCGCGCAGGATCCGGCCACCTGCAGGATCGGGCGTGCGCCGATCGATGCGGGCGAGCGCGAGCGCGCGTGAATTGGCCCATCCGGCGTGACCATCGACCCGCTCGAGCCAGACCGGCTGCTGCGGGAACTTGCGATCGAGCTCCTGGCGCGTCGGAAACTTCGGGTCGGGCCAGTCGTTCTGGTCCCAACCGCGGCCGATCAGCCAGGCGCCGCGTGGCAGCGCGCGCTGTTTTTCCTGCAACCGCGCATAGACCTCGGCGGGCTCGCGGGTGCCTTTGAGATCCGCCTGCAACAGCGAGAGACCTAGGTTCATGAGATGGCCATGGGCGTCGATCAGCCCGGGCACCACGGTGCCATCGACCACGACCTCGCGCAGCCCGCGGTCGCGCGTGCGCAACTGCTCGCGCAACGCCCGCGCTTCGCCGACGGCGATCACTTGTCCGCTGGCATCGAAGGCCAGCCCGGTCACCGGCTTGCCCGACCCCGTGACCGCATACACGCGCCCGATGATCAGCGTATCCGCATTCGGATCGCGGCTGCTCACCGCCGCCTCCAGCCCGGTCGCCCAGACCAGCAACAATGCGCACAGTCGAAGCATGGGAGTTCCTTATCGCGGGACAGAAGCGGACCATACGCAAGATACGCGGCGCTTTCGCAGGTCATGTTGCGCCCGCCAAGACCCGCGGTTGGCGATGGTATCGGTCGGGCGCTACTTGACGATTTCGGCTGCCGGCTTGCGTAGGTCATGTTGCGCCCGCGAAGACCCGCGGTTGGCGGTGGGCGTCTTCGGGCGCTACTTGACGTCGCGGACTGAACGATTGCGTGCGGAAATCGGGATTCCGTCGCACCCCGTGTCAAGTAGCGCCCTAAAGCCGAAATCGCCAACCGCGTAACGCCGTGGGCGCAACATGACCTACGAAAAGCCGTCCGGTTGCCGGCGCGTCAAGAAACGACGTCGGCGCAACGTGACTTGCAAGAGCCGGAACGCGATCGCAATCGCAATCGCCAGCAAAAGGCCATTTCGCAGGCGGCTAGACTCTGGGGTTGCTTGCCTTGAAACGAACGCCGCATGAACGCCAGCGATTCC
>JANPJV010000059.1:0-22016 GCA_031425695.1 Rhodanobacteraceae bacterium | reverse complement strand
GCATCCAAAGCGGCGCAGAGCGCCGCACTCCAAATTTGTGTCCTGGACACCGCTCCCCAAAAGCATCGAGGCGCCCTTCGGCGCCTCGACGAGACCTGCGACGGTACGACGCTCAGGCGTTCGCGAGGCGCGGGACGCGGCGCCGGGTGACAGTGCGTTTGCGGGCAGCGTCGATGCGCCGCACCAGTCGCCCGAGTGCGTTGTCAAGGGCGGCGATCAATTGTTCGGCGCGCGCTTCGGCTCGATAGACACTACCGTCGCGCAACGAGACTTCCAGGGTACAGGCGTGGTCCACGCCACCCTTGGGACCGTTGAGGTCACGAAAACGGGCGACCAGCTTCATGATTCCGGGCGCCAGGCGATCAAGAGCACGCTGCGCGCGCTCCAGGAACATCGCTCTCAGGCGCGTGGGGTCGGTTTGCTGCTGGTCGATCACTTCAATCTGCATTTGGATCTCCTTGCTGACGATTGACTCGGAGACGCGAGCGGATTTGCGACGCCGTCCCGCTCATTGAGTCTGAACCTGTCGCGAGGTCATCGTTCCTCGTACCCAAAGACCGGTTCAGATCAGCTGAATCCTGTATTCAGGGTTGTAACAGTGCGAATCCTGCGTGGGTCCGGACCTTGTCCGGACGCTTTATGTCGGGGAAAGCGTCCGGACAAGGTCCGGATCCAATAAGGCGTCAGCGATATGCCCTGAGCAGCCCCACCACCGCGCCCTGCACCTGTACCCGTTCCGCAGCGTAGCGCTGCACTGGGAACTCTGCGTTTTCCGATTCGAGCTCGATCATCTCGCCACGTACCCGCAAACGTTTGAGCGTGGCGGACTCGCCGTCGATGAGCGCGACCACGACCTCGCCGGTGCGGGCGTGCTCACGCGCTTCGATGATCACGGTGTCGCCGTCGAGAATACCGGCGTCGCGCATGGACTCGCCGCTGACGCGCAGCGCATAGCCGCGGCCGCGCGGCAGCAGATTCGCGGGGACTTCGATTTCGCTTTCGCCGGTGATCGCAGTGATCGGCTTGCCGGCGGCAATCTTGCCGAGCAATGGCAGCGTGTATCGATCAGGAAGGGCCGGCGTGGTCAGGCGCACGCCACGCTGCTTGCCCTGCATCGGCTCGACCAATCCAAGCTCGATCAGTGCCGCGACCTGCTTGTGCAGCGACCCGCGTGACGCGAGCCCGAGCTCCTGGCACAGCTCGTCCAGCGTTCCCGGTGCCATCCCGCGCTCGCGCCGATGCTTGAGATGGGCCAGCAAATTTCGCTGCGACTGGGTCAACGGAAGCTCTTGCGTGTTTTCCATTGGTTCTCTACGCTTGAGGTGGGTGGAGAACAAAGAGAGAACGTGCCGTGAGCTTAGCCACAAGTCCAATCGAAGTCGAGTCGAACACTGCGGGCCCGGACGTCTTCGAGGATCGCGTCGGCGCGCTGGTCGCGCGGCTCAAGCGCAAGTACCGCGGCTGCATCACCGGCGAGGCCATCACGCCGGCTCGAGTGGGACATTACGCGCCGCTACCGGACAGCCTGCACCCGCGACTGCAGTTCGCGTTGCGCAGTCGCGGTGTCAACCGTCTCTATAGCCATCAGGCGCAGGCCTGGCGTGCGCTGGCCGAGGGCGAGCATTGCGTGATCGCAACGCCGACCGCATCGGGCAAGACCCTCTGTTTCAACGGCCCGGTACTGGATGCGGTGCTCAAGCACGAGGCCAAGGCGCTGTACCTGTTTCCCACCAAGGCGCTGGCGCAGGACCAGGTCGCCGAAATGCTCGAGCTCAACCGCGCCGGTGATCTCGGCGTGCGCGCCTACACCTTCGACGGCGACACGCCTTCGGACGCACGGACCGCGGTACGCACCAAGGGCGCGATCGTCGTCACCAATCCCGACATGCTGCACCAGGCGATCCTGCCGCATCACACCAAGTGGGCCCAATTCTTCCAATCGCTGCGGTTCATCGTGATCGATGAGGTGCACACGTATCGCGGGGTGTTTGGCGCGCACGTCGCCAATGTCCTGCGCCGCCTGCAGCGGATCTGCGCGTTCTACGGCGTGCAGCCGCAGTACGTTTGCTGCTCGGCGACCATCGGCAATCCCGGCGAACATGCCGAGGCCCTGTGCGGATTGCCGATGCGCGCGATCACCGAGAGCGGCGCACCGACCGGCGCCAGCCACCTGCTGTTCTGGAATCCGCCGCCGATCAATCCGGAGCTCGGCATTCGCGCCTCTGCGCGTTCGCAGGTCAGCAAGCTCGCGCGGATGACCCTCAAGGCGGGGCTCAAGGCCATCTTGTTCGCGCAATCGCGGCTGATGGTCGAAGTGCTGACCAAATATCTCAAGGACGTATTCGACAATGATCCGCGCAAGCCGGCGCGGGTGCGCGCTTATCGCGGCGGTTATCTGCCGGACGAGCGCCGGCTCACCGAGAAGCTCATGCGTGCCGGCGGCATCGATGCCATCGTCAGCACCTCGGCGCTCGAGCTCGGTGTCGACATCGGTGCGCTCGATGTGTGTCTCCTTTGCGGCTATCCGGGCAGCATCGCGGCGACGCGCCAGCGCATCGGGCGGGCCGGCCGGCGCCAGCAATCGTCGCTCGGCGTGCTGGTTGCGAGCAGTGGTGCGCTTGACCAATTCGTCGTGCGCAACCCCGGCTTCTTCCTTGAGCAATCGCCGGAACATGCGCGGATCGCGCCGGACCAGCTGCTCATCTTGCTCGACCATATTCGTTGCGCCGCCTTCGAGCTGCCATTCGTCGAGGGCGACAAGCTCGGCACCCGCGACGTGCGTGAGTTCCTCGAATACCTCAGCGAGGAGAATGTCCTGCACAAGGACGCCTCGCGCTGGCACTGGATCGATGACAGTTATCCCGCCAATGCGGTCAACCTGCGCTCGGTGGCCGACGGCAATTTCGTCGTGGTCGACCGCACCGGAGGCAAGCAGACAATCATCGCCGAAGTCGACTATTCCGCCGCGGCGCTGACCCTTTACGAGGGCGCGATCTACATGATCCAGGCCGTGCCCTGGCAGGTCGAGAAGCTCGACTGGACCGGGCGCAAGGCCTATGTCGTGCGCACCCACGTCGACTACTACACCGACGCCATCGACTACACGCGTCTCAAGCCGCTGATCGAGTTCGGAGCCAGCGATTCCGGCCGCGGGCAGGCGCAACACGGCGAGGTACAAGTCATCCGGCGCGTCACCGGCTACAAGAAGATCCGGTATTACAGCCACGAGAACATCGGCTATGGACCGGTCACGCTGCCGGATCAGGAACTGCAGACCACTTCGGTCTGGTGGCGCCTGCCGCCGGACGCAATCGAAGGTGCATTCGCCTCGCGCTTCGAGGCACTGGATGGTTTTCTCGGCGCCGCCTATGCGCTGCACACAGTCGCCAGCCTGCTGTCGATGTGCGAGCCGCGCGACCTCGGCAAGGCGGTCGGCAGCGGCGACAGCGAATGGTCGGCACAGGTTTCGGCCAAGGGTCGCGGCGAGATGCGCACCGGCAAGGGCGAGGTGCTCGATCCCGACGTCCTCGCGCACTTCGCGCCGGCGGTCTACTTGTACGACAACTATCCAGGCGGCATCGGCATGTCGCGTCCGCTGTTCGAGCGCGCCGGCGAGCTCATCGCGTCTGCCACGGGGCTGATCGCCGGTTGCCGCTGTGGCGCGGGCTGCCCGGCCTGCGTCGGCCCAATCCTGCACAGCGACGAGACCCGCGCGCCCAAGGCCAGCGCGCTCAAGATCCTGCAACTGCTGCATGAAAAAGCTGCGGAAAGCCCGTCCGAGTTTGCGCTGGCAAGCCCGGTGCAGAAGCTGCGCTGGGTGCATTGAGGGTGGGAAACCGAGCACGCGGTGCGCGGTGGTTTGGAGTGCGGCGCGAAGCGCTTTGGAGGGCGGCGCTCGGCGCCGCTTTGGATACTTTTTCGATGCCCAGCAAAAGCAGCCAAAGCGGCGCGGAGCGCTGCACTCCAAATTTGAGCGCGGCCAATCCGAGCCCATGACCACCCTGCGCGAGCGCATGCAGCAGTTGCGCGGCCAGCCATTGTCGGCAGCGCCGGCCATTGCGCCGCCCGAATGGCTGCAGCGGCTCGAGCGCCTGCGCCTGCTCACGCGCGAGCGGCTTGGGCGCAGTGCGCGCGCAGCGCAGCCGCTGCCGGGGATCGAGATTGCCCCCGGCCTGCAGCGCGTGCAGGCGCGCGTCAGCGGCGTCAAGTTGCGGCTGGCCGGGCTCGACCTCCCGCCACAACTCAAACCGCCATGGCACGATGGCATGGCCGTCGAGCGTTCCGAGCTGCTGCTGTTCGACACCGAGACCAGTGGGCTCTGCGGCGGCACCGGCCTCAAGGTGTTCATGCTCGGGTTGTTGTATTGGGATTCCGACACCTGGGTCCTGACCCAGTACCTGATGACCCGTCCGGAAGGCGAGGGTGCCCTGGTGCGGGCTTGGATGCAGGCCTGTGCCGAGCGCCATTGCCTGGTCAGCTACAACGGTCGGCGCTTCGATATTCCCGCCATGCGTACCCTGCAGATATTGCATGGCGCTGGCGAGCTCGCGGCCGGGATGGATCACTGGGACCTGCTATATCCGGTACGCCGTGCCTTTCGGATGAGCTGGCGCGATTGCCGGCTCGCCACCGCCGAACAGGAGCTGCTCAAGCGCGTGCGCCAGCACGATCTTCCCGGCAGCGAAGCACCACGCGCCTGGCGCGATTTCCTGAGCAAGGGTGATACCCACGACCTGCTGCGTGTGCTCGGCCACAATCGCACCGACCTCGAATCGCTGCTCGGCATCCTGCGCGCGTTGCAGAACGATCCACGCACGGCACCGAAGGCGCGCGCGCCAAGTCGCCCGCGGCGATCGGTAATGCCCGTGCTTTCGCCCACCCTGTCGCTCGCGCTCGACTGGCGCTGACCGTAGTCCGGGTAAGCGCAGCGCACCCGGGAACAGCTCGCGGACCCGCCCCGGGTGCGCCTGCGGCTTACCCAGGCTACAGAGGCACGCTCCCGTAGCCCGCATAGGCGCAGCGCACCCGGGAACAGCTCGCAACCGCCCCGGGTGCGCCTGCGGCTTACTCTTGCCGGGTTTGCCGGGACGTGACGCAAAGTCACGATCCATGCACCATTTCCGACGTCATCCGGGCATAAGGTCGGTTGTGGCACCGAGTGCCTGCCGAGATACTCGCCGCTCACTCTTTTGCGAAGCCCATGGCCCTCAACTTAGCCGTGCAAGCCGTCCTACGCCTTCGCTCGGCACTGTTGTCGATGCAGCGGCTTCGCCCATGGCTGGCGCTGGCGACGGTGCTCGTCATCAGCGCGCTTGCGCCCGTCGAGCTGCATGCGGCGCGCAGCTATGGCGCCGGGAGCGGTCTTCCCAACCTTTCGGTGACTGCGATTGCCCGCGGCAATGATGGCCTGGTGTGGTTTGGAACCGAGGACGGCCTCGTGCGCTTCGACGGGCATCGCTTCATCGACGTGCCGCTCGAACGGCCGGGGACGCTGGCGGATCGCCATGTGGTCGCGATGTTGTCGATGCCTGCCGGCATGTACGTGGCGACGCGGCGGGCATTGCTGGTTTTTGGTGCCGATGGCGCTCCGCGGAGCGTTGGCCCCGATGGGAGCGATCTTCCAAATGTGCAGGGACTCGCGCTCGGCCCGGATGGCACGGGCTACGCGGCAACTTCGGACGGCCAGCTGTGGAGCTGGCGGGGACAAACACCGGGCGCCGGGTTGTCGGCGATACTGGACACGACCAAGAGCACGCCTCAGGCGTTTACTTCCGTCGCGGTGGGCTCCAATGCGATCTGGCTGGGAAGCCGCAACGGGGTTTTTCGATTCGACCTGAGCGCACGCACGCTGACGACGTTGCGGGTGGCCGCGCCGGAGATCGACAACGGCGCCCGCGAGGCGCGCGCGGTGGTTGAATTTCCTGCCGGAACGCTGTGGGTCGGCTTCTGGAACGACGCCCTGCTGCGGGTCGACATCAGCAGCGGCTCGCATCACTGGTACCACCCGGGTGACGCCCGTTCGAGCGCTCTGCGTTCGACCAGCATCTATGCCTTCGCCGCCCAGCAGGGCCGACTGTACATCGGCAGCAACCGGGGCCTGCTGGTGTACCTCCCCGAGTGCGATTGCCTGCGTGGCCTGAACCTGCCGAGCTGGGATGCGATCGAGGGCAGCGGCATCATCGTGCAGTCGCTGCTGGCCGAAAGCGATGGCGTGTGGGCCGGCGTTTTCGGTGAAGGCGCGACGCGCTTCGCGCGCACCGACGAAGCTTTCCAGAACCAGGTGCGAGTCAGTGGCCGCGATGACCGTCTCGGGCACTCGATGGTGCGTGCATTGCATCTGGACGCGGACCGGCGCCTCTGGATCGGCAGCTACGGGGGCGGCGTGCAGTCGGTGGCAGCTGGTGCGCGCGGCGAAGGCGCGCCGTGGGTGCTGGAGAATCTCGAATGGACCGCGCCGCGCATCGAGGCGCGCTATCTGTGGAGCATTGAAGGCACCTCGGAAGGCCTGCTGCTCGGCACCGGTCTCGGCCTGTTCGAGTTGCGGGGCGGCCAGGTGACCGCGCTCGACAGCACAGTCGAGCGCATCCGCAGCACGCTGCAGACCGCCGACGGCCGCCGCTATGCCGGCACCCAGTCTGGGCTTTATCGAATCGGCGCCGAAGGACTCCAGCGGATCGACTTGAGCGCTGCCGGTGCGTCTGCGCCGGTGTGGTCGCTCGCCGAGCGCGACGGCGAGCTGTGGATTGGCAGCGGCAACGGCTTGATTCGCCTGCGCGCGGACGAATCGGTGATCGGACTGCACGCCCCGGGGCTCGCGCTGGACGCCTTGCCCGGTGCGGTGCTGGCGCAATTTCGCGCGCCCGACCGCTCGCATTGGCTCGGTACCTCGGGTGGCCTGGTACTGGTCGTCGATGCGGGCGAGCTCAAGTTTGAACAGCCGGCACCCTTGCAGCGAGCACGCGTTCGCAACGTCACCAGTATCGAGGTCGACGCCAAGGGCAGCTACTGGCTCGGAACTTTGCAGGGGCTGGTGCGCTATGACCCGGCGCTTGGCCGGGTCACGCGGTACGCGCAGAGTGACGGGTTGTTCGGCAACCAGTTCAACGGTGGCGCCAGCGCCTTTGACGGTGAACGTCTCTATTTCGGCGGCATGGGCGGCATGGTGAGCTTCGACCCGGCCGAGCTCGAGGAGCCGGTAACGCCGCTGCGACCGCAGCTGACCCGAATTCGCGTGGGTCGCGGCGACTACGTGCACACCGCTTTGCTCGAGCTGCCCGCGAACCACCAGCCATTCCAGCTGGAGTTTTCGGCCGACGAGCATCTGCATCCGGAAAACGTGCGCTATGCGCTGCGCTGGCATGGGCTGGATGAGCGCGTCAGCGAGCTTGGAGATGCAACCAGCGCGCTGGTCGAGCGCCTGCCGGCGGGAGCACATACACTGGAGCTGATCGCCACGCGCGTCGACCAGCCTGATAGCGCGCGCAGTGCACGCGTGCTCGAGGTGCGGGTCGCGAGCGCGTGGCACGAGAGTTGGTGGGGGCGCAGCGCCATTGCGGGCGCGATCCTGCTCGCGATGTTCGCGCTGATCCAATGGCGGACACGCAATGCTCGCCTGCAGCAGGTCGAGCTGGAAAAACAGGTCGACGCCCGTACGCGCGAGCTCAACACCGCGACCGAGGCGCTCAAGCAAAGCAATGCCGCTTTGCAGGAAATGGCCCTGCAGGATCCCTTGACCGGGCTCGCCAATCGCCGCCAGCTCTTCAAGCAGGCTGAAGACTGGCGCGAGCAGGGGCGGGCGCTGTCGGTCATGATGATCGATCTCGATCGGTTCAAGGATTGCAACGATCGCTATGGCCATGCGCACGGGGACCGCGTGCTGCAGGAGTTCTCCAGGCTGTTTCGTTCCAACGTCGGCGAGCAAGAACTGTGCGCTCGCTACGGCGGCGAGGAATTCCTGTGCCTGGCAGCGGATGCCGATCACGATGCGCTCGAACATGCTGCACTGTCGTTGCTGCAGGCCGTGCGCCGCCACCGGATCGTTTTCGACAATGGCCAGGAATTCGGTTTCACCATCAGCATCGGCTTGGCACAGGCCAATGGCGACGAATCGGTCGAATCGACCATTCGCCGCGCCGACATGGCCCTGTATCGCGCGAAGCATTCGCGCGATGCTCATCAATGGGCCTCGCGGGAGCTGTCAACCTGAAGCGCCCGACTGCGTTGTCAGCCTGGCGCGCGAGCGCGATGCCCACATCCCATTCCAGGAGTTGCAGATGAACCCAGCAAGAGCCGTTGCGTGCGCACTGATCGTCGCGATGCTGTCCGGTTGCGGCGGAGGCGAGCCGGAGGCGACCACTGCCAGCTCCCCCGCGGGCGCTGCGGCCGGTTTCGGTGACGTCGCTTTTGCGACTTATGAGGTTGACGGCATGCGAGTGGTCTTCAACAGCGATACCAAGGCCAGCAAGACCTGGGCAAACATGTCCGGCGAAGCGGTCTCCGGCACCTATACCAAGAACGGCAACGAAATCGAGATCCAGTGGGATCCGGCCGCCGACAACCACGGCAGTCTTTCGGAGAAATTCCGGCAGACTGGGCCGTGCGCGCTGGCTCGCTATGTTCGAGTCGACAAGGAAGGTGGCGTCCACGATGCCGATCCAAAGATCTTCCAGCGCAGCAAGCCGCTTTGCGATACCGTCCGGCTGAGCCAATAAAGGGCTCCGAGCGGCGTACGGTCGAGTAAACGCCGCTCATACCTTGCCAAACCTGACCTGACTCTCCACGTGTCGATCACGGCTGGATTCATATTCGGTTGCGCCGCTCGCGGCCAGTCTGCACCCACGGCGAACATCCGTCTTCGAGGAGACAGATCATGAAAACTGCATCTTTGAAAATGGCTGTGCTGGTCGCGATTGCGGCCCTGACTGCGCCGTCGATCGGAAGCGCGCAGTACTACCCTGGTGATTACCGCTATGACGATCGTCGCAGTGAATACGACGGGCGCTACCGTCCGGTCTACAGTGATCGGGCGATCCGTGGCCGGGTCCTGGCGTCCATCAACGAGACCCTCGGCTGGCGCGCACGCTTCGTCGAGGTGTATGTGAATAATGGCGTCGTGACCCTGGCCGGCCGTGTCGTCAGCGAGCGGGATCGCCTGCTCGCGCGAGAGGTCGCCGATAGCGTCGGTGGTGTCCGCGCGGTCCGCGCCCGCAACCTCTACGCGACCGGACGCAACCGCTACTGACGATTTCATCGAGCGGAAACGAGGGCTGGGTCAGGCGACTGATCCGGCCCTTTTCATTGGTGGCATGGTCGCCTATTGGATCGGCTCCGCGCTTTTGCGGGCTACATTGCTCCGACGCCGAGCGCTATGGTTGGCCCGAGCCATCTTGTACTTGGATACGACCGTTGCCACGCCGCGCCCGAGCTAATGCAAGTGACTGAAAAAACCGTCGCGATCTATGGCGCCGGCATCGCCGGATTGAGTGCGGCGCACGAGCTTGCACGGCGTGGCTGGCGGGTGCGCGTGTTCGAGAGCAATGCGGAGATCGGCGGGTTCTTTCGCAGCGCGCGCCGCGCCGCGGACGACCACATGCCCTCCGAATACTCCTGGCACGGCATGGGCCCGTGGTATCACAACGTGTTCGATCTGATGAAACAGATCCCGTTCGATTCGCTCGGCAGCGTCTACGACCGTGCACTGTCACGGCCGATCGATTTCGGGGTGGCCCCGGACCAGGGGGAGGCGCAGTTCGACGATTCCGAAGGGGTCACCGTCGACGTCTGCAAGATGTTCCGGATGAGCCCGCGGGACCGCCGTCGCTGGGCGTGGCTGATGCTGAAAACCTGGACCGCGAATCGGCGCAGCGAGCAGTACTACGCGCGCCTCAATGCCGCGGCGCAATTCAAGAAGCGGCTCTCGCCGGTCGCCTGGTCGACTTGGGTAGCCTGCCTTGGTCCCTGGATCGGGTCGGACTGGACGCGGGTCTCTCTGCACACGACCGGGCTCTTTTTTCGCCGCCAACTGATCACGCGGCCGGCGCACAAGCACCCAGCCGACGCCGAAGGCCCGCCCTGGATGCAGGGCGCGCGTTCGGGCTGGCTGTTGCTGCGCGGGCCGAGCAGCGAGTTCTGGTTCGACCGCTGGCTGGTCGACCTCAATGATCACGGGGTCGAGATCAAGGTCGAGCAAAGCCTGCAGCGCCTGGACTTCGATGGCAGCCGCATCACGGCCGGCGTACTCGCTTCGGGCGAACGCGTCGAGGCCGACATGCATGTGCTCGCAACTCATCCGTTTGCCGCAGCCGAGATCCTCGAGCGCACACCGGATCTCGCGCGGCTCGAACAATTGCGTTTCTTCCGGCCATTAACCCAGGATGGTCCGCATACGCAGGTTTCCTTCCGCATCGCTTTTGGCGAGCGCATTCTGTGGCCGCGCCCGCGCTGCGGCCTGGTGATCGCCGATTCGGAATACAACCTGACGATCTTCGCCGAGGAGCAGGTGTGGGCGCGCAATGTCGACCTTGGCGAGGACGTGCGCTCATTGTGGACCGGCACCTCGTGCGTCTCCAACGTACCTGGGGCGTTGACCGGGGTAGCGGTCGAGCGCTGCACGGAGGAGCAGTTCGTCGAGGAAGTGAAGGCCCAGTTGCTGCGCTGCGGCGCGCTCGATGCGCTGATCCGCGCAGCCAACCATGGCCGCCCATTGAGCTCGTTCCAGATCATCAAGCTGGAGATCTGGCACGAGTGGAAGTTTTCGCCGGACGGGATTCGTCCGCGCCAGCCAAAGTGGGTCACCACCACGCATACCCAGCCGTGGTTGCCCACGCAAGCGACCCCGGTAACGAACCTGGTGCTCGCCGGCGCGCACACTCGCACGGCGGCGGACGTCTGGAGCATTGAAGGCGCGGTCGAGAGCGGGCGACGCGCGGCCCAGGTGATCGAGCCAGACGTGACTGTGCTGCCGCAGTACCTGCCGACCCTGCTGCGCGTGCTCGGACGCATCGATGATGTCTTCTACGCAGTGCGGGCCCCGCATTTCCTCATCAGCTTGCCGATCCTGTTGCTGCTTATCCTGGCAGCGGTCGTGTGGTCGCTGCGATGATCGGCGCTGGCGAGGTAGACGCTGCGACCATCGCCAACCCGGCTTGCGCCGGTGAGTGCTCGCCCCTGGCCTCGGCGCAGACGCTCAATCGCGAGTGTTTCTGCATTGGTCTCGACCTGCCCGCCCTCCAGCAGGAGCTCGCTGGCGTACTTGGACGCGACGGGCTGCCGGGCCTCGCCGAATCACATCCGCATCTGTTCTCGACATTGCCGGTTTTCGTTTCGCGCCGGCATCTCGAACAGACTGCGGTGGTGGTGCAGGCGATCGAGAAGATCGTGGCGATGCCGGGCTACGTCGCGGCGGCGTTGCACACGGCGCCAACGATCAGCGCATTCGAGCCCGGATCGCCTGGGGGAATCCTCGGCTTCGACTTCCATCTCGAAGCGGACGGGCCAAAGCTCATCGAGATCAATACCAATCCTGGCGGCGTGCTGCTCAATGCCCTGCTCGGGCGGGCCCAGCGCGCGTGCGTCCCCGAGTTGGTGCTTGCCCCGCCGGGCGCCGGCGAAATCGAGCGGCAGGTTATCTCGAGTTTTCTCAATGAGTGGAGTCTGCAGCGCGGGGACGAGCCCTTGCGCACGCTGGCGATCGTCGATGAGGCACCCGAGCAGCAGTATCTATACCCCGAATTCCAGTTGTTTCGCGCCCTGTTCCGCGCGCATGGCATCGAAGCGGAAATCTGCGATCCGCGTCAGCTGGTGCATTCCAATGGCGGTCTTTGGCTGGGTGAGCGGAAGATCGACCTCTGCTACAACCGGCTGACCGATTTCAGCCTCGACGGGCCGGCGAGCGCTGCGCTGCGCGCGGCTTACCTCGCCCGTGAAGTCGTGGTGACTCCGCACCCTCGCGCGCATGCGTTGTATGCCGACAAGCGCAATCTGATCGCACTGGGCGAGCGGACTTTCCTCGAATCGATCGGCGTCGAGCCGAACATCATCGACTCCCTCGGCGCCGCGATTCCGCCGACCCTGCTGCTGACCGCGGAAAATCGCGACGCGCTCTGGGCCCGACGTCGGCAGCTCTTCTTCAAGCCGGCCAGCGGCTTCGGCAGCAAGGCCAGCTACCGCGGCGACAAGCTCACCCAACGGGTCTGGAAGGAGCTGGCCGGCGGCACCTACGTGGCCCAGCAGATCGTGGCCCCGGGATCGCGGCATATTGAAGCCACTGCCGAGCCGCTGAAGTTCGACCTGCGGGCCTATGCCTACCAGGGCCGGATCCTGCTCTACGCCGCCCGCGTCTACCAGGGTCAGACCACCAATTTCCGCACACCCGGCGGCGGCTTTTCACCCGTGCTGACACATGCGTTGATGGGCGCGTGATGGCGCGGCCGGCGCACTCGTAATCGCGCCGACGCGCGCCTCGCTCACAAAAGCCGCGCGAATATCAAACGCTTGCGCATGCCTGGGCACTTGCGCTAGTTATCGGAACTGGATCAGGACGGTTGACCGCGTGGCTGCAGATCTCATCACCGACGATGTCAGGAGATTCCTGAGCGCGAACATCGCCTCGGTCCCGCATCTCGAAGCCTTGTTGCTGATCGCAACTGACTCCGCGCCGGGACGAGTGTGGTCTGTGGGCGAGGTTGCTGCGCGGCTCTACCTCAAGGAAGACCTGGCGCGCGGGTTGCTGGACGATCTGTGCGAGCTGCGTCTTCTCGGCTGCGAAACGGTCGATCCGGTTTTCGTCTACGCCCCGGCTACGCCGGACACCGCCAGGGTGGTGTCTGCGGTCCACGCCGCCTATCGCGGACAGCTCATCGAAGTGACGCGGTTTATCCATTCTCGGACGAGCCGCAAGGCCCTGCAGTTTGCTGACGCCTTCCGCTGGCGCAAGGAGTGAGCTTGAGCATTGTCGGAGTCATCTACAGCTTGTGCGCCTTGACCGCAGCGGCCTGCGCCATCGCCTTGCTCGGCAGCTATGCGAAGGTGCGCCACCGGATGTTGTTCTGGGCCGGACTGTGCTTCGTCGCATTGACGGTGAACAACCTCATGCTCGTGCTGGATGCGCTGGTCTTCGTGGAGCTGGACCTGGGACTGTGGCGGGCTTGCTTTGCCCTCGCTGCCGTGTGCCTCCTGCTTTACGGCCTGCTGTTCGAGGAGGGCTGAAATGGAAAGTGCGCTGATGGGGGCGATTGCCATGGGCTCGGCCGTGATCGCGCTGATCTTCCTGCGCTACTGGCGCAGCACGCGCGATCGCTTTTTCATCTTCTTCGCGCTGTCCTTTGGCATCGAGGCGGTCAACCGCGTTCATCTCGCAGTCGCGCGCGCGTCTGACGAAGAAACCCCGCTCATCTACTTGATCCGGCTCATCGCCTACGCTTTGATCCTGATCGCGATCGCCGACAAGAACTGGCCGCGAAAGCGCACTTAGGGCACCGTTAGCGCTGGCATCGTGCCGTTGCGGGGTCCGCCCAGTTGCGTGGCTGGCCGTGGGTCTCCACGGCAAGTTGCTCTCGGCGACTGCTGCAGACTGCTCGATTACTACTCAGAAGCTCGCAGCCGGGGACATCACGGAGGCCGACTTCGCGGAATGGCTGCGCACCGACGCGGGTGGTTAGCCCTTGCCGGTGTGCGCGGGTAGCAACCCCAACACCCGCTCGATCGGACGACACACCGCGGCGCCGGTCGCAGTTGCCACCAGTGGCCGCTCCAGCAGGATCGGATGCGTCGCGATTGCCGCCAGCAGGGCATCGTCGCTGAGGCTGGGATCGCTGAGGCCAAGCTCGTCATGGAGCGCGCTTTTTGTGCGCAACAGGGCGCGCGCCGGGATTCCACCGCGCTGCGCCAGCCGTTGCAACAGCGCGAAGTCGGGTGGCGTTTTCTGATAGTCGACGACGCGCGGCTCGAAACCGGCGTCGCGGATCAGCGCCAGGACCTTGCGAGAACTCGAGCAGGCCGGGTTGTGGAAGATGACGACCTGGTCGCCAGTGGGGTCGAGGACTGGGGCGAGTTGGCGGGGCATTGGGTTGGCCTGCGATGGTCGGCTGCTTTGCGTGGGTCCGGACCTTGTCCGGACGCCTTTCGATCATAAGCGGGTAAGCGTTCCGAAAGGTCCGATCCCACGTCGAGCAAAACTCGCTTGTTTCGCACGATCAGCCGACAACTCGCTCCACGAACCAGCCCACTCCCGCCACGACGATCAAGCCGCTCAACACCTGCGTTCCATACTGTTCGAACACCGCGAAGCGCCGCAGGCACCAGAGCGCCGGCAGCATGACTGCCAGGACGGCGATCTGGCCGGCCTCGACACCGAGGTTGAAGGAGAGCAGCGAGGGCAGCAGTTGATCGGCCGGAACGGCGAGTTCGCGCATGGCGCCGCCGAAGCCGAAGCCGTGCAGCAGGCCGAACGGGAAAGCCAGCATCCAGCGGTGCGAGAGATCGCGAACCAGCCAGTTTTCAACACCGACGTAGGCAATGCTGAGCGCGATCAGGGGCTCAATGATCCCAGGATCGGGGACCACCATATCCAGCGCGGCGAGCCCAAAGCTGATCATGTGGCCAGCGGTGAACGCGGTGACCAGCACCAGCAGCGGCGTCAATCGGCGCCCGACCAGGACCAGGCCGAGCAGGAATACGAGATGATCGTAGCCGGTGAGAATGTGGGTGATCCCAAGCCCGAATATGGAGGCGTTGTCGCCGACCGGTGCGTGCTCGCCGCTGGCAAGCTGCCAGCGCGCCTCAGTCTCGAACAGCACCGCGGTCGCGTCCGCCGGCGTGCCTGCCTGGTGGGCTAGATGGCGATGGCCGAAGCTCAGCTGCCCGAAGAGTTCGAAGCGCAGCTGCAGCGATTGTGGCGGCTCCGCGCATTCGAAACGCATGCCGATCTCGACACCATTGCCTTCGACGGCTGCGAGGCTGATGACACTGCCCGGACAGGCTGAGCCGTCTGCTTCGATGACGACTGTCTGCAGCAGCACTGCGCTGAGATCGGGCTGAGCGGCAGCCAGTTCCTGCTCTGAAAGATCGCCATCGCGATCCTGGTCGCTGGTCGGGAAGGCTGCGGCCAGCTCGTCACGTGCGAATGCCAGGGTTGCCTGCACCTGCGCTCCGGCAAGAGCATATTCCCCTCGCGACAGCCCCACCGAGTGCGCACCCACCAGGGTCGGCAGCAGCAGGGCGGATAGAAAAAACAATCGCAACCAGCGGGTCATGAACCTGCTCCGGGAAATGCTGGGTCGGGTATTTCAACGTCACCTGCAGATAGCGACTGTTCGGTCGAGTTCTTGTCGGCTTGCACCAGCATTGCGCGCGCCTGCGCCGCTGCAGCGGCATCGAAATGCGGGTTGAGCGCCAGCGCCTGTTCGAGCTTGCGGGTGCCCGCGACCGTGTCGTCGAGGGCCAAGCGGATCGCGCCGTTGTGGAAGAGCAGGCGGGCGTCCGGCGTGCCCAGGCGCAACGCTCGCTCGCTCGCGTCCAGCGCTTCGCGATAGCGGCCCAGGCGGTACAACGCCCACGCGCGGATATCGTCGAGATAGACATTGCTGCGCGTGCGCGACTCTGCGTCAGCCAGGCGCAAAGCTTCGTCAGCGTTCCGATCCTTGGCGGCGAGGAAGCTCGCCAGCATCATCCGATCGCCGCGCCGCCCGATTTTCTCCGCGCTGAGGTAGCTCGCGGCGGCTGACTCCGCATCACCAGCCGCTGCCTGTGCATCCCCGAGCAGCCACGCGGTTTCGACCAACGGCTTCTGTTGCAGCGATTTTTCGAGCGCAGCAATGGCCCGCTGCGGCTCACCTTGGGCCAATGCCACACGGGCACGTCCAAACAAGGCGCTGGGGTAGCCTGGAAGCCAGCGCAGCGCTTCCTGGTAAATGGCATCGGCGGCGACGAGATCGCCGGCGTGCCAGTAAAGATTGCCGGCTTCGACAACGGTCCACGCCGCCGCTTCCGGGTCTTGCGGATCGCGGTCGACCAATGCCGCCGTGATCAGCCGTCGCGCACCCGCCTGGTCGCCGGCGAGCCAGCGCAGGTAAGACGCGCGTGCATGCGCACCCATGTCCGGATGCAGGGAGAGCTGGCGCTGGGTGGTTGCCAGGGCGCGGTCGTAGTCGCCCAGTTCGAGCTCAGCGTCGGCGAGCAAACCATGCGCGCTGGCACGGGTGGGCTCGCGCGCGACCAGGGTCGTCGCGAGCGCATGCGCGCCGGCAAAGTCGTGCAAGTTCATGAGCACGTGCCCGCGCACTTCGAGCGCGTGGGCATTGGCCGGATCCAGCGCGAGCGCAAGATCGGCGCAGGCGCCGGCGTTGAGATAAAAGCCGGGATCCGACTGCAGACGGGCGTGTTTAATCCACGCACGACCTTGCTCGATGAGATTCTCGGCATTGCCGAGGTCCACGGCCATGCTTCCGGCCGGGGATTTGGAGCTTGTGCAAAGAGCCGAGCGGGGCGACGCGGTCGACAAGCTCGCAGACTGATCGGCGACCTTTTCGCTGCAACCCATCAGCCCGAATACAATGGCAGTCACCAGCAGCGGAAGCGTCTTCATCTGGATTCTCTCAAGCACACGGGACGGCAAGCCGTCCCGTGGTTTGTAGCCTGTACTGACTTACTCAGCCGGAACTGGCGTGTCGTTGGTGCTGCCGTGGCCGCCGAGCAGACCCTGGTGCGGCAATGCCGCGAACGGGAACTCGGTGAGGTAGTTCTTGTCATTGCGGTCGACGCCGTCGCCGAGGCCCGCATTCGGATCGCCGGCCAGGATCAGGCTCAACAACACGTCGCTTACGTCCACCTGCTCGCGATTGGATGCAGTGGTCGTCCCACTTCCGAGCACCCGACCGTTCGGGAAGCGCGAGTCAACCGCCACGTCCAGCGTCAACACGTCGCCAGTCTGCCCATCGGCCACCGGAATCGGGCGACCCAGGTTGATCGCATTGATGATGTCCATGCGCGGGCCCTTGAGACCAGCCGCGACCGGATCGATTCCAAGCGCTCGATAAATGCCGACCGCTTCTGCATCACGAACCAGCACCGGGAACAGGATGTTGGCGCCGAAATTGGTGACGTCGGTTCGCGGCGTGGTGCGCAGGTACTTGGTCTGGTCCTTGGCGCCGACCAGGCCAGCATTGAACAGTGGCAGTGCCTGGCGCGAAACCTGGACATAGCGGCCGGAGCCACGAACGCCAGTCACCGAGTTGTCATCGACCATCTGGGTTGCCTGACGGCTGACCGAGAACCACACGCGCAACAGGCTGTCGGTCGAATTGGGCATCAGCACGCCGTTGTGCGGAATACCGTTCGGGAACAGTGCGGTCGTCGGGATTTCCAGCGCGATCGTGAACAGGTTGAAGCCGGCGAAAATATCTTCGCATGGACGGTTAGCAGCCCCTGCCAGCCCACGCAGCCCAGCGCGGCAGATGTTCAGCGCATCGAAGATGCCCTTTTCGTCGAGATAGAACGGATCGTCGCGCTGGCCGGCAAAAAAGCGGCCGCCATTGCTGAGCCCGTGGATGAAGTTGGCGCGGATGAATTGGTCGTTGTAGAGCCCGACCGTGCGGCTTTCCGGATTGCCGGAGTCATAACCCTGGAAGGGTCCGAGCATGTTCACCAGGCGATCCGTCTGCGGGCCGTGGTTGTTCGGCGCGACCTTGAGGTTGCTGCCAATGTCGAACTGGAAATTGCCGGTTATGAAACCGGGGAGCGGCGAACCACGGACTTCCGAGACCGTCGCCACTTCGGTGCCGCCCGTCAACTGCCACAGCACCTCATTGCCGCCGAGCAGCGGATCAGTAGGCGAGGGCGGACCATCGGGCGCATTCTGCTTGCTGAACTCGACCCGGTAGGTCATCACGTCTTCGATGAAGGGGCCCTTGCCGATATGGAATTCATAGCGGTAGCCATCGCATGCACGCAGGCCGTGATTGCCTTGTCCCGGCTCGTGCATCGGCAGGATATTGGCGATCAGGTAGATCTTGTCATGGGCGCCGGGACTGACGAAGGCATAGATATCAGTGGTGTCGGCGCAGGGCTCGTTGAGAACGGCGAGGGCTTCGCGATGGCTGGACGCGAGCGCCGGATCGAGCGCTAGCGCGCAGCCGATGGCGAGAGCGCCGAGTTGCAGTGAACGTTTCATGTAGAACTCCAGGACATGAGAGGGGGACTGCGGAGAATCGAGGAGGTCGATTCGGCACGCCCAGAGATACGCGCCGCCCAATTCACATCTTGTGTTCCAGGCCTGTGCGAGCGTCCGCAAAACCGCTCGGATCGTCCACTTGACTGCTGACCCCATCGACAACGCCCTGCAAAATTTGAGCTTGAGCGCGCAGCAATTCCACTCCGGCCCGCTGTGCGGAATTACTGCGGCGGAGGTTGTTGCCGGCAGCGGCCACCTGCATGTGATTCACCAAGGCCTGGTCGAAGTCCTGCACGAGCCACACCCGGTGCTTCGCATTGTCGAGCCGACAGTGCTTTTGTACCCGCGACCCCTCGCGCACCGATTTCGCGTCGACTCTGCTCAGGAGTCGCAGTTCTCATGCGCGACGGTCACGTTTTCCAATAGCTCGGAGAATCCCCTGGTGCGCGTTTTGCCGCCGGTCGTTGCGCTTCCGCTGTCGCAACTGTCGGGTGCGCAGGCGACGCTGGAACTGCTGTTCATTGCCGCCCGCGATTTCGGTGGCGGTCGACAGGCGACGCTCGACCGGCTGTTCGAAGTGTTGCTCATCCGGATGTTGCGTGCCCTGATCGACAACGGCCAGATCGCGCAGGGAGTCGTGCGCGGCATGGCACATCCGCAACTCGGAACGGTGCTGATGACTCTCCACCGCGATCTCGCCCGGCGCTGGACGCTCGACGCGCTTGCCGAGGTCGCCGGGATTTCGCGCAGCAACTTTGCGCAATTGTTCCGCAGCGTCATGGGCACGACTGTTGGCGACTATATCTGTGGCTGTCGTCTGGATCTGGCGCAGCTCCTCCTGCGCAGTGGCGAGCCGCTCAAGCGGGTGGCCGATCGCGTGGGCTACGGCAGCGCCGAGTCCATGGCTCGAGTGTTCGTCGAGCGCCTGCAGCTTTCGCCGCGCGCATGGCTGTTGGCCGATCGTGCGAAAAAGCTTGACGCGCCACCGGTTGCGAATGACCCGGGTCTGGTGGTTGCCTTGCGCGAGGCCGCAACTGCGCTGCCTGAGTCGAAGTCTTCTGGCCAAGCCCAAGGGCCGGTCCGCGGCCGATCACACGGCAGTGTCGATTGAATGCTTCCCAGGACACGAATCGGCTCACTGTGGCTGTTGCTGTTCGCGAACCTGTTGTTCGCAGCGCTGTTCCTGTTCCTGCGAGGGAACGGCGGGCTGGGCGTGCTCGACCATGGCGTGTCGAACTGGCTGCACGCCAACTCGACCGGATTCATCACCTGGCCGATGCTGCTGGTTACGCACTGGCACAACGGCTACGGGCTGCTGGTGATGGGCCTGGTGATCGCCGCCGTGCTGTGGCGCCTGCGCGACTGGCGTGGCCTGGCCTACTTGGTGCTCGCGCTCGGCTTGGGCACGCAGGTCAATGTACTGCTCAAGCTGGTGTTCGCGCGCGCCCGGCCACAGTTCGACGACCCGCTGGTGACGCTCACCAGCTTGAGCTTTCCAAGCGGCCACGCGGCCGGGACGACGCTCCTGTACGGCTCGGTGCTGGTACTTCTGGCGCACCATCCGCGATGGTATCGGCGGGTCCTGCCATTCGCTGTCGCAATGGTCGTGCTGGTGTGCTTCAGCCGCGTCTATCTCGGCGCCCACTATTTCAGTGATGTGCTGGCAGGCGTCAGCGTCGGACTGATCTGGCTGACGGTCTGCCGTTTGCTCGTCAATCCGCATCCGTCAGGTACATTCGGCCGATGAGGTAGCCCTCGCGATGCCAGGCCCTGCATCATGCAGACCTCCGACAATCGATCGAGTCAGTCCCGAATGAATGCGCCTGGCAACTTGATGGTCGTCCTGCTGCTGGTTTCTTCCTGGGCCTCGGCCCACGGGTTGAACGTCGATATCGAGCAAAGACTGACTCCCGACCAGCGTCGCGCGACCGGCATCGATACCTTGTCGCCGGAGCAACTGCGGTTGCTCAACCAGTTGTTGCGCGACCATCCTGATGCGGTCGCAAGCCCGCCGAGGTCGTCGGAGCGCTCGACGGCAGCGACGGTCGCAGCGCCAGCGGTGCCAGCGGCGCCAGCGGCGCCAGGTGAAGTGCCTGCTCCGGTCGAGCCTGCCGCGCCGATGCCAGCTACCGCGCCGGCAGCGTCGGACGAGTCGCGCTTCGTTGGGCGCAACGACCAGCCGATCAAGACTCGCATAGAGGGCGCAGTCACCGGGTGGGAACCCGGGAGCGAGTTCACGCTTGCGAATGGGCAGCGCTGGAAAGTGCTCAAGGGTGCCGTGCGCCTGCCCAAACCGGTCGACAACCCCGCCGTGACCGTCATGCCGGGCATCGCTGGCCGCTGGTTCCTGCAGGTCGACGAAAACCTGCCGAGCGCGCGCGTCTACCGCATCGACTGAGCTTATCGGGGCAGTTAGAGCTTGTCCCCTCGGACGGTCTGTCGCTTGTCACAATCCTGTAAAGATACTGCAATAGCCTGCGCCGACTTACCTTTTCGGCCCCGCCATGAAAGCCATTTCGCGAACCCTAAGCATTGCGCTCCTGGCTGCACTCGCCAGCCCCGCGCATGCAGACATCATGATCGACGTTATCAACGGCAGCGAAGTCTCGCTGCAGGGCCTGTTCCAGGCCGACATCAATTATTTCGACAACGACCTCGTCGACTTGAATGGTGCCGATACCAACGATGGCAAGGACCAGGAATTCGAGCTGCGCCGCGCCGAAGTGATCTTGCTGGGCAAGGGCGTAAGCTTCGACTGGCAGCTCGGCTACGACGCCAAGGCGAACAAATTCCTCGATACCTTCGTGCGCTACAAGATGGGCACGGCCTTCCTGCAGGCCGGCCAGTACAAGCAATTCAACAGCCTCGAAGAGCTGACCAGCACGCGCCACAACGATTTCATCTCCAAGGCGATGGTCACCAACCTGTTCGGCGTCGCCCGCCGCGTGGGTGTCTCCTACGGTGTCGAAGAAGCAAGTTGGGGCTACACCTTCGGCATCTTTGGCCGCGAGCTCACGCGCAACCTCGCGCATGGCGGTGGCTACGGTGGCCGCGCCTACTGGGCGCCGATGAACGACGTGGGCAAGGTCTTCCACCTGGGCCTGTCCGCGGTGGACTACGACACCGATGACGACACCCTGCGCCTGCGCGTGCGCCCGGATGCCGACCTCGCCACGGCGCGCCTGATCGACACCGGCAATTTCCTGAATGCCGATCGCCAGCAGACGATCGGGCTCGAAGGGCTCTACATCGACGGTCCGTTCAAGGTGCAGGCCGAGTACATGCGCTCGAACGTCGACCGCTATGCGACCAATTCGTCGTCGCAGCCGGGGGCATCCTTCACTGGGGATAGCTGGTACGTCTATGGCCTGTGGAACATCACGGGCGAAACCTGGACCTACAAGGCTGGCCTGCCGGTGACGCCGTATGGCAACGAGACCGCATCCGGCATGTGGCAGCTCGCGGCTCGCTACGACAGCACCGATCTCACCGATGATCCGGTGTTCGGTGGCGACGAGCAGAACCTCACGCTCGGCGTGAACTGGTACTGGCGCGCCAATTTCAAGTTCATGGTCAACTATGTCAAGGTCAACAGCGACAAGTTCAATCGTACGCTGGGCCGCGAGATCAGCGACGACCCGAGCATCCTCGAGGCCCGCGCGCAGTTTTATTGGTGATACGTCTGGCTCCCCTCTCCCAAGCTTGCTTGGGAGAGGGGCAGGGGGGGGGGGGGGTTTTTTTGGACCGGACAACACCCCCACCCCCCAACCCCCCCCCCCCAAAGGGCGGGGGGGTGGTTGGGGTGGGGGGGCACCCCCAAAAAAAAATAATGAAAAATTTTTGGACCAAA
>JANPJV010000058.1:0-6708 GCA_031425695.1 Rhodanobacteraceae bacterium | reverse complement strand
GCGCCGGCGGACGAACTCGACGAAGCTGACAAAGGTGCGGGTGAACCAGGTTGAACTTCAGAGCTCGAGCTATCCATGAGAGGAGCCTACCTTCAGTAATTACGAAGAGGTAGTTGTCTCGGGGTACATTGGCACGGGGGGGAAAGGTATTGCGATCCCGCGCGCGCTTCAATCCTTGGGGCGGGTGCTGCGGAGCAGCCACTGTGGATAACTTGAGCCAAAGGGTAATCGGCTCGCTGCCATCGCGAGCGATTTACGCGGACATTGCCTTTCCGCAGCTATTGCGGTTTCCGCCGATGCCCGCGGCTACTGCGCACGAACAGCGCGCTTCCCCGTAAGAGTTGAATTCAACATATCGAGATCTACTAGTAGTCCCGGCGGTAGCGCCAAGGACCGACAGAGTTCCTCTGCATACCGCATCAAAGCGCCCTCGATAGGTGACTCCGTGGGAGTACCAGTCACGTCATAGCGTCCTTTGTGAATTCCCGTGCCGACGGCAGCGTCGAGCGCAACATGCGAGCTCGCTTGCAATCTGAGAGCCGACGTTCGGCGACCGGGTCACCAACCCCGATAGAATCCAGCCTACGCACATCCGTCCGCGTATCCGGGTCCCGACCGGAAGCGATCAGAGAAACGCGCACGAGGCGCCACCCATGCCTGAGCAGCCGCTGCAGAACTCACTGTTCGAGGACGACTACCTTTTGCGAGAACTCGGCCAAGTGGCCCACGTGCCGCAGGTCGCCCTCACCGAGCTCGTAGCCAATGCCTGGGATGCCGGTGCGACGCGCGTTGATCTGATTCTTCCCACGGAAGTAGAAGGTACGCTCACCGTGACCGACAATGGGCATGGGATGACGCCGGCACAGTTCAAGAAGCGCTGGATGACGTTGCGCTACGACCGGCAGAAACATCAGGGCCCCAACGTCGAGTTCCCCGCCGGGCGCGCTGCAAGGCCGCGCCGTGCTTACGGGCGCAATGGCGTAGGTCGCCATGGCCTGCTCTGCTTCGCTGATATGTATGAGGTACGGACTTGGCGGGACGGAGTGCTAGCCACGTTCGTCGTTGCTACTGAGTCCGGATCCAGCCCATTTGTGCTGCGGAGCGAGACCCTTGGCCAACGTGGTGGCAGTGGGACGCAGTTGTCGGTGCAGGTGATGCGCAAGCTTCCCGATGCAGACGAGATACTAACGGTGCTGTCTGCGCGCTTTGTGCATGACCCCGAGTTTGAGATCCGAGTTAACGGAATGCAGCGCAGCTTCGACCAAATTGAGGGACGCGTCAGTGAAGAGGTGCTGGACCTCGGATCGGGCCTTAGTGCTACGGTCATCGTGATCGATTCGACTCGGCTGAATCACTCATCCGTGCACCAGGGCATTGCCTTCTGGGTGCAGCGCCGGCTCGTGGGCTCACCTTCCTGGACCGTCGGCCAAGTTGCGAACTTTGACGGTCGCACTCGCTTTGCGCGCCGCTTCAAGGTGATCGTTGATACGCAGGGCTACGAGTCGCACGTCGAACAGGACTGGTCGGCATTCCGTGCAACAGATGAAGTGCGCGACTTGTACAGAGCCACCGCCGGGCATATCAGCAAAGTGGCGCAGGACCTCGCAGCAGACACCGTAGAGGCCGCATCGGAAGACGCGCTAGTGCAGAACCGGACGGAACTTGCCAGCTTGGGACAGGGCGCGCAACTCGATGTGGCCGAGTTCACCAAGGTCGTGGCGCACGCGCACCCTACCGTCTCCCCAGACTTCCTTGCCACGGCTGTGAAGGCGCTCATCCATCTGGAAAAAATGAAAAGTGGCGCGGCCTTGTTGCAAAAGCTCTCCTCGCTCGCTGCGGATGACATCACTGGCTTGGACCGTCTGCTCACCGAGTGGACGGTCAAGGACGCACTTCGTGTCCTTGATGAGATCGATGGCCGGATCGCCGTGCTCGAGACCATCCGCCGCCTTGCCGAAGACCCGCATACCGACGAATTGCACACACTGCACCCGCTAATCCTCCGCTCGCGCTGGCTATTCGGCCCAGAGTTCGAGTCGCATGAGTTCTGCTCGAATGTGACACTGCAAACGGTGGCCCGCGAGCTATTCAAGAGCACGGACGCGCAATTCATCAACGAGCGACACCGTCCAGACATCGTTGTGCTACCCGAAAAGACAACTTGGCAAATGACGGGTATTGAGGCGTTCGACTTGGCCGATCCCGCGCTCACGCGGATGCAGCACGTGCTCGTGATCGAGCTGAAGAAGGGTGGATTCGAGCTAAAACGGAAGGAGATCAATCAGGCCGATGGGTACGTCCAGGACATCGCCGCCTCTGGCGCAATGTCGGGTAGTCCGTTCATCTGCGCGTGGGTGGTCGGACAGAAGATTGCTGCGGGAGTTGAGCGTGACAAGCAGTTGGGCAATCCTTCCTACGGGCGTGTCAGGGCGGCGACCTTTGGCTCTCTGGTCGACACGGCCAACGCCCGTCTGCTGAAGCTGCGGACCGTGCTGGCCGACCGTTACGCCACTCCTTCGACAGATGAGTTGCTGAACCGGGTATTCGCGCACCCTATCCAGGACGGACTGGGTATCTGAGGTTCAGATCGGGCTTGGTGAACCACAGCTCTGCTTTTCGGAGGCAGTGGGTCCTAAACTCAAGCGAGTTTCGGTGCCCCCTAAAAGTGGAGACCGCGCACTCGCCTTGGGGCTCTTCCGTGCAGCCACTCGCTCGACCAACCGGCAGCCACGGCCGTGCTTGCATAGCCTGCTGGCGCGACACTGCCCAGAGCCGCCGGAGCTCAAGCGGCAAAATTGCTACTTGAGCACCGGGACCGCCGTCGCTGCGAGCCCGACCTTTGAATCCGCCCGCGCGTTGTGGCGAGTTGTCCCCATTGACGCGCCTCATGCGCTTTAGCCGCCGGGGTCTCAAGTGGCAGAATTGCCGCTTGAGGCGGCAGGGCTAGGCGGCCTTCCATTGATGCTCCAGCGGGATACCGGCACGGGGTTTCACGAAGCAGAATTGCCACTTGAAAAAGGAGCGAGGAGCGACCTTCGAAGATGGGTTTTTCGCCGCTAGGAGGATTAGCTGAGGTGGAGCGGACCCGATAGCCAAGGGGGTGTGGCCCAGCGCGCCGAGCGAGCGTGAGTCAAGTCGTTGAATCTATTAGCGGGCCAAAGTTAAGGCGGGCCATCCAGCGCAGAAAGCGTTGTTACCAGTCCTCTAGACAACCGCCGGGTTCCTGTTGGCCTACCCCACTCACGGAGCCCGCAGTACCGCCATGGAAACACGCTTCGCCAATTTCTGCTGAGTTTCGAACAGAACGCCATCGCGTCCGGTGGACTGTCCGAAAGTGATCGGGAATGGATCGACTGGGCGCGTGCAAAGGCTGATTGGGTGGACCCGCTGATCGACGTCAGCGACCGCATCCTGGACGCGCCAAAGCCGGTAAGCCCGAATTACTGGGATTTCTGAGGGCTGGTTCGCCGGTTCGATCGCAACTCCGCGTAACCGCGCATCAAGTCTCTGGGAGATAATGAGTTCGCGCCATGACGACCCAGTACGACACACCCTTCGTCGCCGTCCTCACCGTGATGGTCGACTATGGCAACGCGCCGTTTCTGTGGCAGGTCAATCGCCCCGATGCGGGTGGAGTTGGCGGGAATCTCTGCGATGCCAGTTACTGGGACGCGTCGTACCCGTTGTCGGAGGGGCTATGGCGGCAGTTCGCGGTCTGGGCCATCGAGTTTGACCGGACCCCGTTCTACGACCGTGACTTCGACGACAGCGGCTGGGACTGGCTCGCCTACCACGCTCGAGGTCTGGAACTGACGCGCCGGTTGAAAGCCGAAGTCGGCGATGCGTACCGCGTCATCTACGACAAGCCCTTTGAGGATCCGAACCATCGCATCGACGAGCGCCGCGAGATCCTCGCCGACGGCAGTCTTGTGTCGATCCCGGTTTCCCGAGAAGCATTCCCTGAGCCAGCGCGTTTCTGCCAACACATCGTCTCCGGCGGACAGACCGGCGCGGACCGCGCGGCGCTCGATTTCGCCATCAAGAACGGCTACACGCACGGCGGCTGGGCGCCGCGAGGGCGCGAGGCCGAAGATGGCCTCATCCCGCCCAAGTACCAACTCGCACTCGTCGATGGTGGCTACCGCCAACGCACGCGACGAAACGTCGAGGACAGCGATGGCACGCTGATCGTCAATCTAGGCGAGTTGGACGGCGGAAGCTTGGCGACCCAAGTTTTCGCGCAGAAGCGGGGCAAGCCGCATCTGATCGTCGCCCTCGACGCTGGCGTGACTGATGAAATCGTGACGAACGCGCTCACTTGGTTGCGCGACCATGCCATCGTCACCCTCAACGTTGCGGGCCCGCGCGAGAGCAAGCGCCCAGGCATCTACAACCAGTCTGTCAGTCTGCTAGTCGCTATTGATGAGGGCGCGCGAGGAGGCAAAAACGAGCCCTAAGACTGCCGGTAAATCCTGGCGTCCCGCTCACGGATCGGCGTCGTCGTTTTTTGATTTCGTCACCTCGTACCGATCTCGAACCGGGAGCGGCTGACCCATGTACGCGACACCAATGCTGGGGATTTCCAGCGCTACGCAGCGCCCGAGCGCGCTGTGTTGGCTCAGTTCCTCGTCGGTCTGGCAAAGGAAGACCGAGCGCTCACACGTGGCGCAGAACCGTATTCCCGTGTCGCCCTGAACGGGTTCCAGCCGCTCCCAACGGGCGCGGCAACGCTTTGCCAGCGGACACTGGAGGATATCCCACGAAGTTTTGCTCATGCCGCGGCCCTCATCTCGTTGGCGCCATCTCCGCGCTCCGGCAATAGTGCACCCTGCAAGGCGCTGTCTGCTTCGGTATCGATCTGTGCCGTGCTGGCCGCGCGAAACTTCTGCGCCAAGTCATCGTGGCCGAGTGATTGCGCACACCGCGCCAGCCAGCCCAGGCTCCACACCGATTGCTTCGTCGGATCGACCACGCGGCTGATCGCGTCCTGGTGCAGCAAGCGCGAGGCGGATGCTTGTCCGAGCGCTGCGACAATGTCGCCCTTCAGCACCAGGTAGGCTGGCTGCGGACTACGCTCCAGCACCTGCTCGATCGCTTCCAGCGCTTCGGGGTGACGCTTGCTCCGGTGCAGGAACAGCGCCAGGTTGAATCCCGCTGTGGGCCACTCGGAAGCTTGGCGATAGACGGATTCGGCGCGCGCCAGGTCGCCGAGTTCTTCCAAGTACATTGCCCGCAGGTTGAGCAGGTTGAAGGTCGGCCCGTCGTGCTGCACGCCACAGGCGATGTAATGCAACGCACGCTCGCGGTGACCGATTCGCGCGGCATCGCGGGCCATCTGCTCGAACGTCCGACCCAGCTGATTGTCGGGAACGCTGCCGCAACGGACCAGTTCCTCGGCTTCTAGCAAGCGGCAGCGCGCGAGCTGACCCTGGTCGGTGTGCGTCAGCGGCGCGTCGAATCGCTGCTCGAAGTCGCTGTCGGCGCCGTCCTCGCCCAGGACGCGACGAAGCCTCAAGGTGATGCACTGGTTCTCGTCGAGCGACCAGACGACTTCCAACGGTTCACCCTGCTTTACCGGCGCTTCGAGCTGCCAGATCGAGCGACCGACCACGCGGCCGCCATCGGCGATCACTTCGATGGCAAGATCCATCGGTCGATCGGCGGCGGTTGCCGGCGCGTACACGCGCACCGGATCATCCGCGTCCACCGGTAGCGTGGCGCCCGCCTTCACCAACGTGACCAGACCCTGACGCGTTCGCAGGCCAAGTTCGGCGCTGCTCGCCGGGGCGATGAGCGGCATGCCGGTGGCCGCGATGGCGAGCGCCTGCAATGCTGCGCCGCGCGCGATGGCGCCCTGCACATCGAGGTCATCGCCCAGCTCGACAATGTCCGCTTCGCCGAAATAGCTCTGCAAGGCCTGCCGCACCTGCGGAATGCGGCTGCTGGAGCCGGCCAGCACCACCAGGTCAATGGCCTCAGGCGGTAGCCCGGCCCGCGCCAGCACCTGGTGGATAGGCCGGAACACCGAATCGCGCTCGACATACTCATCGGATGCCGTCTTGTCGGGATGCGGTTCGAGGAACGGGCGCAGCAATTTCTCGAACGTCGCCTGGTCGAGACGCGCGTCGCTGAGGAACAGCTCGCGCTCGTTCCACTCGATGCAGTGGTCGCCCGCGGACACCACCTCCACCGCACTGGTCGCGTCGCCTCCCTCGATTTGCGCGCGCAAGCGCTGGCACAAGGCCCGCTTCAGTTGCTCGGCCACCGGCAGCAACACAGGCTCAAAACGCCTACGCTTGTCGGCGAACGACACCTCCGTGCGCGACAGCCGATAGCGCTCCAGCAGCGTCGGAATCAGATGCCCATGGACGATGGCGCGGTCGATGTCGCCGCCGCCGATACGGTGGTAGCGGCTGGTCGCCAGCAGACGCGGCGCCAGGGCCGCCGATTTCGATGCTTGCAGCGTAAACAGCGCGACATCGCAGGTGCCGCCGCCGAAGTCGAACACCAGCCAGGTCGCGCCAGCCGCCAGATGTTCGCCGGCCTTGCCGGGATCACGATGCAGCAGGTGTCGCTGACACCCTGAATCGGTCCACTTCAGGATCGGGTGAAAGGAGCCACCCCGCGGTGCCGTGATCGCCTGAATCGAGCCACTTGGTGATCGCATGAATCGGTCCACCTTGTGATCGGGTGAATCGAGCCACTTTG
>JANPJV010000057.1:0-2911 GCA_031425695.1 Rhodanobacteraceae bacterium | reverse complement strand
CGGCGCTCCCGCCTTCTTGGGCATGCTGTGCTCACCCGGGGTATCGCTCATGCGCCGATGCAGCCATCCGCGCGCCTTGCTCCAGTCACGACGCACCGTAGATTCATCAATGTCGAGCAGCGCCGCGATTTCCGGGTCCGTGAGGCCGCCAAAGTAACGCAGGTTCACGATCTCGGCTGCACGGCTGCTGGCGCGATCCAGCGCCGTCAATGCATCGTCGAGAACCAGCAGGTCTGCTGCTGCCAATGCGGGGTCCGGCAGCGCTGCAGCGGCTGACAGCGTGGTGTGGATGGCGCCCGCACCACGCTTTTGCGCGGCGTTCGCGCGGGCGTGATCGACCAGGATCTGGCGCATGCTGCGCGCCGCGATCCCGAAGAAAAAACGCCGGTCCAGCGCCCTTGGCAGCACCGATTGGCTGAGTCGCAAGTACGCCTCATTGACCAGTGCCGTCGTCGACAAGGTTTCGCCTGCCACGAAGCCGGCACGTTCGGCGTGGGCGATGCGGCGCAGATCGCCTTGCGCGGCAACGATCAGGGCCGACAACGCTTCCGGCTGATCGGCGCTGAGTCCGCGCAACAACGCCTCGATCTCCAATGCGGCTCCAGAATCATCGCTTTGCGTGCGGCCGGCCATGGCAATTCCTGGTTGGGTGGCGAATTTTACGCCGGGTTTTCAGCCGATGAGCGCAATCGCGGCTTTCTTGCGCATGTCTCAAACAAGGGGAACCCAACACGGAGCGAAAAATGTCTACGCAGTCACATATTCTTCGTCACAGTGCCATCGCCATCGCAGTCTTGGCCGCCGGCATGCCGACGGCAGCAACCGCCGCGACCTTGACCTGGCCGAATCTTTCGGCCTTCGGCCCCTGCCGAAGCACACTGCAGGCTTGCCTTGACGAGGCCGCCTCTGGCGATATCGTGCAGATCGGCGTCGACGATCTGTTCATGCCCGATCGCTATACGCTGGTCGACGAGAATGTCTCCATTCGAAAATCCCTGACCCTGCGCTCGGTCGTCGGCATCGATGCGGTCTTTGCTGCTGGCCGCAGCATCACGGTCAATCCCCCGTTCGCTCCGTTGGTGGCGTACACGGTCGCCGTCGAAGGGGTGACCCTCGATCGCGGCCGGATCCAGGTGAGCGATGTTGCCGCGCTTTCGAGCGTCTATCGGGTGGAGCGCGTGCGCTTCAACGGCGTCATTGCTGACCAGTGCGCGATCACCATGACCTCCGCGTTCGGAACCGTCCCTGAGTTCCAGGCGTTCCGGAATGTCATTCGCGTCGGACCGAGCCCAGGGACTCTGGCCAGCGGCGTGTGCATCAATACCGGCAGCGCAAATCGCAGCCTGACCCTCGCCGGCAATCGGATCGAGGCGCCCAATGGCGGGATGCGTCGGGGAATATCCATCAGCGGTGGCTCGGCAGGACCGGTCAGGATCTCGGCGAACACCATCGTCGGTCGCGAGTTCCCGTTCGGTATCGAGGTGCAGCAGCCGGTCAGCACCGAGCGCGCAATGGTGCAGGTGCTCAACAACAGTGTCAGCGGCCAGAACTCGGATTCGGGGCTCTTCGCTGGCGGGATCAGGCTGGTGCTGTCTAACGCTGACGTGCAGGTAATCAACAACACGGTTGTCGACGGATTCAGGGGACTTTCCATTGACAGCTTCAACTCCGCGCCAGCGTTGAGCGGCCTGGTCGCCAATAACCTGGTGGCATACCATGACAGCGACGGGATGGTGATCTTCAATGCCGGGGCGGTGGAGAACCGCAACAATCTGGTTTTCGGCAATTTCACCGATCAGTTCGTACCGGGGCCGGGAACGGTCACGGTGGATCCGCAGCTGATCTCCCTGACCTATCCTCGTCCGCGCGGCGCATCGGCGGCGATCAACGCGGGTAGCAACAGTGCTTTGCCCGTGTTCAATTTTTTTGATGCCGATGGGCAGCCGCGCACCTTGATGGCCACCGTCGATATCGGCGCCTTTGAGGCCGGCTTTGGATTGACCGGGGTGCACGTCGCAACTCAAGCGAACAGCTTTTTCAATCAGACCGATCTCTCGTCGCTGGCGGGTGTAGCACTCGCGCCGAGCGCGATCCTGGGCGTGACCAGTTTGCGTGCGCCGGGAATGAACGCTGCACTGGCGCAGAATGTCGGCGTCTGGCTGCCGTCAGGAACCGGCAATCTGCCGCTGTCGATCTATCACGAGAACTCCTCCGTGGTGATGCCGCTGGGGCGCCGCTTCGCGGTCACTGTTCCTGGGTTCGGATTGAACGGGTTCACCCATCTCACCGCGCTTGGCAACATCACCGCTCAGTACAGCCAGATGACCAACCCGGCGCTGGACGGACGCCCGGATGCGATCGCCGTGGTGACGCACAACTACTTCAATTCCGGTCCCGCCCACAATTTCGCGATCGGGCTGGAGTACGCCGGCACGCGCTGGAATCTGCGTAACGAGGACGCGTCCGTCGACATGTCCAGCGGGCGCGGCTTCAACGTTGTGATCGCCCCGCAGATTTCGGAAAACGCGTATCGCGTGGTTGCCCAGGGCTCTGGCCCTTCTACCGAGATCCCAATCTCACATCCGTTGCTGGACGACAATGCGTGCGCCGCCCCCATCGTCGGGCGCGTGGACGTGCCCGGCGGTGCATTCGTGTTCAACCCGACCGCCTTCAGCGTGGATTACCGCCCCGGCGTGGCCGGCGCGCCGGGGCGCTGGTTCGTGGTCGCCGAGAACGGCGGTTCACCTGCAAGCTTTCCCGCGGGCTCGGCCTTCAACGTCATCATCGACGGCGCGCAGGCCAATGGCTGCCGCGCCCCGGTACGGCCGGACGTTTTTCGCAACGGCTTCGAGTGACCGTCGGTAGCGCACGACGCGACACGGAAGAAGGCTCAAGCGTGCTGCCGAGCGCT
>JANPJV010000056.1:0-31271 GCA_031425695.1 Rhodanobacteraceae bacterium | reverse complement strand
GTGGGCAGCGAAAAGGGAAACATAGTCTTCTCCGAATGGCGAAACGCCATCGATTCAGGTGCGGCCACGCCATGCGTGTGCCGGGCTCGGATCGGGGGAGGGTGGCAGCGTCGGCCAGCGAGAGCTGCCCGCGCAGCGATGGGCTACCGCACGCTTATGAGCGCAGCAGCCCGATCGCCACCCAGGGGGCGTATGACTCACTGAAATGCAGCGCGCGGCTGCGCTCTTGAAAAGCGCAGCCGAGCCGGCAATCGCCAGCGACGCCCGACTATCTCGGCGGACGTTCGGCCACAGGCATGCGCAAAGACGCACAGAAAAGATTTAGTTCAGGAATCGGTGCGCCCGGCGAAAGACGCAGAAACTCGACGCGCAGCGGCGCCCGCAGATCAAATAGATCGATCAGCGAGTGAGCAGTGGTCGAAGTCCCGTCTTCGCCATCATCCAGCAGCACCAGGCCAGGCTCGGCGAGTTCATGATGGTGACGCTCGGCTGCGGCATGCGAATGGGCGTGCCCCTCTGTGCTGTGATCAGCATGTACCGACAAGCGGACCAGCGGCAGCAGGAAGTGACCCGGATGGCGGTCGGCTTGCGCATGCTGCAGATGGCCGACGTCGAGCCCCGCGCTCGCTTCGATGCGGTGAGTATGGGTCGGCAGATGCACGCGGGCGATCGCGCCCGCAAAGCCCTGCAGTGGAAGGATCAGCAGTACCAGCCAAGCGGCGATCTGCTGACAGGCGCTGGGACGGGCGCCGCTCATGGCAAAAGTCCACGCATCATGTCTCGAGGATACGACGCGAAGGGCGGGACGGTTGCGCAGGAAGCGTGAGGCCGATCGACCACTGGACCCGCCGGTTCTGCTTGTCGCCCCAATCAACTGCCCGATTACAAGAGCGCACCATGAATATTGCCGCGATTGCCTTGCTGGCTCTGGCAATGTCGACCGATGCCTTCGCCGCCGCCGTCGGCAAAGGTGCAGCACTCGAGCGGCCGCGTTGGCGTGAGGCACTCCGCACCGGGGCCATTTTCGGGACCATCGAGGCAATCACGCCGATCATCGGGTGGCTCATCGGTGGCCTCGCCGCGGCGTACGTCAGCGCCTGGGACCACTGGATCGCCTTTGTCATGCTGAGTGGTCTCGGGCTGCGCATGATCCATGCGGGGCTTGCGGCGGCGGGCGAAGCCGATCAGGCGAAACCGAGCCGCCATGGATTCTGGGTCCTGGCGCTGACTGGATTGGCGACCAGCATTGACGCCATGGCCGTGGGCGTCGGGCTCGCCTTTCTCGACGTTGACATCCTGCCCATCGCGCTCGCCATCGGTGCTACTACTTTCGTGATGGTGACGGCCGGGGTGATGCTCGGCCGAGTCTTAGGAGCCATCGCCGGCAAGCGCGCCGAAATCGTCGGCGGTGTCTTGCTGATCGGAATCGGCAGCGCGATCCTCTATGAGCACTTGCACGCGGGCTGATCGAACAAGATACCAGCCCCATTCATTTCCGCGATCGCCGGGTCGCAGGGTGACCGACATTCGACCGACCGTCACATTTCCGCCATATGGAGTCGCTAGCCTCGTTATCGCTTTGACGATTGTGGAAATACAGAAGAATGGACTCAAACGTTGCGGTGACTGCCTTGTCCGCCCTCGCGCAGCCTTCGCGCCTGGCGGTGTTTCGGTGGTTGGTCGAATGCGGTCCGCAAGGCGCCTGCGCCGGTGATATCGCCGGCAAGCTCGGCGTTGCCCCCGCCACGCTGTCGTTCCATCTCAAGGCGCTGCAGCACGCTCACATGGTCGAAAGCCATCGTAGTGGCCGCTTTATCCACTACCGCGCGAACTTCTCGGTCATGAACGCGCTGGTCGAGTTTCTCACCACAAATTGTTGCGGCGGGCGCCCCGAGTTGTGCGCGCCTGTCTGTGCACCGGCGCTGGAGCCGACTGTCGCCATCCCACGAAGAGTCCGATCCCGATGAGCAAGCCCTACAACATCTTATTTCTGTGCACCGGCAATTCCGCGCGCAGCATCCTCGCGGAAGCGATCACCAATCAGCTCGGCCGCGAACGCTTCCGAGGGTACAGCGCTGGCAGCCAGCCAGCAGGTCGTATCAATCCGGGCGCACTCGAGCTGCTGACGTCCATCGGTTTTCCCACCGAGGGGTTGCGCAGTAAAAGCTGGGATGAGTTCACCGGACAGGATGCCGTGGAGATGGACTTCATCATTACCCTGTGCGACCGCGCCGCTGGCGAGCCGTGCCCGACGTGGCCAGGGCATCCGATCACGGCGCACTGGAGCGTGCCAGACCCGGCCAACGTCAGCGGCACACCTGAGCACGTGCACAAGGCCTTCCAGCTAGCACTGCAAGTCTTGCAAAGCCGCATCGGCCTGCTTCAGGCACTGCGCCTGGAGGCGCTGGATCACTTGGCGACCGAGACGAGGCTGGCGCAGATCGGACAGTCGACGCCTGACGCGTAATGTGGTTGCAGCTTTCAGCTCGCGATCACCCACGATCGTATTTCCACTCAGGAGTTTTTCCATGGCATTGAATGTCGGCATCAACGGCTTCGGCCGCATGGGCCGCTTGACCCTGCGCGCTGCGTGGGGCAATCCGTCGATCCGCTTCACCCAGATCAACGATCCGGGCGGCGACGCGGACACGTTCGCGCACTTGCTCAACTTTGACTCCGTCCATGGTCGATGGGATCACGTGGCCACGGCCGAGGAAGGCGCGGTGGTCATTGAGGGCCAGCGCATCCCACTCACCTGCAACAAGGATCTGGCCGCAACCGACTGGTCGACGTGCGACGTCGTCATCGAGGCGTCCGGCAAATTCCGTAAGCCCGACGTCCTGCAGCCGTATCTGGACCAGGGCGTGAAGCGCGTCGTGGTGACAGCGCCGATCAAGACAGCTGGCACGCTCGATATCGTCATGGGCGTCAACCACGCTCGCTTCGATCCGGGCAAACATCGAATTGTTTCGGCCGCATCCTGCACCACCAACTGCTTCGCGCCGGTGGTCAAGGTCATCCACGAGAACCTCGGCATCAAGCACGGCAGCCTCACCACGATCCATTCGCTCACCAACACCCAGACCATCGTCGACGCGCCACACAAGGACCTGCGCCGTGCTCGCTCATGCGGCAGCAGCCTGATCCCGACATCGACCGGTTCGGCCACTGCGATCGCTGAGATCTTCCCGGAGCTCAAGGGCCGCCTGGACGGCCATGCCGTCCGCGTGCCCCTGACCAACGCTTCGCTCACCGATTGCGTATTCGAGGTCGAGCGCGCCACGACGGTGGCTGAGGTCAACGCCCTGCTCTTGGCCGCCGCAGAAGGCGAGCTCGCCGGCATCCTCGGCTACGAAGAACGGCCGTTGGTTTCGATCGACTACCTGCACGATCCACGCTCTGGGATCGTCGATGCACTTTCGACGCTGGTCATCAACGGCACACAGGTGAAAATCTTCGCTTGGTATGACAACGAGTGGGGCTACGTGAACCGCACAGCCGAGCTCGTGCGCCTCGTGGGTGCTGCGGGCTGATGCTTGTGCGCCTTGCGCCCGACGTTCGCCAGTACCTTGTCATTACCGGCAACTATTGGGCATTCACCCTGACCGACGGCGCGCTGCGCATGCTGGTGGTGCTCCACTTCCACCAGTTGGGCTACTCGCCGCTGCAGGTCGCGCTGCTATTCGTGTTCTACGAGATCTTTGGCGTCGTCACCAACTTGGTGGGTGGCTGGCTCGGAGCGCGCATCGGCCTCAACCGGACGATGAATCTTGGGCTTGCGCTGCAGGTGATTGCATTGGCCATGTTGACGCTTCCGGCGACCTGGCTGACGGTGCCGTTGGTGATGGCCGCACAAGCGCTGTCCGGCATCGCCAAGGACCTCAACAAGATGAGCGCGAAGAGCAGCATCAAGCTGCTGGTGCCTGGCGATCAGCAAGGCGCGCTCTACCGGTGGGTCGCCGCGCTCACCGGCTCCAAGAACGCACTTAAGGGCATCGGGTTCTTCCTCGGCGGTGCGCTGCTGTCGACGGTCGGTTTCACCGCGGCAATGGCGGGCATGGCTGGTGCCTTGCTGCTGGTATGGCTGCTCAGTCTGGCACTACTGCGCCGCGATCTGGGCAAAGCGAAGAGCAAGCCAAAGTTTCGCGAGCTGTTGTCGAAGAGCCGCGCCATAAACCTGCTTTCGGCGGCACGCATGTTCCTGTTCGGCGCCCGCGACGTCTGGTTCGTGGTGGCGCTACCGGGGTTCCTCGCCGAGTCGCTCGGCTGGGACTTCTGGGGCATCGGCGGCTTTTTGGCCGCGTGGGTGATTGGCTATGGCGTAGTGCAGTCCGTGGCGCCCTATATCACCGGGCGGCGAACTGGCAGGGTTCCGGACGGGCGTACCGCGTTCGGCTGGGCGGCAGTACTGGCGATCGTTCCCGCGTCGATGGCGCTGCTGCTGGACAGCGATCCGCAGACCGTGCTGATTGCGGGCCTTAGCCTGTTTGGCGTGTTGTTCGCCGTCAATTCGTCGCTACACAGCTATCTCATCCTCAGCTACGCGGCTGAGGACGGTGTCTCGCTCGACGTCGGCTTTTACTACATGGCCAATGCGATGGGCCGGCTGATCGGCACGGTGTTGTCAGGATGGGTCTACCAGCTGGCTGGCCTGTCGGCATGCCTGTGGATTTCCGCGATCATGATCGTGGCTGCAGCCGCGATTTCCCTCTGTCTTCCCCGACATGCACCGGATGCGCGTGATGTGGCTTTGTTAGATGGCGACGCAGGGGGCGACTGATGCGCTGGCTCAGTGAGTTTGGCGCTCGGGCTCGCGCTCAGCTGCAGAGCTAACGGTACCCTGATCCGAGCTCAGGGCTTCCCGTCTAGTTGCCCGACGCGAGGGCACCAGCCAAGTGAACTACGATTGGCTCGCCGGCTATTGCTGGCTGAAAGCGACGCCCGAACCTGCCAGCGAAAAAGCCGAGCACTTCATCGCTGGTGTCGTGCGCGCCCAAGGCAATGAACTCCAGTTGGGCATCCAGCATTTCCATCTCCTGCTGGATCTGCTGCAAGCCGATCGGGCTCCATAGGCCATCGCCGGATGCCAGGCGTCGTTGCGCGTCGACGCCGGCGATCTTCAAGCGTCCGCGCGGGTGTGGGTAGTGCACATCTCCGATCAACCCAACGAGCGGGACGGAGAAGCTTTCGCGGATGTGCTGGAGCAGCCTGGGCATGGTCTGGTGGCCGCACCCGACGATCGCAACCAGACCACGACCCTCAAGGTGGATGATCATGGCCTGCTCATCGATGCGACCGAGAAGCAGCCGCCGCGGAATTGGACCGGTACTGGCAACGCCCGGCAGCAATCCGCGCGCCGTCGGTATCGTTTCCACTTGCGATCCCGGATAGCTCATCGGCACCGGTGTAAAGATGCGCCGGTCACCCAGATTCGTTTGAGTCTTTCCAAATGACAGGCTGCGCGTCTTTTCCCATTCGGTTCCGCCAACGTGGTCGCGGTGGGCGTGACTGACAAAGATGGCGTCGAGTTCAGATCGATCGATGCCGAGCGCAGCCAAATTGTGCTCCAGCGGGGACGGCGACACGTTGGCTTGGTTGTAGCCGAGGTCGAACAGGATGGTGTGCAAGTCGGTCCGAACCAGATAGGACACGCCTGGCTCGGAGCGCAGGCCCGGTTTGGCGCGCCAGTTGACGATCGGAATGACCTCGAGTGAGCGTGTCGATCCGAAGTCCAAAACCTTCTGCGGCAAGCGTTGATCCCATGCCGCATCGATCTCGCCCGCTTCTGCGGCACGTCTCAAGTCCGCCCACACCAGTGTGCCGATCGCGACTCCAGCAAGCAGGCTAAACAGCGCGACGCGTTTCCTTACGTCGCGCCAGACATTGAAGTCGGCCAGCACCTCGCGCAGATCCTCCGGAAGTGGCATTGGCTTCAGCGGGGATACGCTGGTACCACCGGTGTTCCCTTTCGGCACCCAGCCAAACACATATCCGGGAAAGGTCGCGAACAAGCGCAGGATCTGGCCAGCGATCTCGCGCGCATCGCGGCGGCGGATCGCGACGCGCAGCATCCACACATGGGTCACGATATGAGCAATGAGATAGCGCTGCCCCAATATATGGGCTCGCTCGAGCGAGGCGAAAGCGGCATCGAGTTCGTTTTGCGCAAGAGCAGCCTTGGCGCGCGTCATGGCTGACTGGTATGCAGTGCGAACGAGCGGGTTCATATTTTCGCACGGTGGCCACGGTGGGCGCATGGTCCGCGGATCAGCGGCAAGCGTATTGAAGAAATCGCCTGTTTCGTCAGTCAACCGCCGACTGCGCGGTGTGCGGTGTCAGCCCGATGACATCCGCCATGGTTCGCGTGAGATGAGCCTGATCGGCAAAGCCGGCCTCGTAGGCGGCGTCGGCGAGGCTGGAGCCACGTCCCATTGCGAAGAACGCGCGCCGGACCTTTTTCCACAGCAGCAGCTTGGAAAATGGGACACCGAATTGTTTCTGCGCCAGGGCACGCAGACGCGATGGCGATAGGCCGCAGTGTGTCGATGCCGCGGCAACGGCGTCGTGAGCTGAATGCTGGTCCAGGAACGCCAGGGCGTTGACCAGGCGAGGATCGAGCGCCTTTGCGCTTTCCAGCACTTGTTGCTCCAGTGTTTGCACTGCCTCGCGCATGGTAGCGCTCGATACCAACAGCTCAGCCAAGTCTTCAGGGAGTTGCGAGATGGAAGCGGTCGACAGTCGCTGCAAGAGACCGGTCGCAAGCCGCGATTGAGGCTCGATCAGAACCAGCGTGAGCGCGCCTGCTGGCAGCAGCCGATGGCGAACGCCCGAGCGCACGACCCAGCCGCGTCCATGGTGCTCGGATCCGCCCTCATCGACCAGCGTCAGCCCATCAGCGCTCGCCACCACCTGCAGCGCAGCATGGGCATGCATCCGGTTCTCGGCGCTGGCGCCGCGAAAGGCGACCCAGACTTCACCGAATGCGAATTCGCCACTCCACTTCATCGCGACTCCGGGCCTCACCACCGACTGAAACCGCCAAGCAATGTGCTACCACGCTCAGTCCGAGCGTGTGTCCGGGATCGCTGGCCCGGTTCGCTTGTGCGCGGTGCGCTGGTAAGCCGCAATGATTCGAGCAGCATCCGCGGCCGGCACGGTTTTCCCTTCAAGGAAGTCGTCGATCGCGTCGTACGTCACACCCAAAACGTGCTCATCGGGCTTCATCGGTTGCAGGGCTTCGAGGTCTGCGGTCGGAACTTTGCGTACTAAACGCTCCGGCGCCCCCAGCGCTGTTGCCAACGCTCGAACACCACGTTTGTTCAGCCCGGCAAGTGGGGTGAGATCGCAAGCACCGTCCCCGTGCTTGGTAAAAAAACCCATGACCGCCTCGGCAGCATGGTCGGTACCGACTACCAAGCCGCGGTGCGCATTTGCGACTGCGTACTGCAGGATCATGCGCTGTCGAGCCCGGACGTTTCCGGCGACAAAGTCGGCATTCTCTTCGCTGGCGATCCCGAACCCAGCCGCGCTCAGCGATTCCATCGCGGCGTCTGTTGTGGGAGCGATGTCGACTCGCACGACCTCATCGGCCCGGATGAATTCCAAAGACGCCTCAGCGTCGGCAGCATCGTGCTGCTCGCCGTACGGCAGCCGCATCGCGATGAATTTGGCGTCTTTGCCGTGCTGCGAACGCACATCCATTACCGCAAGCTGGCAGAGGCGCCCCGCCGTCAACGAATCCACGCCGCCGCTGATCCCGAGCACCAGGGTGTACATCTCGGAAGCCAGAAGCGCTTGAACGAGAAAGCGCACGCGTCTTTCAATCTCAGCGCTGGCGTCCAATTCATGGACGACCCCGAGGCTGCTAATGATCGATCGTTGCGCTTCACGCTGCTCCAAATCCATGGGAACTCCTGTTAGGACGCGACTGCGAGATTGCGAGCACCGGGTGCAACTACGCTTGAACCTCTCGCTTGGCGCGGCGCGCATTGCCAAGGATCTCGAACGCTTCTTTGACCACGTACAGACCAATCAACGCGCCGATCACCAAGTCCGGAACTGGCGAGCTGAACCACAGTACCAACGCCCCTGCCAGGATCACGCCAATATTCGCCACCACGTCGGCACGGGTGAACAGCCATGTCGCGCGCAAGTGCACCTCGCCCGATTTCAGGGGCGAGAGAAGTCGCAGCACGGTCAGGTTTACGACCAGAGACAGGCACGCGGTGCCAATCATCCAAAGGCTCTGCGGTTCCGCGCCATGCATGACCCGGCGGCCGACTTCCACCAGTACACCGAGGCCCAGTACGAGCAAGACGCTCCCGCTGGCGGCATTTGCCTTGAAGCGGGCTGTGCGTCCGATCGCAACTAGCCCGATTGCATAGGCCATGGCGTCGGCGAGCATGTCTAGGGCATCGGCCAGTAGGCCTGTGGAATGTCCGACCCAGCCCGCCACGCCGCCGATCACTGCCATGGCAGCATTCAGCGCCAACGCAATCAACAGCACACGGCGCTCGTTCGTGTTCTTCGCCTCGTGGTGGCAACCGCAATCGCTCATCGGGAGTTCGCCGGTTCGTGGGTTTCCGGGCTGACGTCATCCGTACCCGGACCGCGGCTCGTGCGACGGGCAAAGCGCAGGCATAGCGCCGGCAATACGAACAGCGTCAGAAACGTGGCGGATAGCAAGCCGCCGATAACGACGGTCGCCAAGGGGCGCTGCACTTCCGCGCCCGCTCCAGTGGCGAGTGCCATCGGCACGAATCCCAGCGAGGCGACCAGCGCCGTCATCAGCACCGGTCGCAGGCGGCGCAGTGCGCCTTCGCGCACGGCCTGCGCCCATGGCATCTGCTCCGCGAAGTCGTCGATTGCGCCCATCATCACCAACCCGTTGAGCACGGCGACGCCCGAAAGCGCGATGAAGCCCACGGCAGCGGAGATGGAGAAGGGCATGTCGCGTAGCCACATTGCCGCAATGCCGCCGACCAGGGCCAAGGGAACGCCGGTGAAGACGATCGCAGTCTTGCGCCAGGAACCCACCGCGGAGTGGAGCAGGAACAGGATCAGAGCGAAGCAGGCCGGCACGACGAGGGCGAGGCGTGCCTGGGCGCGCTGCAGGTTTTCGAACTGCCCGCCCCAGCTGAGCCAGACCCCGGGCGGCAGGCGCACCTCCGCCGCGATGCGCGCCTGGGCGTCGGCAACCACGCCGGCGATATCGCGGCCGCGCACATTGGCCTGCACCACCACACGGCGCTTGCCGTTCTCGCGGCCAATCTGATTCGGCCCTTGCGTGGGGACCAGTTTCAGTACCGCGCCCATCGGCACGAAGTTGCCGGATGGCGTAGCGACGGGCACGCGCTGGATCAATGCCAAGTCCTGGCGCGACGCGTCGGCCAGGCGCACCACGACCTCGAAGCGCCGGTCGCCTTCGAACACGACACCGGCATCGCGGCCGGCCAGTGCGGTGCCCAATGTGGCGTAGACGTCGGTCGCGGTCAGACCAAGCCGCGCCATGGCATCGCGATCCAGGCGGGCGTCGAGCAGCGGCAAGCCGTCCACCTGTTCGGCCCGGACATCCTCGGCGCCCGCGACCTGTTTGAGCTGCGAGGCAATCTGCTGCGCGGTTTTCGTCATGACCTCGAAGTCATCGCCGTATACCTTGATGGCGATATCGCCGCGCACGCCTGCAAGCAACTCGTTGAAGCGCATCTGGATCGGCTGGGTCAGCTCGTAGGCATGCCCGGGAATTTGCATGGCAGCCGCCTCGACCTTCTCGACGAGATCCGCCTTGCTCATCCGCGGGTCCGGCCACTCGCTGCGCTCCTTCATGATGACGAAGGTGTCGGTCGCGTTGGCCGGCATTGGATCGGAGGCGAGTTCCGCGGTGCCGGTGCGCGAAAACACCAGTTTGACCTCGGGCAATTTTGCGACCGCCTGCTCGATGCCAAACTGCATCGACTGGCTCTGCGCCACGGACGTGCCTGGGATGCGCCAGGCCTGCAACAGGACGTCTTTCTCGTCGAGGGTGGGCAGGAATTCCTGGCCGAGCGTGGAGAACACCATCAGCGCGCCGCCCAGGATGGCGACCGCAACCGCCGAGATGCTGAGCGGATACCGCAAACTGGTATCGAGGCCCGGCGCATACCAGCGGCCCACCGCGGCCACTAGGCGGTTGTCTTTCTCGGCCACGTGCCCCGACAGCCACAGCGCAATGAGCGCGGGCACGAAGGTCAACGACAGCACGAAGGCAAAGGCGAGGGCCAACATCACCGTGATCGCCATCGGTGCGAACATGCGGCCTTCGACGCCCTGAAAGCTCAGCAGCGGCACATAGACGAGCAGAATGATGGCCTGCCCATAGACGCTGGGCTTGATCATTTCCCGTGCGGCCTGAGCGACCACGGCGACGCGTTCTTCAGTTGTCGGCGGGCGTCCCAGCGCATGCTGCCGCTCGCCGAGCCGGCGCAATGCGTTTTCGACAATGATGACCGCACCGTCGACGATCAGGCCAAAGTCGAGCGCTCCCAGGCTCATGAGATTCGCGGTAATGCCGCCGCGCAACATGCCGATCGAGGTCAGGAGCATCGTCAGTGGAATAACGGCGGCTGCGATCAGCGCTGCGCGAAAGTTTCCCAGGAGCGCAAACAGGACTGCGATTACCAGCAGCGCGCCTTCGACGAGGCTCGTCGCCACTGTCTGAATCGTGGCGTCGACCAGCCGCGTGCGATTGAGCACGGGCTTCAGCACCACGTCCGCCGGTAACGAACGCGCAATCTCGAGCAGCCTCGCGTCGACCTCCGCGGCAACCGTTCGGCTGTTGCCGCCGATGCGCATGACCGCTGTGCCGACGACAACTTCGCGCCCGTTCTCAGATGCAGAGCCGAACCGCACCGCCTGGCCGATCGAAACGGTCGCCACCTGGGACAGCAACACCGGCACGCCGCCACGCGTTGCGATCACTGTCTTTGCCAACTCGTCAGCATTCTGCACGCGCGCATCGGCCTGCACGGTCAGCGATTCCCCGCCCTGATCCAACGCACCGGTGCCCTGGCTGAGATTGTTGCGTTCGAGCGCATCGGCCAGTTGCGGCAGGCTCAGTCCCACAGCGGCCAAGTCCTGCGGGTCGGGCGCTACGAGGTATTGCTTGACGTAACCACCGATGACGTCAACACCCGCCAGGCTCCCAATGGTCTTGAGCTGCGGGGCCACGATCCAGTCCTGGACCGTGCGCAGGTAAGTCACCTTTTCGGCTTCAGAGCGCAGCACCTCACCCTCGGGCGTACGGTAGCTGCCGTCTGCTTGAAGTCCCGCATCGCCAGGCCCGGAGGGCGCCTGGGCGAAATCGACAGTCCACATGTAGACATCGCCGAGCCCCGTAGCGATCGGTCCGAGTTCGGCATCCACGCCTGACGGTAAGGCCGCCTCAGCCGAGCGCAAGCGTTCTGCTACTTGCTGGCGTGCAAAGTAGATGTCGGTGTCGTCGTCGAACACCGCCGTGATTTGCGCAAAACCGTGCCGTGTCAGCGAGCGCGTGGACGCAAGTCCGGGGATGCCCGCCATTGCGGTTTCGATCGGGAAGGTGATCTGGCGCTCGACGTCGTTGGGCGCCAAGGCCGGCGCCGTCAGATTGATCTGCACCTGCACGTTGGTGATGTCGGGCACGGCGTCGATCGGCAGCCGCGCTAGGGCCCACGCGCCCAGACCTGCAAATACGAGCGTGGCCAGCACCACGGTCCAGCGCCGCCGTACGGAAAACTCAACGATGCGTTCAATCATGGCGGGGCGGTTCAGTCGGTGTGGATCGTGGCATCTCAGTCGTCATCGCCGGCTTCACCCTTGCCGAGCTCGGCCTTGAGGACGTAACTGTTGCCGACGGCGATCTGCTCACCCTCCGCCAGGCCGGATTCGACCAGTACGTAGTCGCCGTTGCTTGCACCCAGTACGAGATGCTTTACCGCGAACCCGTCATCGGTGCGGACGAAAACGCTAGGTTTGTCTTCGACGGTCTGGATCGCCGCACGCGGCACGGCGATGCCGCGTGCGCTATCCGCGCGCGTGATGCGTGCCGAAACGGATTGCCCGATACGCCAGAGTCCGTCCGCATTCGAGAGCGTGGCCAGCGCGTGCACCTGCCGCGTGGTCGGGTCGATGATGGGTGAGACGAAGGCGATGCGCGCCTCTGTCGTTTGCCCCGACCCGGTGACCACAGCGACCGCGCCAGGCGCGACCGCGTGCGCCATCTCCGGCGCCAGCGACAACTCCAGCGAAACCACCGACAGGTCGGCAATGCGAAATAACTCGGCGTCTGCCGCCACGACGGCGCCGAGCGCCGCGTGCCGGTCGATGACGAAGCCGTCGATCGGTGCCCGCACCGTCAACCGATTCGATGACGTCTCCGCCCCGCCACCGGCCGCGCCGAGGCGGTCTTGAGCCAACCGCAAGCGGATACTTGCCGCCTGGGAGTCCGCCCGTGCGGCGATCACGTCCTGCTCGGCGCTCACACGCTGTTTGAACAGGCGCTCTTCGCGTTCCAACACGGTCTTTGCCTGTTGCACCTGGCTGCGTGCGGCTTGAACCTCTGCTGTCAGTTCCGCGGCCTCCCGGCTTTCGATCACCGCCAGGGCATCGCCGCGCTTGACCGCCTCGCCAAGGTTGCGCTGCACTGCTGTGATGCGGCCGCCGACAGCGGCCGCAGCGATGGCCGATCGCGCCGGGTCGGCAGCCACCACGGCCGTGGTCTCGATGGCACCGGACAGGTCCGAGCGCACAGGCTCGACGGTGATGCCAGCCGCAGCAATCTGTGCGTCGCTGAGGTCAATGGTGCCGGCCTCACCCTCGTCGTGATCATCGCCCTCATCGTCCTCGCCCTTCTCACCACGTTCGGCGTCCGTGTCTGCTTCGCCGGGATCGTCGTGGTCCGTTCCGGAAGCTTCGGAATCCCCAGCAGGCGGAGAAGCGGGTCCACACCCGGCCAGGGAAGACGCGAGCACGAGCACGAGCAACCGCAGTGAAAAACCAGCAAACATCGATCAATCCTTTTCGAGGGGTTCAGTTCGGCCGAGCAGGCGCGCCAGTCGGGCACGCGCGCCATGGAACGCGGCCAGCGCGTCAATTGCGTCGCGCCGCGTCTCGGCCCACGATCTATCGGCATCGAGCAAATCCAGTTGCGAGAACTTGCCTTCCGCGTAGCCGATCCGTGCGATGCGGGCGGCCTCGCCAGCAGCGGCTGACGCGGGGCCCACTGCCGCGGCCGCAGCTGCGCGCGCGTTGAGGACCTCGGCACGCGCTTGGGCAATCGCTTGTTCGATGGCCAGGAGCGCAGCCGCACGCTCGAACTCCGTTTGTTCGAGTTGTGCTCGCGCGCGCGTCACAGTGGCGCTTCCGCGGCTGAACAACGGGATGGGCAGCGAGACGCCCACCACAGTGGCCGTTTCGTTGGTTTCCGCGAACCGCCGACGTCCGGCAATCACCGTAAGGTCGGGAATGCGCCCCCGCTGCGCCACGGCCACCTTGGCACGGGCGACGGCCACCGTTGCATCGAGCGCAGCCAGATCGGGGCTGGGCGCTGCCGCATCCACTGGCGTGGCGTCGGTTTCATCGAACCAATCGGCGGCCAAGGGAGTTGCGGCGGGCAGGCCGGTCAGGCTTGCCAACTGCTCGGCCGCCAATGCCTGTGATCGTTGGGCCTGATCGGACTCCACGCGAGCGGTGATCAGTTGGACGTTTGCGCGCTGCGCTTCAATCGGCGAGGCCTTGCCACTCGTCACCCGCAGTTCGGCTGCATCGAATGCCTGTTTGGTGAAACCCAGGCGCGCCTCCGCGGCCACAGTTCGGCGTGCGCTAGCCACCACGGCGATAAACGCCTCCGTGGTGCGCAGGGCCAGATCAGCCGCAGTCACCCGCACATTTACGGTCACGCCGTCGCGCTCGGCTTCCGCAACTTGCACTCGTGCCGCGCGCTTGCCACCGAGCTCGATAGGCAATTCCACGGTGGCGGTGGTTTCGCGACGATCACCGCCCGCATAGGACCCGCTGCCTGCCACGTTCTCGGCTTCGTATGACAGCACTGGATCGGGGCGCGCGTGCGCTTCCTGCACGCCCGCATCGGCCGCACGCAGGCCGGCCTCGGCACCTGCCAGCGAGGGCGATCGAGCCTGGGCGGCTTCGATGGCAGCCGGCAAAGTGAGTGCGTTGCCGGTGGCTGCCTGTGCTGCTGTCGGGATTACCACGGCAAGCAGCGCTAATCGGAAGAAGCGACGAAACAACTTAGCCATGGAGCGCCTGACACCGGCTCGCTGGTCGGGGTCGTCGGTCATGCGCCATGTCGCCTGACCACTACCATCCCGAACGCGACCATCAAGATGGTCAAGAGCCGGACCGCGAAAGGCTCGTTTGCTGGGACTTCAACCGGGAGCAATCCACCGATCGAAGCACATTGAGGCGGCGTCAATGCCAGGCTTTCAATGCCGGGCGTGGTCGTGCTGACGAGGGTTTCGCGGCCCGTCAGGTGATCGATGCGGAAGATCCGGCTCGGCACCGAACCGCCGTCTTCCACAATGGCCCAAAGTCGTCCGTTAGTGTCGAAGCCGAGGCCGCCATCGCTGAAGCGTACGCTGGGGGTAAAGTCCCCGATTGGCTGTGCCCTGCCGGTCCGAACGTCGATGAGGTACAGGCCCTCATCGCCCTCGGACCCTAAGCCGAAAATAGTGTCGCCATGCACCGCGATGTCGGTGATCTTGAATCCCAATGCACCGATCCCACCGATCGGCGTTGCCCGGCCAGTCGCGACATCGATTTGATAGAGGGTCTTGTTGACCTCACCCGACATCAGCGCGGTGCCCGCGCAGGTGAACGTCAGCCCGAGATCCAACCCCGCGGTGATTCCGGTTGGTAGTCCCAGGTTTCCCAGCTGACTTCCAGGAATCGCCGCGTTGCGACTGGTGGCGTCGATGCTGAAGAACGTTTTGGTGGCGTCGTCGACTGCCCACAGACGCCCCGCGGCATCCAGGGCCAGGCCTTCCGCATCCTGGAAAGGCGTCACCGCGGTTCCCAAGCGGATCGCACCTTTGTCCTGAAACTGGCCAGTGGCCAGGTCCACTTCCAGAACATGATCGTGCAGCGTTTCCGAGAAGCTATCGGAGTTGATCACATAGCCCAGCGGTTCGGCGCTTACCGGCAGCGAGCCGAAGGCATAAGCCGACACCAATAGCATCACGACACGCGCAGAACGTGACGATAAATAAGATTGCATCCCGCATCCCCGAGTCGATCACACAAAGCCGCTACACAGCGGCGCGCAGGCCAGCCTGCTAGGCGATCGGGGGTCGAAAGGGACTCGTGCTGACGCTGGCGGGAACAGGGCCAGGAATGGGCATCACGCGCAGATCAGGTAGCTCTGCATTTCGTGCGATGGAGACTACCGGCGGCGGGGCGGTGAACTGCTGACTGCAGAAATGCTTGCACCCATCCGACACGGCCGAGTCCGGAAGCTCCTCGTCTAGAGAGAAGCTTGCCGAGAGCACATCCTGCGCGGCCGCAACCGTCGAGCGCGCCTCGGCATTCAGCACCGAGTCTGTCCAGCAACCACAGGCCATGGCGCTCTTTGCGAGAAACAGCAAAACCACCAATGCCATGAACCGCGTCGATCGACGCAGGGTGGCCAGCAATGTAGGACGCGGAGTCATCGCTGCGAGCATACCTCGATCGCCGCACTCGGCGTTGGGTTGCCGTGCGCATTCGCGTCTTGAGTTATTCGCACCCTTGCGCGCTACCGTTGCGGCCGCTACCGAGCAATGTCCATTGCCCAGCAATTGCCTGAAGCAAGAGCGCGCTGGCGATGACCAGAGCTTGGGGCTCCGGCACCGCAGCAACCGCGCCGAAGCCAAACAGCACGGCAACCCAATTTGCCCATCGCACCGGTGGCGCGGTAGGCATTCGGCAGGGCTCGCAGCCAACGTGCGCAATGTTCATCACGCCTAGCAGCAGCAGACCGAGTCCAGTACCAAGGAACCACACTGCGCCCGGAGACCAGCGAGTGAAGACATATGCAGTAAACGCGGCGTGGATCAGCGCCATCAAGCAAACCACGACGCTTGCGCAGCGGTGCAGCAAACGCCAGTGCCTGAAAGTCACGTGAGCTCCGAATAGATGCCGAGATCCTACGGAATCAAGCTCGCTCCTGATAAGCCAACAGGCGCAGCGCGTTGATAACCACCAACACCGTCGAACCTTCATGAAACAGCACGGCAGTGCCGATGTTCAGGCCAAACAACGTAGCGGGAATCAGCACTGCCACCACTCCAAGGCTGGCCCACAGGTTCTGCTTGATGATGCGGCTGGTGCTGCGAGAAAGCCCGACTGCGAACGGCAACTGCGTCAGATCGTCGGCCATCAGCGCGATGTCAGCGGTTTCCAGCGCAACGTCCGAGCCAGCGGCGCCCATGGTGATGCCGACTGTCGCGTTGGCCATTGCCGGAGCATCGTTTACACCATCGCCGACCATCGCAACCTTGCCATGCAGTTTCGTCAACTCCTTGATTGCGTCGACCTTCTGCTCGGGCATCAGGTCACCACGTGCCTCGGTCAGTCCAACCGATTTCGCGACCGCTTCCGCGACCTGCTGGTTGTCTCCGGAGATCATGATCAGCCGCTCGATGCCGAGTTTACGCAGTGCCGCAATGACTTTCGCGGCAACAGGTCTCGGTGTGTCCATGACGCCAAGTACGCCAAGGAAGCGCTGACCCTTGCGGACCAGCATGGTCGACCTGCCCGCCATCACGAGTTGCTGGTTTGCCGCCTGGACTGCGGCTGGCGGGGTCGAGTTGGGTAGTTCAGTAAACAGCACCGGCTTGCCGATGTGCACGGTTTCCCCATCGACCTGCGCAGAGATACCGCGCCCGATCAGGCTCTTGACGTCGGAGGCGAGCGGCGGCTTGAGGCGGTCACCCAGGCGTTCACGGGCGCCAGTGACCACTGCGGTCGCCAATGGATGCTCACTGTGTTCCTCGACCGCCCACGCCAAGGCGAGCAATTCATCCTCGCTGACGCCTTCCGCAGCCACCACATCGGTCAACTTGGTTTTGCCCTCCGTCAGCGTGCCGGTCTTGTCGAAGGCGATCGAGGTGAGCGTGCCCAGATTTTCAAGCGGGCCACCACCTTTGACCAGCACGCCACTGCGTCCGGCGCGCGCGACGCCACTCAGTACCGCACTGGGTACCGAGATGGCCAGCGCGCAGGGGCTGGACGCCACCAGCACAGCCATCGCCCGGTAAAAACTGGCGGCAAACGGTTCGTCGACCACCACCCAGGCGAACATCAGCAACGCGATGAAAATGAGCACCGCCGGCACGAAAATGCGTTGGAAGCGCTCGGTGAACTGCTGGGTCGGGGACTTCTGGGCTTCGGCCTCGGTGACCATCTTGACCACCCGCGCCATGGTCGACTGATCTGCGCGTCGCGCGACCATGACCTCGATGACCCCGGAACCGTTGATCGTCCCGGCGAACACCCGGCTTTCGGCGGCTACCCGCTCGAATGCAGCAAGCGCCGCTTTGGGATCAGCAACCGGACGCTTGTCGACCGGAATGCTTTCTCCAGTGACCGGCGCCTGGTTGACACTGGAGGTTCCCAGCACCACGACGCCATCGGCTGGCAACCGCTCGTTGGGTTTGACGATCACGATATCTCCCAGTTGCAGTTCAGCAACTGCGATCGTTTCGGTGGCACCATTTCTGCGGACTACAGCCGTGTCCGGAGCCAGCTTCGCCAAGGCTTCGATTGCACGTCGGGCGCGGCCCATCGCGTACCCTTCAAGCGCGTGGCCAATGCTGAACAAGAACAGCAGCAATGCGCCTTCCCCCCACTTGCCGAGCGCAGCCGCTCCGACCGCCGCTACCAGCATCAAGGTATCGATCTCAAAGCGTTTTTCGCGCAGATTGCTTAGCGCTTCCTTGGCGGTGTAATAGCCGCCGAAATAGTACGCCGCGACATAGAGCGCTGTAGGTACCCAGGTTGGACCGGATGCTGTTACTTCGATCAACCAACCTGCAGCCAGCAACACGCCAGACAGAACGGCGTAGATCAGTTCGGATTTTTCGCCCAACCATCCGCCGTGAGCATGGTCTGCGTGGGCTTCCTTGCCGTGGCCAGAATCCTCGCGCTCGCCGTGATCATGGTTTGCGTGGTCGTCCTTGCCGTGGCCGGGGTCTCCGCTCTTGCCTGTACTTGTCATGCGAACGCGTCTCCAGTTGTCAGTGCTTTTCCCCGGCTCAGCTTTGCGGGCTTGGCGCGGTGGACGAGTCGGTAAAGTGCCGGCAGTACGAGCAGGGTCAGGAACGTCGACGACACGATGCCGCCGATCACCACCGTGGCCAGCGGCCGCTGCACCTCGGACCCCGGGCCGACATTCAGTGCCATCGGCACGAAGCCGAGCGAGGCGACCAACGCGGTCATCAACACCGGACGCAGCCGACCGATGGCGCCGTCGAAAAGCGCTTGATCAAGGTCCATTCCGTCTTCGCGCAGCTTCCGGATGAAGGCGATCATGACCACGCCGTTGAGCACGGCGACGCCCGACAGGGCAATGAAGCCGACGCCCGCGGAGATGGAGAGCGGGATATCGCGCAGCCACAGCGCGAGCACGCCCCCGGTGAGCGCCAGCGGCACGCCGCTGAAGATCACCAGCGCATCCCGGCCAGAGCCGAAGGCCATGAACAGCAGCCCAAAGATGGCCAGCAAGCTCAATGGCACGACCACCGCCAAACGCCGGCTGGCGTTGATCAACTGTTCGAAGGTCCCGCCGTAGTCGATCCAATAGCCATCGGGAACATCCACTTTCGCCGCGATCGCTGTACGCAACTCGGCGACGAAGCCGCCGAGGTCGCGACCGCGGACGTTGGCGGTGACCACGACGCGGCGCTTGCCGTTCTCGCGATTGATCTGGTTCGGACCTTGCGTGTACTCGATCCGTGCGATCTCGCGGAGCGGCACCGTCGTTGGCACCTGGCCGCTGGCCTCGCGACTGGATTCGTCGTGGTCTTCGTTGTCGGTGTTGAGCGGTACCGGGAGATCGGCGAGCCGCGCGGGATCGCTGCGGATGTCCTCCGGCAGCCGCACGACGATATCGAAGCGCCGATCGCCCTCGAACAACTGTCCGGCGACGGTGCCGCCGATCGCCGTGCCGATCACCGTTTGCACGGCATCCTGATTGAGCCCGTAGCGCACCAGGCCAGCAGGCTCGGGGGTGACGGTCAGCAGCGGCAGACCCGTCGCCTGTTCGATCTTGACGTCGGCGGCGCCGGTGATGCCGCGCGCCACCGCTTCGACGCGTTCGCCGACCTTGACCAAGGTGTCGAGATCGTCGCCGAAGACCTTGATGGCTACGTCGGCGCGCACACCCGAAATCAGCTCGTTCATGCGCATCTGGATCGGCTGCGTGAACTCGTAGTTGTTTCCCGGAAGCTCCTGCACGGCGGCTTCGATCTCGCTCACCAGCTGTGCCTTGGGTTTTCGCGGGTTCGGCCAATCCTCCCGGGGCTTGAGCATCAGAAAGGTATCGGCGACCGAGGGCGGCATCGGGTCTGTTGCGACTTCCGACGTTCCGAGTTTGCTGAAGACTCGGTCGACCTCGGGGAATGTCTTTATCCGTTCCTCCAGCGCCAGTTGCATGGTCACGGCTTGGCTGAGGCTGGTGCCGGGAATTCGCAATGCATGCATGGCGATGTCGCCCTCGTCGAGCCCGGGTATGAATTCCGAGCCCAGGCGTGTCGCCAGGAATCCGATCGCCACGACCAGCATGGCCGCCGCCAGTACGACCAGATAACGCGCACGCAAGGCCGCTCGCAATGACGGCTCATAGGCTTGTCGCGCGAGCCTGAGCAGGAAGTTTTCTTTCTCCTGCACGCGGCCACCCAGAAACATCGCCACCGCAGCGGGAACGAAGCTGAGCGACAACAGCATTGCCGCCGTGAGCGCGAACACGACGGTAAACGCCATCGGGTGGAACATCTTCCCTTCGATGCCGGTGAGCGCAAAGATCGGTAGAGAGACGGCGGTGATGATGGCGATGCCGAACAGGCTCGGCCGGATCACCTCGGCCGTCGCCTGCGCCGTGAGCTCGAAGCGTTCGTCCCGCGTCAGCACTCGCCCCAGTGCGTGCTGCTGTTCTCCGAATCTGCGCAGGCAGTGCTCGATGATGATCACGGCGCCGTCGACGATCAGCCCGAAGTCGAGTGCGCCGAGGCTCATCAGGTTGCCGGACACCCCGCCGCGCACCATCCCCGTCAAAGTCATGAGCATTACGACGGGGATCACTGCGGCGGTAATCAGCGCCGCTCGGAGGTTGCCGAGCAGCACGAACAGCACCGCGATCACCAGGATCGCGCCTTCGACCAGGTTCGTCTGCACCGTGGCGATGGTGCGGTCGACCAGCGTCGTGCGGTCGTACACCGGACTGATGGAGATCCCATCGGGCAGGTTGCTCGCGATTTCGTCTAGCCGCGCGGCCACTGCCCGGGAGACCGACCGGCTGTTCTGCCCGATCAACATGATCACGGTGCCGAGGACGACTTCGCGGCCGTTCTGGGTGGCGGCGCCGGTGCGCAATTCGGCGCCTTCGGCAACCGTCGCCACGTCGCTGACGCGGATCGGCACGCCGTCCCGGCGCGTCAGTACGATCGACTGCAAGGCGGCCTGATCGGCCACCTGGCCGGGGACGCGGACCAGGAACTGCTGCCCGTTGCGCTCGATGTAGCCGGCGCCGAGGTTCTGGTTGTTGGCCGCGATGGCGTCGACGACCTGCTGCAGGGTGAAGCCGTAGGCGACCAGTTTTGCCGGGTCCGGCGTGACGTGGATCTCGCGCGCGAATCCTCCGAGCGTATTGACCTCGGTCACGCCGGGCACATTGCGCAACTGCGGACGCACCACCCAATCGTGGATCGTGCGCAGATCGGTCGGGGTCCATTCGGTCCCGTCCGGCTTTTTCGCGCCGGCGGCGGACTCCACCGTGTACATGTAGATCTCGCCCATGCCCGTGGCAATCGGGCCGAGATCCGGCTCGAGTCCCGCGGGCATTTGCGATCGCGCAGAGCTCAGGCGCTCGGCGACTTGCTGGCGGGCGAAATAGATATCGGTGCCGTCTGCGAACACCACCGTCACCTGGGAAAGCCCGTAGCGTGAAAGCGATCGCGTGTATTCGAGCTGGGGTAAGCCCGCGAGTGCGCTCTCGATCGCGTAGGTCACGCGCTGCTCTGCCTCAAGCGGCGAATAGCCCGGCGCCTCCGTGTTGATCTGCACCTGGACATTGGTGATATCAGGCGTCGCATCGATCGGCAGCTGCGTGTAGCTGTAGACGCCCAGCGCGCACGCCGCAAGGGTCAGTAGCAGTACCAGCCAGCGATGATCGATGGCACTTCTTATGAGTTTCTCGAGCATGGTCAGATCGCCTCAGTGGTCATGAGAGGCGCCCGACTTTTCAATGTCGGCCTTGACGATGTAGCTCTGCTCAACAACCACCTCGTCGCCGACATTGAGGCCTTCCAGTACCTCGACGTTGACGCCATCGCGGCGGCCGAGCTTTAACGGGTGGGCTTCATAGACTTCGCCCGTCAGCACGAACGCGACGTCGGCGCCGTCGAAGGTCTGCAACGCGGAGAGCGGCACCTGCAGCGCGACTGGCTCCACCGATACCGTGACCCGCGCGCGTACGGCCGCGCCAATGCGCCATAAGCCATCGCTGTTATCGACGGTGGCTCGCGCGACCGTGCTCTGGCTTGCCGTGGCTGTACCCGGCAGTACGCGGTCGAGCTTCGTCTGCGCTGACACCGAGTCGCTCAGGCGGATCACTTCGACCGGCAAGCCCGGTGTAATGTGCTGGGCGTCGGCGCCGAACAGGTGCAGGTCGACCCAGAGCTTGGTCAGATCGGCGATTTCGAACAGCGGGGCCTCGCCGGCGAGATCGCCAACCGCGGTATTGCGCGCCAGCACCGTGCCCGCCAGCGGCGAGGTCACGGAGTAGTTCGACAGGCTGATATTGCTTTCGATCACTGCCAGCGTCTGGCCCGCCCGCACGACGTCGCCAACACCGACCTTGACCTGGCGTACCGGACCGGGGAAGCGCGCTACCACGCGTGCCTGCCGGCCTTCGACGGGCGTGATCAGGCCCTGTACTTCGTGTTCGTCGCGAATCTCACCTGGCGCGACCTTCGCGGTACGGATGCCCGAAGCCGCAGCCATCGCCGCAGCAATGGTGGTGCGCTTGGGATCTTCGTCCGAGTGTTCGTCGTCACCACCCTCGTCGGCAGATTTCTCGTCGTGACCATGCTCGTCTGCTTTGTTCCCGTGCTCGTCGGCCTTTTTGTCGTCGCTGTGGCCGTGCTCATCGGCGTGCTTTTCGTCGCCATGACCGTGCTCGTCGGCATGTTCTTCGGCAGGAGGGGCGCCGCAGGCGGCCAGGAGCAATAGCAGGAGCGACATTGCCCACGTACGGAGTTGATGTTGCCCGCGTGAGCGGACTAGGGAAGCGGCGCTCTGGTGCGAAAGCATCAAGGAGCTCGCTGTTTCCTCGTAACACGATGTCTCTTTCATGGCGTGGAGTCCTTTGCTGCGGCCCGCGTGAAGTCCTCACCCGTCAACCGCTGGATTTCGATCAATGCGCGCTGCGCTTCGACCGTCGCGTTGATTTGCTGCCGTCGCGCGAGCGTGGTTTCGGATTGAAGTTGAGCCCATTCCAAGTAGCTCAGCGCGCCGGCTTTGTAGGCCTCGGCCGCAGCGTTCTCAGCCTTGATGAGTAGCGGCAGCAGCTGATCGCGTATCTGTTCGGCATCCGCAGCGGACGCGACTAGTCGACCGTGTGCCTGGGCGAGCGTTGATTGCAGCCCACGCGCACTGGATTCGCGCTCTAGGTCCAGCGCTGCCAGTTCAGCCTCGGCGGCGCGAATATCGGGTCCGGCGCGCGTGGCGCTGCCGAGTGGGATGGACACGCTGCCGATGAGCCCCCAGTCGGAACTCTCCTGCAACCGGCGCAACCCGACTTCCCACTCGAGATCCGGCGTCCGTGCGGTTCGCGCGAGTTGCAGGCGCGCTTCGCGCAGCCGCGCCTCATCGGCAAAGCGCTGCAGTTCTGGGGTACGTTCCAGCAACGCAAGGATTTCGCTGAACCCCGGGGCAGCAGGGATCTGCAGTCGCGCCCCCGGCACCGCGCCCGACGCCGCATCCGGATCACCCCATAGCAGCGCCAGCCGCCGCCAGGCAGCGCTGAATTCGCGCTGCGCTCGATCACGATCGAGCTCCGCCCGCACCTCATGTGCCTGCGCCGCCAACTGTACCGAGCGCGGCGAAGCGCCCGCCTGCACACGTCGTGCCGCGGCGGCGACGGCGCGCGTGCGCTGCGCGATATCGTCCTTAGCAATCCCCGCCGCAAGTTGCGCAGCCAGCACGTCGAGATAACGCCGTGCTACCTCCGCGAGCAGGTCCAGCCGCTTGGCTTCGCGCGCACTGCCGAGGGCGTCGATGCGGCTCTGCGCCAGCGCCATGCGCGCGGCACGTTTGTCGCCACGCTCCAGTACCGACGCCAGGCTGACCGTCAGTTCGGCGCTGCGAAGTGCCTCTGACTCGCCGGTACCAAGGGCATTTTCGACGCTGCCACCGATGATTAACGGCGGTTTCAAGCCGGCGCGCTCTGCCTCCGCGCGCAACCCGGCCTCGGTGAAACCGAAAACTGCGATGTCAGGATGCGCTTCGAGCGTGCGCGCAAAAGCTGTATCGAGGGAAAGCGCTACTTGCGCAGGCGTCGAAATCGACGCCAACGCCAACGAGGTGGCAAACGCCACCGAGAGCAATTTCATGCTGCCACTCCAGGATCAGGATCGAATGGGCCGGACAAGGCGTCCGGAAATCACTCAGATCGAGATGGGAGGGCGTAAGTCAGTCGCGAGCCGCGGTGGGATTGCCAGCCACACGATGGCGATCGCAGGCGGCAGCTTGGGAAGTTGCAGCAAAAGCATCGCTGGCTCGGTCGTGAGCACTGCATTGCCGCAGCAAAGGTCGACGTGCAACAACTGGTGCAGGCCCTTGTCAGGCTGATCGTGATCCGCCGCATCCGGAGCACCAAGCGCGCCCACCGTTTCGTGTGCCGCATGCAGATCCCGATGGAGATCGCCGGCAAAGCCGATGATTGGCTTGATCACCAGGCACAGCAGCGCGAGCAGCAGGAGAAGGCTGCGCCAGCGGGGCACGGGTTGGGAACGTCGAAGCATGGCGCGCACAGTAGGGTCTTAGGCGGCGGTTATACAATCACGCTCGTGCAAGCCGCATGACATGGCGTTCAGGATTCGCAGCCATGTGGTCTTGGGCGGCATGGGCGCCGAGTTTGTGCAAGCGGTGCTTGCACAATTGCGTTCCACTCAAATGTAAGTGCGGCAGGCTGCTACACAATTTCCCGGGTTCCATGTCCCCTGGTGGCTTAGGCTCTGAAGGGGTCATAACGGCGCGGCACCTTACCTCGGCTAACAGGCCGCGAAGCGGCTCAGGCGCTATGGACGGCGCCCATGTGTGCGTAGCGCACGCCCGCCGCCGGGGCGGCATGGATGGGGTATTGGACGTGGAGGTGTGCTCAGCGATAGCGCTTGAATGTTACGGTTCGGCGTACTGTAGGTGCCTCCAGATCGATCTTCTGCAGCAATCTGCTGCACAATTGCGCTCGTCCCACTTGTGCACCTGATCCGGCTTCGAGTTCGGGCTGCGGGAAAGGAGCGGAATGTGAGCAAGCCATTGGCACCGGAAAGCGGTGACCACGGTCATGACCCGGAAGATCTACGCCGCAGTTTCGATGAGCGCCTAGCGGCGCTTCGTGCGCCGGAAGCTGCTGACCGTTTGCGTGCGCTGATTAATAGGCCGACGAGGCTCGGCGGAATGGTAAAGCCACAGTGAGAGTTACTGAGCGCTGCTTGAGCGGCGAGGGCACCGCCCTTCTGTTAGCCGATCGTCGTTGCCGGCACCCCCGTCCCCACCCAACCCGACCGGTTAGCAAGCGCATCGTCCGGCGCGCAGTGTCGCGGTCCGAATAGATACCGCGGCATGAGCATGATCGGGCATCAGTTCGTCGGACTTCATGGCTAAATGGGTGAAAACGGGTGTGCGATTGGGTCGTCTCCAGTCTCGGCGGCGATTGAAGCTTGGATGTCGCGGAGCACGGCCGATTCTCGGTTGCAGGAGCGCCGAGCCGGAAGGGCAAGGCGGGAGGACTTGCCAAAAACGGCTGTGATCCCCAGTCTCGGCGCGCAACGTCATCGACGAGAATGTTGGCACGCCGCTCCGCGGGCAGATCACTGTATAGACATACAGCCGCGCGCTAGAATGGCTAACCAGTGACCGCCGAGCTTCCGCGATGCCTCAACCGCCGCCGTTCTGCTGCCCAATCTGCAATTGCAGCTCATTTGTGTCGCTCAACCGCCCCGGCGCGAAGCCTGCGTATGCGTGCCGCGGGTGCACGGTCGTTTTCATGAATCCCGGTGCGTTCAGTCGCCGCAGCACACAGCCGGAACCGTCACTTTGGCCGGAGCTTGGCCGACGACCGATCGGCAGCCGCGGTAGGGTCGGGGCGTCGCCCGGGCGCCGATCGTGTGCTGGCGAGTTTTAAACAAGCGAATGCGCGCCAAATTGGAGCCGCTAGCGCTAACGCCCCGTGTGGCGATGCGCGCAGCGCGCAAGAATGAGCTTCCAGCCGGAGTGCGAGGCGGCCGCCGCGTGCGCGATGTCGATCACTTCAGGCACGTCGACTGCGTTCACTGGAAAGTGATGACCCTGCGCAAAGGCCCCTGCACGCTGAAGTCGCTCTCGGCGATTCGCAGAGCCGTCGATGACGCGCGAATAGGCCTCGCACGAATAGGCAAAGGTCTCGCGCCTATGGAAATCGATGTCCAGCAACCACTCGCGGGTGCGTGTTTGCTGCAAGCCGAGGGGTTCCCCGCTTGCAGTTGTGAAAGATATGGGCCGCTTCATGTACCACGAAGTCTGCGAACGGATCGGCCTCGACAAGGCACTCTGGAGTGACATAGCAGGTGGTCTCCTCGCTCATGCCGACCGGCGTTGAATCGTCGCCACCCAGGGTTTCCAGCCCAAGGCTGCGCAAGTACATGCTGGCGATCACCCAGGCCGTGCTGTCCCACGTCAGGCTCTGAAGCAACGCGTCGAAGTTGGCGTGAGTGACGAGCACGACCGAAGAACTCAGCCGGGCGAGCACGATCTCCTGCTCCGCCGCTGGAAATAACCCACGCACCATCAGCTCGATACGGCGCTGACTCGATGTGAGGGCGGCTCGGCCGATACCAGGCCGACCACACGGCGGCGGACCTCAGCGACCAACGCCGCACGAAGTTCGCGATGCGCGAGTCCGTGGCGGTGATAGTGCCCGCCAGGCCAGACGCGGCATTCGGGGTCGCTATCACCACAATTGAGATATTGAGCGATAGCGGTGGGTATGGTGCCCGGATAGTTCACAATCTAGCCCCCCTGAGTGATCTACGAACGGCCGCAGCCGCGTAACCGCTCGGATTTGCTCTATGTGCCTGGCCACGCATCAGCGGACGGATTGCGAATGTACGAGGAGGCTGTCTCGATGAGCACAGCACAACAGGTCTTTGCGCCTGACGGTGACAGCAAGTTCGAAATGAAGACCCGGCCAGCGGGACCCAGCTGTGCTTCAAGTCCCAGCTAAAGCCGCCTGCTGAACGATCAATACGCAACCTTGAAAGTTGGGGAGTCTTCCGGCCTCGAATTGCGCCGATCGTAGATCCGTGTCGTCTGGATATTGGCGTGCCCGAGCCATTCCTGGACCTTGGCGATATCTGCGCCGTGCTCGAGCGCGTTGGTCGCGGCGGTGGCGCGCATGGCGTGAGGTCCGAAAAGGGGCAGGGTGGTGAGTCCGAGTGCTTGGCCGTAGTGCTGGACCACGTTGGTATAGACACCCTTGCTGCTGAGACGGCTGTCGGCACCGGGATTGCGTAGCGCACGGAACAGCGGCGCAGTCTTATCTGCGCCGTGTTCGCTGTGCGCCAGATAGTCCTCAATGCGCGCGGCCGCCGCGGGATGCAGCGGCAGGTAGCGCAGCTTGTTGCCCTTGCCGTGGATCCGCAGATGCTTGACGCCGCGGCGCTCCTGCAGGTCGCCGACATCGATCGCACAGAGCTCGGCGCGACGCAGACCGTGGTAGAGCAGCACGGCCAGGATCGCGCGATCACGCTTGCCTTTGAGCGTCGAAGCCTTTGGCGCATCGAGCAGCAGCCGCGCCTGGCCATCGGCCAGCGCCGGCGTTTTTCCCTCGTAGCTATCGACGCTAGGCCGTTTGACGCCTTTGACGGGATTGTGGGCGACAGCTTGCCGATTGCACAGATACTCATATAAAGATGAGAGTGCCGCGAGCTTGCGACGGATGGTGGCGCCGTTGAGCTTGCGTTCCTCGAGCGCCGTTCGCCAAGCGAGCACATGGCCGCGCGAGATCAAGCGGAACTCTTCAGGTGCGCGGATGCCGACGAACTTCATGAAATCCCGCATGTCGGCCTGGTAGGCACGCCGCGTCCGGGGGTTGTCGAGATTCGCGAACCACTCGAGCTCCGCCGGCACGTCGGCGAGCTGGTGGAACTTCGCATCGGTCAACTTCGAGGACGCCTCAAGCTCGCCGCCACCGACCACCAAGCCTCGTCCGTTCGCCATCGCAGAACCCTCTGTCGGGAACCCATCATATACCGATAACATATTTTATCGGTATATGTCGCACATCACTGCGCTACGTTTCGACGAGCATGTACGGGAGGGTGTTGGCTCTGAAGACACCGCTCCAATGTGGTTACGCTACTTGCAGCAGAATCGTGGTCGATGTCAACGCCTTGATCGGATATATCAGCAGCAGAACGTTGTGCTTTGTGTCGAATGCCTCGCCGAGGCACTCGTGATCGAGTCCGTTTATGTCGCGATAGACAAGCGGTGTGGGTCTCGTCATCTTGCGTCCAATGGGCAACAGGCGCGAGAGCGCGTGGTTAACATCGACCACCAGGTCCGTCGGACATCCGAACTGCGCACGGAAGGACGGCGAGGGTTCTATTCGGCGAACCTGGGCCTGAGCGCCAACGCCCGGGATGAACACAAGAGGCTCAAGCACGTACACCACGCACGCCCTATGGTGCGTGCGGGCAAATTCGCGTGCAGACGCGTAGACAGATGCTCCGAAGACCGTTGCGAGTTTCATCGGTGTTTTCACGCCCATCGCCATTTCGGCGGCGCGGCGCTTGAAGGTGTCGCCCTGAAATAGTGCGTACCTGGCGAAATTGTTCGCCTCACGCTCAAACTGGTCGGCAACTGCTGGGGAGAGGGTCTGCTCACAGTCCTGGAAGAGGCGAAAAATCTTGCGATGCGATGGCATCTCGTGGTGGCCCGTCTCGTGCAATTTCAGGAACGATTGCTTGGACAGGCCGACTCCATCATCGATGTGAATGATCTCGTCGTTGGCGTCGTAGATTCCGAGTACCTTGGACAGGGCTACCTTGAGCGAGTGGGCAGCTTCTACAGACTTCTTCTTGATGAATGCTAGGAAGCTGGCGGGGTCGAACATTCCCTTTGGTGCAACGCGTAGCTTAGCCGCCGCGACGATGTCGTCTACGGGGGTCGGGAGACGATCCCAGGCTGCAGCTCGATCTAAGAGTTGCCGCGCTCGTGCCTCGACCGCTGCCAGCTCGTGCGGTTCAAGGCTGCTGTCATCCGGCTTGCTCATGGGGGACTTCGCGTCCGTAGAAACTTCAGGTAGTCCATCAACTGCCCTTCCTCATCTCTCGTGAGATTGTGCTCAGCGAACGTCGCGATGCGCCCGTGCCGCTGTGATGATTCGCGAGTTGCCGTAGCTGGTAGATACCCCGCCAGTTCCATCAGCTGTACATATTCGATCTTGTAAATGTCGGCTAGCGTATTGAGGACATTCGGGCTTGGCTGCTGGATCTTGCCGGTTTCAAGTTGACTAAGGTAGGCATTCGAAACCTCCTTCTTACTCGCTTCCTCAACCTGTCTGAGCGACATCTTCCGATCGAGGCGAATTGAAGCTAGGTATTGGCCGAGTAGTGGCTTCACGGTCTCCTCAACGAGCTGTTGTTCCGAAGGCCTAAGTTTAGTGCGCGCCGCTAAGGTTTCCAAGCATGCAGCATGCTGCTTGACAAACTTAGCATGCCGCGTCAAGCTTGCACCAAGGACATCGCAGGAAGAGCCACCAGGCTAGCGGCGGCCTATTCACATTGAGACTAGGAGTCTGACCATGAATACGATTCGATTCTCCCTCGACGGTGAGGAAGTCGCCTCCACCCAGCACGAGATGACGCCCAATCAGATCATCCGTGAGTTAGGACACAAGGACCCGGCCACGAACTATCTCGTGGAACTGCGTGGTCAGCACAAGGACAGCTTTCAGGGTCGGGGCGAAGAGCTGATCCGGCTTCACAACAACCAGCGCTTTATCATCATTTCAACTGGAGCCACGCCGGTCTCGGACATCTCTCGCATGGGACGGGGGGCTTTCATCGCTGGGCTGCGCGAGCTGGGCTACGCCGTCGAACTGCTCGATCCCGAGGGAGAGCGCGTCGCCGTTGACTACTCGGTCGAAACCGGGCGGTTCGCGGGCCGGGAGGTGCGAATCGGACTTGAGGTTCCGACCGACTTTCCGGCCACCCCGCCGGGCGGGCCCCACGTCAGCCCAATGATCCACGGCGGCACAGCGGTCGGTTCAACCCATCCGACCAGTAATATCAGTGCGAGTCCGAACTTCGGCGCAGCCTGGGAGTACTGGTCGCGTCCGTTCCCCAATTGGCAGGCTGAGCCGCGCAAGACGGTGGCGACGTACATGGCCCACATCTGGCGTCTTTGGGACTCTCAATGAGCCGTCCAACTCACAGTGTGGCGATGGGCGGTGAGCTGGCGCTCGCTGCTCATCGCCATCTGCTTAGAGCCGATGGTCAGGAAGACTTGTGTTTCGCGTTGTGGAGGCCAAGTACTGGCCATTCGCGTCGCACAGCACTTCTGTATGAACTGGTGCTGCCAGAACGCGGCGAGCGTGACGTGCATGGCAATGCAAGTTTTGCTGCAGCCTATTTCGAACGCGCAACCGGTCTTGCGCACGCGCAGGGTGCCGGGCTTGCATTTCTGCATAGCCACCCGTTCCCCGGCTGGCAAGAAATGAGCCGCGATGACGTCGCTGCAGAAGACGGACATGCGGCTGCGGCCTACGGTGCCACCGGGCTACCGTTGGTAGGGTTGACCGCAGGCTCGGATGGTGTGTGGAGCGCGCGGTTCTGGGAACGGGTTGCGCTCGGTTGCTTCCAGCGCAAATGGTGCGGAACAGTGCGCACCTGCGGCTCAGGTTTTTCAATCGATTTCGCCGATATCGAATGCCCAGTTCCCATTAGTGGCGCCTGCCAGCGTCGGACGCGCAACGCGTGGGGTGATAAGGCCCAGGCGAAGCTGGCGCGCCTTCGCGTTGGCATTGTGGGATTGGGTTCGGTCGGAGCGATTGTAGCCGAAGCTTTGGCGAGGACTGGCATCGAAGATCTGGTCTTGATCGACTTCGATCAGGTAGAGGAACACAACCTCGATCGCCTAATTCACGCCACAACGGCCGATGCGCAAGCCGAACGATTCAAGGTCGATGTTGCGGGCGATGCGCTAGAACAGCATACGGTGGCAACGTTGTTCACAGCGCGTCGCGTGAGGCAGCGGCTTCAGGAGAATAGTGGCTACACAGCGGCGCTGGATTGCGACGTTCTGTTCAGCTGCGTCGATCGTCCAGCTGCACGTCATCTGCTAAATGTTATCGCTCAAGCCCACCTAATTCCGGTGGTCGACGCCGGCATCTTGGTGCGCCAGACCCGATCTGGCGAATTGCTCTCGGCGGACTGGCGCTCGCACGTTACTGGACCACACCGGCGGTGTCTCGCGTGCATCGGGCAGTACGACCCCGGTGTGGTGCAGCTTGATCGTCAGGGACTGTTGGATGACCCGACCTATATTGAGCAATTATCCACGGACCATCCATTACGTGCGCGCGAAAACGTTTTCATTTTCAGTGCCGCGTGCGCAAGTGCCGCGCTGCTCCAGTTCATGAGCTACCCCCCGTGCCAATGTACCCCGAGACAACTACCTCTTCGTAATTACTGAAGGTAGGCTCCTCTCATGGATAGCTCGAGCTCTGAAGTTCAACCTGGTTCACCCGCACCTTTGTCAGCTTCGTCGAGTTCGTCCGCCGGCGC
>JANPJV010000055.1:0-24492 GCA_031425695.1 Rhodanobacteraceae bacterium | reverse complement strand
CCGCGCACAGCGCAGACCCACCAACAGCGCGGGTCCTTGCCGCCTATTCGAACCCGTCCGACATGCCGCCGAGGCTCACGTGCATGACGTGGATGTTGTTGCCCAGGTTGTCGTCGCCAAACATGTACGGCGGGTCGACATGGAAGATCGCGCGCGACCGCGAGTTGGGCTGCTCGCCCGGCCTGAAACTCTGATCGAACACCTCGTAGCGCAGGCGCATGACCGCGTTCGGTCCGAGGCTCAGGCTTTGCTCCAGCGCGCTGTTCAAGTTGGTTGGACACTGCCCGCCGCCGACCACTGTGCAGCCGCGCAGGATCGCGAGCAGGCCGTCCTCATTGGAGACGAAGCCTGCCTTTGCGTCCGTTGCCGAACTTGCGGACGCGAGCTCGATTTCGAATTCGACGTCGACCGATGGACCGAGGCCGACGATGTCGCCAGCGTCCCCAAGCCGGCGCACCACGATATCGCCATGCTCGCTGCCGACTGCCGGCCAGCGCTGCAGACGCGGCATTCGCAATCCCATCGAATCGGGACGGGAATTTTCAACCTGTACGGTCCCGTCGCCGGCCACCGCTACTGCAAAGACGGTACCGAAGCCCGCGGACGCAAGCGGTTCGTCGTAATTGCGTGCGAACAGGTGCTCGGGTCCGATTGCGCCATCGAGAAGGCGCACGCTGGTCAACGCAAAACGCTCTTCGTACTGTACATTGAGGTCGTCGAGATAACGCAGGCTGCGTGCCCATTTGTGGGTGGCGGTCGCACCCAGCATTGCCCGCACGGATTGCCAGCGGTCGCCGGAGGAGAGCGGGCGCTGCGTCCAGAGCAGTGCACCGGTGTCGGCATCGACGCGTGCCAGCAAGGGCCGCGAGCGACCCACTTGCTCGGGTCCGCTGAAGCGCGCGGTCATCAGCAGGTCGCCGTCGGGAAGCTCACTCAGCAGGCCGCTGACGATGACATCGTCGAACTCGCCGGGCCGGGTGCTCCATAGAGGTACGCCGTTGGCAGCGCTCCGCCGCTGGATGTCCAGCTTGCGCATCGGCCCACTGCGGAATTCGAGCATTGCTCCGATATCGCCATTGTCCAGCGCGACGAACCCCGGAATCGACTGCGAGTTCGGGAGCACTTGCGACCAGAAAGCTGCGCCGTTGCCGGCACTCACGAGCGTCAATTGGTTGGTGTCACGAATACCGATGAGATCGACGCCGCGTGCTGCCAGCGGCGAAAAATTGCCCTGCTGTGTCCAGACCGTTGCGCCATTCACCGACCCGAGCTTCTCGAGCTGGTTCTGAATGTTGGTGCAAGCCGGCGGATTGGCGCACACCGTTGAACGCGCATAGAGACTACCGTCGCTCGTGCCGATCACGCTCGGCGAACCGAAGTTGCCGAGGGCGAAGTCGCGTTGCCAGATTTCGTTGCCACTGTTGCGATCGATGACCAGCAGCGTCAGGACGTTCTGCACGGTGGGCTCGGTGATCTGGAAATTGACCCGCACCAGCAGGCGCCCGGCCGGAATCGCGACGACGTCGATGAAAGTGATCCGCTGCGGCGTTTGCGTCAGCAAATGGGTGCGGGTCCAGGTCGGCGCCCCCGTTTCCGGCTCGCTACGCTTGACGACGATCTCGCGCAGATCCAGGTTTCCCGTGCTTCTGGCGGCGAACGGCACGCCATCGATGAATTCGACATTCGCTGCGAGCAGCGACCGACCATTCGCGCCCGTCTGGGCGCCGGGGAGCAGGGCACCGGTGGTGACATCGAGCCGACGCAACAACAGCGTGGCCGCACCTTGGTCGACCACAGCCCCAGCGACTCTAAGCTCGCTGCCGAGCACGCGCCAGTCGATTTTCGGCGCCTCGATCGGCGTGCTCCAGGCGACGCCACCATCGCTGACGCGCCGGGCTTCGATACGGCTGCCGTCGATGTCTCCGGGGAGCAGCGCTGGCGAAGCAATCAGCAGCGCGCCAGCGGCCCCTGGTACCAGCTTCGATGCGGCCCGGACCGGAAGGTGGTGGCGCCAGAGTGCGGCGCCGGCGTGGCTCAGCGCGGCCAGCGTGGTGAGACCGGTGAATTCGTCGTGACTGCTGATCGCAACGAGCGAATTCGTAGCAGCGAAACCACAAGGGCCGTCGGAATATTCCACGTCCGCGGTGCGAGCGGACCACAGCAATGCTCCATCCGTGGCCGCAAGACGTTCGAGCACCACATCGGTCGCGACACCCGTGGTCTCGAACCACGCAAACACCGGGTCACCACCGATTGCGACGTTGCCGCAAGCCTGGAAGGCGCGACGGCTGGTCGCGGCGCGCCGACGCTCCCAGAGCGTGGCGCCGGTGGCCAGGTCGAGGCTCAGGTAACTCGGCGCGGGATGAATCTGTTGCCCGTCGCGGGCACGTTCGGTGAAGTCGATGCCGAGAATGAGCTGGGGGCCGATTTCCTGCGGTAGCCACAGCGCGGCTTCGATGGCATCGCTGCGCAGGTCGAGCAAGTTGCGCACCCAGACCAGGTCGCCGTCGCTGCCGCGCAGCCGGATGACCTGGTTGCGCGAATTCAGCAGGACGTCGCCATTCGCGAGGAAGCGCGCTTCGCGGCCAAAACGCGGCAACAGCCAGCGGATCTGCCCGGCAGCGTCGACCATGACGACCAGCGCGCGCGGGCTGTTGAATTCGCCCTGTCGCTCAGTCATCCGCAACACCGCAAACTCGCCCTGCGTCGCCAATACGGCCTCGGCCACCAGCGGACCACCGTTGATCGGCTCACCACCAAACTGTCCACGGGTGGTGCCAACCAGACTCAATCGCACCGTCGACGCGTAGCCCTCTCGCGACGATTCGCCCGCGACCAGGAGGGCATCACCATTCTCCAGAATCGCAGGCGCGGCAGAGGAATAGCTTGCTGTAAACGGCGTGACCTGGCTCTCGGCAGTCGACCAGATCGGAACCGGCTGGGCGTGTGCTTCGGTAACAAGGATTGCGAACAGGAGCAGCAACGACAAGCGCATGAGGCACTCTGCATTTTGAGAAGGGGTCGATTACAGCTTTACTCGGCGAGTGGCAGGAATTCAGATCACTCGGCAGAAGGGACGATGGTCCTATGCGGCGAACGGGCACGCGTCGACGCCCAACAGACGCACACAAGCGCGCACGCCGCACCGGCACGCGACGCGAGTTCAACACTGGCGCCAAGTGTGCGCAAACCAGCGGGAATTCTCCGACACGCATCCGCGGCTTTTCTGAATTACGGAAGGCAAAGGCCAGGCGATTCCCGTCCCCATGATTTACGGCGGCCGGATTCACCCCGGTAAGAATGTTTGACCTCCGAAAATTTTCTTCGACGACGTTTTCGACCGGTCAAACCGCGGCAATCAATGTGCTACGGTTCGAGCGTGTAAGGCGTGTCAAGGTTCGACTCTGCGCCAGTCGAGCATCAGCGGCTTTTCCCGGAGGTCACATGCAGCACATAGCGAACAGGTTATCAAACGGGCACGGCCTCTTCGCGCTTCGGCGCGGACTCTTGGTGGCAGCTGCGGCGGTCGGATTGCTGGCCGGTGAATCAGGCTTGGCGCAGACTTTCACCGGCACCGGCACGGGGGCGATACCAGACGCAACGACGACGGGGACCTTCGGCACCCCACTCGACGTGAGTTTTACGGTGAGCGGCATCGGCGGCAGCATTACAAACATCTCACTGTCGACGTCCGTGTCGCACACCTGGGTGGGCGATGTGGAAGTCGTGCTGGCGCCGCCCGGTGTAACCCCCGGAAATAGCGGCAGCTTCGTCATCTATAGCCGGGTTGGCGCGACTGCAGCCGGTAACCCTGGCGACAGCTCGAATCTCTCCGGCACCTATGTCTTCGCCGATTCCGCCGCGGCCAATATCTGGGCCGCAGCCGACGCGATCGGTGACGCCGAAAATATCCCCGCTGGCAACTACCGAACCGTCGTCGCCGCGCCATCCACCATTCCTGCGCCAGTCACGGGTTTCACTGCCGCATTCAGTGGCCTGTCCCCCGCCCAGATCAACGGCACCTGGACCTTGCGCTTCCGCGACCGCGGCGTGGCCGATCTCGGCATCGTCTCCGCTGCTTCCCTGACGCTGACGGTCGGGGGCGGTGGCACACAGACGCTGACAGTCACGCGCGCCGGCACCGAGACCGGCACCGTCACCAGCTCGCCGGCCGGCATCAACTGCGGCGCCACCTGCAGCTTCGCATTCGCGACCAACACGCCCGTTGCGCTCACGGCGACGCCCGCCGGCGGATCCACCTTCGTCAGCTGGGGCGGCGAATGCAGCGGCAGCGGCGCCTGCAATGTCACCATGAGCCAGGCGCGCAATGTCAGTGCGACTTTCAACAGCAGCGGTGGCGGCGGCATCTCTGGCACCTGGCTCGACCTCGGGCCCGGGCCTGCACACCAGGGCCAGGTGGAAGGCATCACCAATCGCCCGGTGACGGGCGCGGTGAGCTCGATGGCACCGCATCCGACCGATGCGACGATCCTATACGTCGGCGCGGTCAACGGCGGCATCTGGCGGACCGGCAACGCCACTGCCGGCGTGCCGACGTGGACGCGCCAAACCGACACTTTGAGCTCACAGTCGATTACCGCCATCCGCTTCGATCCCACCGACGGCACCCGGCAGACCTTGCTGGCTGCTACCGGTCGCGTGTCCAGCATTTTCAACGAGGGCGGCTCGTTGACGGGTGTCCTGCGCACTGTCAATGGCGGCGCCACCTGGACCCCGCTCAATGGCGGCGGCACGCTGAGCAACAAGGATATCCGGGCGGTGGTGGCGCGTGGTGCGGTGTTGCTGGCGGCCGCTACCGACGGGCTGCATCGCTCGGCCAACACCGGCGGCAGCTTCAGTATTGTCTCTGGCGCGGGCGGCACTGGCCTGCCTGCCGGCGTCCCCACCGATCTCGTGGGCGATCCCAGCAACAACAGCGTGCTGTACACGGTGATGTTCAACTCGGGCAGCCCCGGCATCTATCGCTCGTCCGACACCGGTGCGGTGTGGACCAAAGTCTCGGACGGAGCCACGGATACCCTGATCAACAATGGCAGCCGCGGCCTGCTGGCGGTGGGGCAGACCAGCAACGTATTCCTGGCGGTCACCGGCAACGACGGCCGCCTGGCCGCGGTCGTTCGCTCGGCGAACGGCACCACTGGCTGGACCAATCTCGGCTTTCCGGTGACCGCTGAGGAAAGCGGCGCGCTGTTCGGGTTGCATCCGGGCGGGCAGGGCGACATTCACCTCTCACTCGCCGCTGACCCAACCGACAGCAATATCTTCTACATCGGCGGCGACCGGCAGCCCTACTTCAGCGAAGCGGCGCCGGGTTCCGGGGTGTTCTTCCCCAATTCGCTCGGCGCGCTCGACTACTCCGGCCGGTTGTTCCGCGGCAACGCCGGGCAACCGCCGGCGAGCCGCTGGACTTCGCTGACGCATTCGGGCGCCGGCAATAATTCCGCGCCACACGCGGACTCGCGCAGCATGGTTTTCGAGGCCGGCGGCAGCCTGCTCGAGAGCGACGATGGCGGCGTCTACAAACGCTTGACGCCACGCACCACCACCGGCGCCTGGACCTCGCTCAATGGCGACCTGCAGGTCACGGAATACCACAGCATCGCCTATGACGGCGTCGGCGATCGGGTCATTGGTGGCGCGCAGGACACCGGGACCACCCAGCAGGTGGACGCCACCCGTACCTTCGTCTCCATCCACACCGGCGACGGTGGCGACACGGCGGTCGATGACATCACCTCGGGCGTGCTGTCCTCGCGTTTCTCCAGCTTCCAGAATTTCGCTGCGTTCAGGCGTCGCACCTACAACGCGTCAAACGTCCTGCAGGCGGAAGTCTTTCCGGCACTCACGCCGCTGGCTGGCAGCCCCGATGTCGCCGGCCAGTTCTACACGCCGATCGCAGTCAACCGAGTCACCGGCCTGCGCCTGCTGATCGGCGCTTCCAATGGCGTCTACGAGTCCACCGACCAGGGCACGACGGTGACCCGGATTTCGGCGGTCGTGGTCAATGACTCATCCGGGGACCCGATCGAGTACGGCGTGCCGGGCAACAGCGCCTTCGTCTACCTGGCGTCTGGCAACCGGGTCTACCTGCGTACGGTGGGCACCGGCGCGCCGACGCAGGTGAACATCCTGGGCACGACCGACATCCACGATGTCGCGGTCGATCCCGCGGCACCGTCGCGGCTGTTCGCACTGTCATCCACGGCGGTCTATTTCTCGGGCAGCAGCGGCGGCGGCTTTTCGACGGTCACGGGCAATCTTGGCACCCTGTCGCCAGGCGCTTTGCGCAGCATGGTCTACGTGCCCCGCCCCAGCGGCGATGTACTCGTGGTCGGAGCCGATCGCGGCACTTTCTACGCGCTCTCCAGCGGCGGGTTCACCACCTGGCTGCCGCTCGGAACCGGCCTGCCGATTACGCCGGTATACGAGCTTGCCTATCACGCGACGCGCGACGTGCTGATTGCCGGCACGCTGGGGCGGGGTGCCTGGCGGTTGAACGGCGTCGCGACCGGCGGTGGTGGCGACTCGATTTTCCGCAATAGCTTCGAATGACTCGATGGTCTCCCTCGAGCCGCGTCCCTTTTGCAGGAGCTCTTTCCAGATGAAACATCAACGCAGGCTGTTGCGATCGACGCCCACGCTGCTGGGGTTGGCACTATTGATCAGCGCGCCGGTCAATGCTCAAGCGCTCGCATCCGCTTTTCAGATGGCGCCAGGCGTCTTGGTCGATGCCTCCGGCCAGGCGTCCGTGACCTGGGTGGCGGATGCCCAGGGACGCGTCGCCGCAATCGACCTCGACAATGGCAGCGTCCGCTGGCGTGGCCCGGCCGAAGGCTTGCCCCTGGCGCTGGTTGAGCAGCAGCTGGTCGTCCTGGGACGCCCCGAGCGGGCCGGGCAGCTCAGCCTGCAATTGCTGGACCCGGAGACGGGCGCCGTTCGCGGCGGAGTGCTTGGCGATTTACCGGACGGCGTCCTCGCTTCGCCCGACCCGCAACCCAATCGTCGCTTCGACGCAACCGCCGACCTGAGTTCCGGCTCCCTCAAAATCCGCTGGACTTACGCCGAGTGGCCGTTGCGCGGCGCTTTGCTGGCGAAGAAAGCCGGCGTCGACAACGAGCGCCGCGAGCTCGACGGCGTCGTCAGCGTCGACTTTGGGGCCAATCGCGTGCAAGCGATCAGTGGGCTGGGGATGCCGGCGCCGCGGACACCGGACCTGACCGACGCAGAGCGCGTGCGCAATCTCGACGGCGTCCAGTTTCGCGGCGCAGATGACCTGACCGTCCAGGTATCGACCGCGGTCGCCGACGAGGTTCTCGGCACACAATGGCGCTGGTCGCTGCATGACCGCACGTCAGGCCGCGCGTTGGGTAACGCGGTCCTGCCGAATGCCAGCGCGCCCTTCCTGCTGCGCGGCACGCAGCTGCTATGGCGCTCCGAGCCGCTCACCCGGCGCCAGCCATCCGGCGACTACGAAACGCTCGCCGCCCGCCTGGTCGCCCAGGATCTCGCAAGCGGCCGCGAGCTGTGGTCGGTGGACCTGCTCGATCGCAATTACCGGGGTGTGATGCCGCCTTGATGGGGCAGGGCGGATGCAGGCGGTGGCCTTGAGTTGGCCGCGCGGCTGCCGGGGCGCTTAGGGGGAAAGCAAACGGGAGGCGACGCCCTCCATAGGCTGTACCCCCCACCTTGCCGCTAACGAGCGGATTGCACTCGTCATGCGACGCGGCTCTTGCCAGCCCAAATGTACACTTGCCGGCCAGTCCACGACCGTGAGAGAGCGTCATGCGCTTGGTCTTCTTCCTGCCGTTTGCGCTGCTCGTTTCGACCGGCGCGCCCACCAACGAGGTGCATGTCGCTGAAGGCCCGACCTGGGCGAGCGAGGTGGATGCGCAAATCGCCCAGGCAATGGCGCGCGATGCGATTCCGGGCGTGCAGCTGGCCATTGCCGAAAATGGCAAGCTGATCTATTCGAAGACCTACGGTGTGGCCGACATCGAGACCGGGCGCAAGGTCACCGGCGAGACCTTGTTCCATGTCGGGTCGGTTACCAAGGCTTTCACCGGGCTGCTGTTGGCGCAGCTTGCTGCGGAAGGGAAAGTCGATCTCAAGGCGCCGATCTCGCGCTACGTTCCCGAGCTAGACGCTTCGGTGGGGGGTGCCACGACCCACCAACTGCTGACCCACTCCGCTGGCTGGGCTGACGCCACGAATTTTTCCGGTCGCTCCGATGATGCGGCGCTGGGTGAGTCGATGTTGAAGGCATCCGATACCTGGATACACACGGCGCCCGGGCGCGTTTTTTCGTACTCCAATCCGGGCTTCTCGATGGCGGGTTATGTTGCTGAGCGCGCTGCAGGCAAGCCTTTTGTGCAGCTGATGGATGAGTATCTGCTCAGCAAAATCAGCCTCGACCACGCGACTTTCCGGCCGGCGATCGCAATGACCCGTGAGTTCTCGCTCGGGCATGTCAAAGATGCGCAGGGCAGGGTGGTCGTGCAGCGCCCGATGTCCGTCAACGCCGCGGATAATCCGGCTGGCTTTCTCTACATGTCGGCAGAGGACCTGGTCCGCTTCTGCAGCGTGCTCATGCAAGGCGGCATGCTCGACGGACAGCGCGTCGTTTCCGAAAAGGCGACGGCCATTGCAACCTCACGCAACATCGCAATCCCTGGAACGCCCGACAACCGGTCCGGCTATGGGCTACAGATCGATATCGTCGGCGGCGAACGGGTGTGGCGCAAGAGCGGCGGGATGCAAGGATTCATTTCGCATATTTCCATGTGGCCGGATCGCAAACTTGCAGTCGCGATCTCCGTCAACAATGAAAGTGCCATGCCCATTTCGCATACCGATGTCGTTGCGCAGGTCGCGCGACAGGTTGCGCAGGCGCCAGCGCCCGTTGCGCGCGTCGAGCGTATCGGAACGCCGGAGGAACGCCGCGAGTTCGTTGGACGTTATCGCGCTCCAGGAGGGACCATCGTCGAGATTTTCGAAGCAGATGGCGCGCTGCAGTTTCGCGGCAAGCGTGGCCCGTTTCCGGTCTTCCTGGTGGGCGACGACCGCATCGTGATCAAGCAACCCGATCGAGCCATGGAGTCCGTTGTGCTGCGGGACGCGCAGGGGAAGGTGGAGTTCATGCACGCGCAATCCCGTGCCGTCGTGAAGCTCGAAGCGGCGCAACGGTAATCATCACCGTCAGCTCGGCTCGTCGTCGAAGGGAACGCCGAGCCAGTCTGCGAGATCGCGTGCCAGGAAGTGCGCCCACTGGCTGTCCCGGCGTGCGTCTTCCTCGGCGTACGTCGGGTTCTCGGAGGCGAGCCAGTCATCCTCCTGGACGACGATCAAGCGCACTGGCTTGGCATCCGGCGTCCTCACCACGACCCCGCGACGGCCGCGGCGGTCCGGATCGCGAAGGAGGCCAACGCTTTTGACGTCCGCCACCGGGCTCGGAACTCCCGCCATCTTGAGCTCGGTGCGTGTGACCTCCAGCGGCATGCTCTCGGTGGTGAAAACGCGGAAGCGCTCGGCCAGTGATTCCCACACAAAGCCGGTGGTTCCGACCGTACTCGCAATCTCAAGCCCTGCCGAAACCAGCTGCTTGCGGTGTTCGAATGGCGTATGACCGATCAACCTGACCTTCTTGCCGACGAGCTCGAACACCGCCAGTGCGCTGGCGCCCGGGGCGCGGTCGAAGGCGACGATTCTCGCGGCGTGCTGTGCCACGATCTCGGCGACGCCCAGGCGCTTCAGGAGCTGTCGGAGCAGCCGGTCAGTGTCGAGTGCCCCACCGCGGGCGAGGAGCCCCGCGGTCTGCCTCGGCACGCCGTGCGCGCCCTCGAAGTGGCAACCATCGAAGCTAGCACCACGCAGGTCGGTGCCGGTGAAGTCGGCTCCGCCAAAGTCGCACTGCTCGAATACCGTACCGCGCATGGTCGAGGGCGGCAGCTTGCGCGAGGGCTCGAGCGACGCACCGCGGAAACTGCAGCGCTGAAACGCGGCGCGGTCCCAGCGTGTGTTGCCGAATTGCACCTCTTCAAAGCTCGAAGAAGTGACCGCGGCCCCCAGGAACGAGCTGCCATCGAGGCGCGCTCGCTTGAACGAAGTCCCGTAGATGTTCGCGCGCTCGAAGTTGGCCGTCGCGCCACCGGCGCCTTCGAATTGGGAGTCGACAATCCGCGCTGCGACGAGCTTGGTCGAGTTGATCGAGGTCGCACTGAAAGTGCACCGGATCAGCTCGGTCTCGCTCCAATCGGCAAGATTGAAGCTCGAGTCACGGAAGTCGACGCGCTCGAAGCGACCGCCGGCGGCCTTGACCCCATCGAGCCTGGCGCGGGTCGCGAACACACCCACGACGTCGAACCTGCCCGCCCCCGTGCGCCCACGCTGCACCCAGTCCCAGTGCGCGCGCTGCGCTGCGTCGTCGAGCGAGCCGCGCGGCGGCATTTCGTCGCCGGCCGCTGACTGCTTCGCGGCCACGCGCGTCCTGACCAGCCCAGCGAGCTGCGCGCGCTGCGCGTCCACTCGCCATGACGGCTGAAGCTTGGCGAGCTCGTTATATGCGGTCTGCAGCCGCTCCATGTGGTCCCAGGCAAACTCGGTCGTGTGGATCGCGCCCAGACGAGCAATTTCGGCGATCAGCTCGCGTGCCTCGAACACCGTCGACGGGCCCGGCCCAAGCTCGAGTTCCACTGGCTGGACCGCACTGAGATCCTTGTCGGACGCGAACACATAGATCCGCTCGGCACCGCAGCTCGGGCACCTCGCGTGCGTGCGCCAGACCGTGCCACTGCGCGCGTTGGACCATCTGAGTGCCGACCGGTCACCGCACGCCGCGCATGCACGCATGCCGGCGACGAAGTCCATCTCCTGAAGGGAGCGGGGCGTTCCCGGCATGCGCTCACTCATGGCGCTCGGCGTGCATCGCCAACCAGGGACACCGATTGATCATGGATTCACGGAACACCACGCACTGGTCCTCAGGTCACGCGGCGCCGCGGTGCTGGAGATAGCGGGCGATCTCGCCATCGGCCGCCTGGATCAGTTGCTGTTGCGAAATATCCAGCACGCGCAGCGCGCGGGCGGCAATCGATAACTCTTCCTCAGCGGCGGCGAGCAGCACGTCGGCAGCAAGCAACTCGCGCCCCTGGCGGACACCGGATGTCGCAGCGATACGCTGCAGCATGGATTGCCCCGAGGGAGCAGCGCGGAAGAGTTTGGCGGCATCGGGAGCAGGGGGACTGCTCGCAGATTCCCAGCCCGCATCGGCTCCCGCCGTCAGCCCGACATGCCGAAGCGCATCTTCGAACTGAATGCGAATTGCCTCTGCGAAGCTTTCCGGACTGGCACCCAGGCGCACCAGCGCAGCGCGGGCTGTAGCGTCCGGCAAGGCCAATGAAGCCAGCACGAAGTGCTCCGAGCCGGGCGCCTGCTTTCCGTCAATGCGCGCGATCCGCTCTGCCTCCTTGCAAAGTACTGAGAGCGTACCGACGTCTTTGAACTTGTTCTTCAGGGTTACGAACACTGGGTTTTTCCTCGCTGGCTGGGTCAATCTTTCAGGTGAGAGAGCCTTCGATGAGCGGCTTGCTTCGAGACGCCAAGGGCTTCGGCGATCTGCGACCACGTCCAGCCACGCTGCAGCGCCAACCTCACGACGCGCGCCTCATAGTCGTCGGCCGCCAGCCGAAGGGCGACCACCGCCGCGAGGGCCGTTGGGATGTCGTTCGGGTCTGGAAGACTGCGTGTCAGATTCATGTCGTCAACAATAGTTGACGCGGAATCTGTCCGTCAACATATATTGACGGCAGCCGTTCGATTCGCGCGCCCGACCGACTGCTGCGTTTGCACTGCGGCCCCGCTTTGCGCAGCATGGTCGCAGTCACCTCGGAGCGGCCCATGGCGCGCAGTCAGTACAGATGGACTCTTCCTGCCGAAATCACGGCACGCCTCGGCAGTGAAAGTTGGGGGGCGCAGCGTGCGATTGTCGAGGCGGGGCAATTGCTGCTGATCTTGCACGCGCCGCCGAAGCCAGACAGCAACGAGCGCGAGCACGAGGTCTACTTTCGACAGCGCGATGGAACATGGCTGCACGAAGGGCGCGAACACGGCGAGCGCGCGCTGAACAATTTTCTTGATGAATATCGGACCTTGCTGGACGGTCTCGAAACGCGCTTCGAAAAGGCGAGCGACATCGACACGCTATTTGCGGTGATCGACCGGCTGATTCCACTGGCGCGGGCCTCTGGCAATATGAAGGCGGCACTGCAGACGGCCCGCGAGTCGCTCGGCAACGATGTCTTCCTCATCGACATGCGCGACCGCAGCGTCGAAATCGCTCGCGGCTTCGAGTTGCTGCTCGCCGATGCGCGTCAGGCATTGGATTTTCGCATCGCGCGAAGTGCGGAGGCACAGACGCGCGCGGCCGAGATCGGCAATCGTGCGCAGCACAAGCTCAACATACTGGCCGCGATGACTTTTCCGCTGATGACCGTCGCGGCGGTATTCGGCATGAACCTGCACAGTGGTCTCGAGGACGTGCCCCTGATTGCGTTCTGGCTCGTGTTCGTCGGTGGCCTGATGCTGGGGATGTTCGCAAAGGGATGGCTGTCGTCCACGCCGCCGGCGGAGAGCGCACGGTCGCCGCTAGGCAAGTGAGCGCCGCCGATTCGATTGTGGGCGTTGACACCGCGCAATCTTCCTCTCAGGTAGACGCGGACGAACCTCGACCAAGGAAATGGCACATGACACCGCATCGGCTGTTCCTGCTCTGCGTCGCAAGCTGTGCGCTCTTCGCTTGCGGCGGCACCAAGCTCCTCAAGAACGCCGCACCGGTTCCCCAACGGGAGTTGCCGATCGCGGTGGCCGAGGATGCCACCCTGGCTGCACAACTCAATTTCGTCATCGTGCGCAATGGCCCCGGCGCGTGGGCCAAGAACGGCGACTGGGATGAGTATCTGATCCTGGTGCGCAATGTGTCCGTTGGCGCCGTCGAGCTCCGCGCGGTTGAAGTCACGGATTCGCAAGGCCACACCGCCGTCGCGCTGGATGACCGCGCGGAGCTGGTCCGAGCCAGCAAGCTCACCGCGAAACGCTACCGCCGATCCGGGATCAAGGTAGCGGCTGGCCGGGGCGGCACCGGGTTGCTGATTGCCGGGGTGGGGGCGGGCGTGGTGGGTTACGGGGCGGCCGTCGCATCGGCCACCAGCGCCGTGCTCGGTGCTGGCGGCGCAGCCGGCGGCGGCGCCGCCGCGGCGGCCGGCGGGCTCATCCTCGCGGCTCCCGTCCTGATCGGCGTGGGCATTGTGCGCATCGTCAACAACCGCAAGGTGGATACCCGCATCCAGAGCCGGACCACGCCGCTTCCGGTGGCGATCCCCGCCGGCGCCGACATCCTTCTCGACGCGTTCTTCCCGATCACCCCATCGCCCCGCCACATCACCTTCCACTACCGCACCGCGCAGGGCGACCAGCAATTGCAAGTCGATACCTCCCGGGTACTCGCCGGCCTGCACCTGGCCGCGCCGCCGGCGTCGACCCGATAACTTGCTACCGTGCCGCAATGGTCCGACGCTGAACGGCGCTCAATACCCCAGCGCCAGCCCCGAGTTGCGGCGCGGATCGTTGGCACCGAAGAAGCGCTTGCCGGCTACCGGGGCCGCGCGCAGGGAAGGGGCGCCGATCAGGATCGCGGCTAGATGGTTTTCGAGCGGTGGCTCGATCAGCGTATGGCCCCAGTCGAGCAGGATCTTGCGGGTGTCCGGCGAGAGCGCGTAGTCCTCGACGTAGGTCGCATCGGGCATCCACTGGTGGTGGAAGCGCGGCGCATCGACGGCTTCCTGGATGTTCATGCCGTAGTCGATCACGTTGAGCAAAGTCAGCGTCACTGCAGTGATGATGCGACTCCCACCCGGCGTGCCCAGCACCAGCACTGGCTTGCCTTCGCGGGTGACAATGGTCGGGCTCATCGAGCTCAAGGGGCGCTTGCCGGGTGCAATCGCATTGGCCTCGCCTTGAACGAGCCCATACATGTTGGGCGCGCCGACCTTGGCCGTGAAGTCGTCCATCTCGTTGTTCAGCAGCACGCCGGTGCCCGCGGCCGTGACCTTGGCGCCGAACCAGTCATTCAGTGTGTAGGTGACGGACACCGCGTTGCCGGCCGCGTCGGCGATCGAGTAGTGCGTGGTGTTGCTGCCTTCGTGCGGCGCCACGCCGATCCGGATGTCGCTGGAGACGCCCGCCCGGTCGGGCCGGATGTGGCTGCGAATCCGCGTCGCGTAGCCGCGATCCAGCAGTCGCGCCACCGGGTTGTCGATGAAGGCCGGATCGCCCAGCTCGAAATTGCGATCCACGTAGGCGTGGCGCATGGCTTCGATCTGGTAGTGCACCGACTGCGCCGAATGGAAGCCGAGCTCGGCGAGCGGATAGCCTTCGAGAATGGTCAGGATCTGACAAACAGTCACGCCGCCGGAGCTGGGTGGCGGGGCAGAGACGATCTGGTAGCCGCGGTAGTCGCAGGTGAGCGGTGCGCGTTCGATTGCACGGTACTGGCGCAGATCAGCAGTGGTGAGCAGGCCGCCTCCGGCACGGCTGGCGGCGACGAGCGCGTCGGCGACGCGACCGCGGTAGAAACCTTTTGCGCCATCGCGGGCAATCGCCTTGAGCGTGCGTGCGAGGTCCTTTTGCTTGAGCGTGTCGCCGACGCGCGGTGCCTTGCCATGGTCGAGGAAGATCGCCGCGCTGACGGGGTCGGCGGAGAGCAGGGCAGTGATCTCTGGCTCGAACATCCGGACATCGCCGGCATCCAGGGCGAAGCCGCGCTCTGCAAGCTCGATCGCCGGCGCAATCAATTGCGCACGGCGCAGCGTGCCGTAACGGCCGAGCGCCAATTCCAATCCGGCCACGGTGCCGGGCACGGCAACGGCCTTGTGTCCGAGCGTGCTCAGGCCGGGAATGACATTGCCGGCCGCGTCGAGATACATGTCTGCGCGTGCGGCCAGCGGCGCCATTTCGCGAAAGTCGATAAAGGTCTGCCGGCCGTTAGCCAGGTGCAGGGTCATGAAACCGCCGCCGCCCAGGTTGCCCGCCGCCGGGTAGACCACCGCGAGCGCGTAGCCCACCGCGACTGCGGCATCGACCGCATTGCCGCCGCGCTTCAGGACATCGACCCCGACGCGCGTTGCCAGGTGCTGCGCGGTGACGACCATGCCGTGTTCGGCGGCCACCGGAGCCACCGAGGCCGCAAACGCATGGGGTGCGGCAAGCGTGACCAGAACCGCGACGATCACTGCTCGATAGGTGCGCTTGTTCACGTCTTGTCTCGCGAGGAATGACGGAGGTCATTGATGCGGGAAAAGATCACAGCGCGGCAAGGGAGGCAAGTGCGGCGCTCGGCTTCGTCACGACTTTAGAAGCCGCGCCGCGAATGTAGCGTGGGTCTGAGCGCGCGTGGTGACCGGTGTCCGCCAGCAGATGATCGCGCCAGCGCCGCGTCTCGCCACGTATCGCAACGCGGCGCTGACGCGATCGATATCTCAGCTCAACCCGGCTCGACGCGCGCTCAGAGCCACGCTACGGCCCCGCAGGCTGGCAACTGCTCACCTGCCGGGCCAATGCGTGCGGAGGCGGCGTCGAGCTCGCGCCTCGGACCCCAGCTTCTTGCAAGGCCGAATTCACGCGCCGATAGTCGGCGTCCAAAGGGATTTCAAGCCGCGAAAGGCGCGACTGACGACGCCCGTGGACTGACTTGGAGACTGCCGTGCCGATTGCTGGCGAGAAAGTCGATGCGATGCGCGTCATTGCGTCCTATCGCACCCAGTATCACCAGCCAATCGAAGTCGACACCGGCACTCGCGTCAGCTTTCATGATCGACCCGATGACGGCGAATTTCCCGGTTGGAAATGGGCACAGGCTGACGACGGGAATGCCGGCTGGGTGCCGCGCGCGTTTTTTGGACCCGGCCAAGGATCTGCGGTCGCCTTGCGGCCCTACAGCGCGCGCGAGCTGGACGTCGAAATTGGGAGCTGCGTCCGCCTGATCGAGGAGTTTTCTGGCTGGCTCCGCGTGATCGACGAGGCAGGCAGGGCAGGTTGGATCCCCGCCAGCTGCGTCGAGCGATGTGACCGCTAGCGCGTGGCGATCCGGGGAATCCATAGGGCGCAGCGCGCTTTCTCGCTGGTGGTGGGTCTGCGCTGCGCGCGGACGTTTTCGCTGTGGGCCAACCAGCGCCCGCGCATGGTGCAAACCCATCGAAAGCCCGCGCTCCGGTACCCGCGCCGCCGACAACGGGCCCACCCTGGATCGGACCGGCTACCGGCAACAACCCGGGACAGCCGGGCAACAACCCGGGACAGTCGACCGCGGGTTTGATCGGGCGCAGCGCGCTTTCTCGCTGGTGGTGGGTCTGCGCTGCGCGCGGACGCTTTCGCTGTTGGCCAACCAGCGCCCGCGCATGGTGCAAACCCATCGAAAGCCCGCGCTCCGGCACCCGCGCCGCCGACAACGGGCCCACCCTGGATCGGAACGGCTACCGAACAAATCTTGCGCTCACGTGATCTGTGGACTGGCGACGGTGCGTACTGTTGATTTGCACTCACCCACGGACCGTCGCAAGTCGAGTCTTTGCCATCCGACCAAATGGCGACGACGATCCTGCACGCATTCGCCGGCGAGCGCTCCCTCAAGCAGACAATGGAGCTATCCAATGAACCAGCAATCCCCGCAGGACCCGCCGACGCCCCTTGAGACCGAATCCACTGTCCAGGACCTGCAGCCCCAGGAAGACGTCAAGGGCGGGATACTGATCGGGCTGCTGGTGCCCGCAGTGCAAACGCCGCGTTCGCCGCGCGGCGGTTGATTCGACGGCTGGGTGGGCTGACGGCCGCTGGTCATTGCGGCCAGCGTGCCCCCGAGGGATCAGCCGCGGCGCTGTCTGGTCCGGAGCGATGATGGTTGCCGTGCGGTCATTCGAAACCGTCAGCCGTGAGCCGGTCGGTCAGGTGCAGCAGCAAGAACGCTCGGGCAAGCGCGTTGATCGACTCGTCGGGCGCGTTGTGCCCTACGCCGTTCGCTTCGAAGTAGGCGAAGTCGAGGCCGGTAGCCTGCACTGCATCGCGAAAGCGCGTCGATTGGCGCAGGGGAACCACACGATCGGCCGTTCCGTGTTCGATGAAGATGGGCGGGTCGCCGGCGTCCAGCCAGAGGATCGGATTGGCAGCGTTGATGCGGCTCATGAACATTGGAAATGGTGCCGCGGGATTGTTCTGGTTCGCCCGCAACACGCCGATCCCTTGGCCAGGCTGATCGAATCCGATGAGCTTCGATTCTGGCGATTCCGGCAGATCGTGGTTGCTGCTGGTACCTGGCGGCGTGGTCACATCGGGCACCATGTTGAGAATATCGATGGGGCCGAAATAGTCGGCGGCGACCTGCACCCGGCTGCTGAGGCCCAAGTTTCCACCCACCACCCCTTCAATCGCCGGCTCGTCGCCGGTGGTGGCGACCAGGGCGCTGAGGTGCCCACCGGCCGAAGATCCCCAGACGCCGATTCGATCGGGATCGAGGTGGTAGATCGCGGCGTTCGCGCGCAGCCAGCGAATCGCGCCTTTGACGTCATGGATCTGCGCGGGAAAGGTCACCGGCTCGGTTCCGAACTGCCCGGCCTGGCTGGTGAGGCGGTAGTCCAGCGTGGCCAAAGAGACGCCGGCTTGCAGCAACGGCACCGCAAAACCGGGCAACTGTGCGCGGCTGCCGCTTTGCCAACCACCGCCGTGGATCCACAACACCAGCGGCGCCGGCTGCGTCGGCGGCGGGTTGGCGCGATGCAGGTTCAGACGCAGCGGCTGTCCGCCCACCGTCGCGTAGACCAGATCGGGGTCTGACGGTGGCGGCACCTGCGCAGGAACTGATCCTGTAAAGAACATCAGGCAAATGCCGATGACCGGGATCTTCTTGAGCATTGCGCTGACCTCGATGCGGATCGAGTCGCTGCAATCGCGACTGCCGCCAGGAACAACGAATCAGCTCGAGATGCGTTGACATCGATTCCAAACGTACGGGCTGCTCTTCGCCCGAATAGGCCGCAGAACGCAACGGTTGTCACTGCACATTGAAATTTGTCGACGAAAGTCCCTTCACAGGTTGTAAACAATTCTCAAAGTGTGGGATGTGTCACGCCTCCGGGACATTGCTTCTGAGGGGACGGGCGCTCGCCACATTGCCGTGCGCGAGGCATCGGTCCTTCCGACTCCAGCCATCGAGACCCTCATGCCCATACCGCGAATCCCGGAGTAGGTCATGTTGCGCCCGCGGAATTTTTACCCAAGTGACACCGGTGATCGGGCGCTACTTGACGCTCCCAGGCGGTGCGGTGACCCACGCAGACAAGAGGTGCACATGAACCCGAAAATGGCAGTCTTGGCGGTGGTGGCATGGGCGCTGCTGGCATCCCCGGTCGCAGCGCTCGCAGCGGCATCGCCACGCTCATGCAGCGTCGAACAGAAATGCCCGCTCATCGTGCCGGCCAATCCCGCACGCTGTGCCGAGCTTCAAACCAAGCTCGAGCGTCCCGCCGACTATGTTTCCGGCGGCCAGATCCAGCTTGATCGCTACGAGAAGATCGTCAGCGAATGGATGGGCGGCTACTGCTATCGGCGCGTCACCAACGGCGCTTACGACTGGCCGCATGACGCCACGGCGCGCGATACCGGGCCGTTCATGACCCAGTTCGCGGCGGGCAAGTTCACCTCCAAGGGGCTGAACACGCACGCCGTGGCACGGGTCTGGTACTCGCCGAACATGCTCGAATGGATGGCAGTCAATCGGCCCGCAGACGAGGTCGAGGCGCCCGCCAATCCGCCGCCGATCCCGGATGGCGCGATCATGGTCAAGGAGATGTGGCCGGCGCCGGCCGCGCTCTATGCGGGGAAGTGTTTCGACTGCATGCCGCCCGGCAGCAGCGGCGCCGTGATCTTCATCCGTGATTCCAAGTCGTTTTCGACCGGCTGGTTCACCGGTTGGTGGGGCGCCGGCGGTAGCATCGACTGGCCCGCTGCGGCCTCCAATCCACTCACCAGCATGGGCGATGGCGGGCAGGGCTTCTGCCTCAATTGCCACGGCTCGACGACGCCCGGCAACACCTTCGCATCGATCAACAATCTCGACGGTCATCCGGCCACCTTCGTCACCCAGTTGCCGCCGATGTCGACCCAGGCGCCGGCGCAGCCCGACCACCATCGGACGAACGCGATTGCGCCCGCGGAGCTGGTACCGATCGACCAGAAACTCGAAGCCACAGACGCGGCACTGATCGCGCAGCTCGGTGGCACCACGCCGCCGCCCGTGCCGCCCAACATGCCCTCGCAGACCTACGACAGCGTGCTGATTCCGGGCGAAGGGCCGGTCGATCACTTCATGACCTCCACCCAATGCGTGGGTTGTCACCAGGCCAACGCGACCGGGTTGCAGCTCGACATGCTCGACTTCACGCCGGGACCGCTCGGCGCGAACGGCAACGGCAAGCCGGTGAGCATTTCGCCGTACTCGCTGTGGAGCAGCTCGCCGATGGGCCTGGCCGGGCGCGATCCGATTTTCTACACGCAACTGGAGAGCGAACAGATCCTGCATGCCGATCTCGATCCACACGCCGATCCCGCGCAGAAGGCCGCGTTGCGCGCCGTGATCCAGGACACCTGCCTGCAGTGCCACGGCAACATGGGCCAGCGCCAGAAGGCGATCGACAGTCATGCCGAAACCGGCAATTGCGACCAGTTCTCGCGCGCCGACGCCAACGTCGTCCCGTTTCCCTATACCGACGCGAGCTGGCCGCACCAGGCACAGGCGGCGAGCTACGCCGGGCTCGCGCGCGACGGCATTTCCTGCGCGAGCTGCCACCACCTGGCCATCGACGATCAAGCCGAGAAATACGCGGACGCGCCGTGGAACACCTGCATCAAGCAGAAGCAGCGCAGCCTCAACCCGACCTTCGATGGCTTCGCCGCCACCTTCAGCGGCAGTTTCCTGGTCGGCTCACCTGACGAGCTCAACGGGCCGTTCGAGGCGCCGCTGACCAAACCGATGGAAAACTCCCTGCGCGTCGTCCCGATCCACAACACCAGCATCACCACTTCGGAAGTCTGCGGTTCCTGCCACAGCATCCATCTGCCCGTGCTCGATCGTCCACAGCCCGAGCCGCTGTGTCAGCCGCAAACCGATCCACCCGATCCCTTCCGCTGCTTCCCCAAGCGCTACGAACAGACCACGTACCCGGAATGGGCCTTCAGCGCCTACCGCTCCGGCACGCTCGGCGACCACCCGCTACCAAGCGGCCCGGGCAAGACCCCGCGCACCTGCCAGCAATGCCATATGCCGAGCGTCGACTCAGCCGGCCAGCCGCTGCAGAGCAAGATCGCCTCGATCGAGGAGTACAGCAACTACCCGCAGACCGACTACCGGCTGCCCGCCGCAGAAATCGACCTGCCCATCCGCTCGCCCTATGCGCAACACCAACTGGTCGGCCTCAACGTCTTCCTGATCGAGATGGCCCAGCAGTTCCCGAACGTCTTCGGCATCCGCAGCGTCGATCCCGCCCTCGGCGGCATCAACGTCCCACCACTGCAGGTCACCGAGAACGCGATGCTGGAACAGGCCCGCACGCAGACCATCGAGCTCGCCGTGAAGCCAAGCTGGGACGCGCGCACGCGCACGCTGACCACGCAGGTCAGCGTCGACAACCTCGCCGGCCACAAATTCCCCTCCGGCGTCAGCTTCCGCCGCGCCTTCATCGAGTTTTCCGTCGAGGACGAAAGCGGCAAGGTGCTGTGGGCCTCCGGCCGCACAAATCCGCAAGGCGTGACCATCGACCAGAACGGCAAACCCATCGCCGGCGAAACCTGGTGGCAGCCCAATTGCAGCGCCCGCCTGCCGAATGCCTGGCAACCACACTTCGAGAACGTCACGGCCGAGAACCAGGCGCAGATCTACCAGGAGCTGATCACCGACGCGCAAGGCCAGCTCACCACCAGCTTCCTCAGCATCAACGCCCACCCGAAAGACAACCGCCTGCAACCCCACGGCTTCCTGCCACAAAAAGAACGCATCGCCATCGCCGCCGCCCTCGGCGACAAAACCCCAGTCCATCCCCACGCGCCCGACGTCTTCCCGATGGAGGAAAACTTAGGCGTGGCAGTTGGGCCGGAGGGCGAGGCCAGGAAGGATCCCGATTATCAGAACGGATCGGGTATCGACCGCCTGACGTACACCGTCCGAGACCTCGCCGACAAACCCGCCCGCGTCAGTGCCCAGTTGCACTACCAGTCGATTCCGCCTTTCTACCAGCAGGATCGGTATTGCACTGCGACCAAAGCCGACGGGACGCCCATCGTTGATACGCAGCGGCTCGAATACCTGACGACCAATGTAAAGATGACTGGGGCGGTGGAGGGGTGGAAGTTGAGGGTGGGGGCGAGGGTGAGGGTGGGGGTGGAGTGAGGGGAGGGAGCGCAGACGCGGCCCAGAGATCCCGGCCAAACACGCAGGGCGATGACCTATGGGCATTAATTTGCGCCACAGCCCAGCCGCCGATGCTCCAAATCGAACGGGAGAAAGCGCTCGACCCTATACGCACGAGAAACGGGAGAATCTGGCGTGGACGCGACGGAGTCTTTGCCTTTGTTGAACGACCTGAAGACGTTGGGGTGCGCCGCCTTGGATTGAGCATCGTGACAACCGGAGCCGGCTCAGGCAGGAAGGCCGGCGAGAGCTGTCGGAAAAGCGCCTGATCCGTTGCCGAGCGTCGATGTGATGTCAAATACAGACTGTACAGAACTTCGACGATTTTTTGGCAACCTCACGCAAAGTGGGCTGCCTTTGGTTCGGCCCCGCAGCCGGTCCTGCGTGTTCCTGCGTGTTCCTGAATTCCTACCTCACGTTCAGTTCTTGACTCGCGTCGCCTTCGCGACAAATCAACCAGGGCGGCTTCCGAGCAAAACAAAAAGCACAAAAAGGGAAGTCAGCTCGAAGTGTGCAAAACTGCCATTAAGCAGCGGTTACACATACTCATCCTACTCGCAATCCAATGTGATCGACGTTAGCATGCAAGGGCATACCAGCCATGAATTTCATGTCCCGTAGGGGGGGCAATGAACCAGACTTCGTCGACTGAAGGGGATGACTCACCGCAAACGGTTGTTGTCCCTTTGCTCAAAGCTGATCAGGCCGGAACGAGTCAAGCGCTCGAAATTGCACCCGCGAATCAAAGCGCCGGACGCCCTCTAGCGCCAGTCGACTTCGACATAGCAAAGAGTCTCGGTATGGTTGAGGGGCGCCTTCAGGTGTTGCAAGACAAATATCAAGACATCGATAATACAGTCGATAATATCAATATCGCAATTGGTGTGCTATTGGCATTCGTGTCAATAGTCGGTTTCGGAATCTTTATTTGGATCCGAAATCAGTTATCCAGAATGGTCCGTGATGCTTCCAAGGTGGCTGGGGAGGAGCATCTTTTACTCTTGCATGCGGAATTAGAACAAACCCGCGCCCGCATCGAAAAATCAACCGGTGAAAGAGCTGCGGCGGCGCTCGTCGAAATCAAAGAAGCCTACTTCCGGTACGCACGGATTCTTAGTCTAGTAGAGATCAAGAAATACGATGCTGCACTACGTGCCGGCGGCGTTGTCGAAGTTCCGGAAGACAAGCACAAGGAATTACCCGAGGAGGTTCAAGCGGCGCTTATAAAAGCATTGTGTCGCTCAAGTACTCGAAATGTAAGTGATTCCGCCTGGATTTGGGCAGCAGAACTCGCAAAGCGGAGGAGCCGGGCGAGCTTACGGTGCCTACTAGAGACTGGAAGTAAGCTTGCCCGTGAGGAGGAAGCAATAACTCTTTACGACGAATTCAGTGGATCTCTTGACGATCGCGATCGTGCGGAGTTAGAACCAATGCTCCTCGTCCTGCTTCGTCGCGGTCCGGCTGCCAAACGGACTGAATACGCCAATCGCTTGACCCTTATTGCTGAGCGTCATCAAAATTCCGACGACGTCTCCGTCGTCGTCAACATTGCGGCAATATATCGGGACCGCGGAATGTTTGATTTTGCAGACAGTATGCTTAGAACGGCGCTGAATAAAATTAGGGACGCACTCGACGGACACTGGGAAGATTCGTTTGCGCGACTGCTGAGTACGCTCATTGCTAATTGCGTCGATAGGAATGAGGTTGGTCGCGGTGTCGAGTACGCTCGACTGCTATTAGCGAGGTCGAGTCGTCCCGATCAAATATTCTCATGCATGAGATTGGCTTGGCGACTTCCCACTAGTGACCCGGACCGACTGTTTTTTGCAAACGCAGTGTTAAGTCGACACAAAGATGGCTATCTCCCCGAGAACGACGATGGCACTTGGAAATCTATGGCCCTTGCGCACGACATTATGGGTGATCAGGAAAAATGCGAAGCGCTGCTTAAGAGTCATATGGTGCGGCTTGCGGATGCGCCGACAAGTTTGAGCCGAAAATTCTTGTATTTCCTACGCTGCTGTCTTGCCGAAATCCTGATAGCACGTCCTGATCGAAATTCCTGGCAGTCAGCCTTAGACCTCTTGACTTTAGCCCGGCAGGGCGATACAAAGGGCGAAGCGAGTTTTCTTGCAGCGTGCGCATACCAGAAATTGGGCGATAGACTTGGAGTGACAGAGGCCTTGAACCATGCTCGCTCGACTGCGGGGGATCGCTGGGTAAATCGCGCGAAATACGACCCAATTTTATCCTCTTTGCCTGAGGTCGCAGAGGCTCATGCTGTTTCGGCACCGAAACTTTCCTGATCTATCAACGCGCTTGCGTGAAATGTTATCAGGGGATTCAACAATTTCCAAGTCCGTGCGAGATTCGTGCACTAAAAATCGTTTCTGACGCACGCTCCCTGAAATGATTCTATCGCCCTTGAACAGATGCTTTAATTTTTCGAAATGGCTGCGCTCGCTATGGGAAGCATTATCACCTAATAGCTTACCCGTTCGGTTATGTGGAAATAACTTGGTCCAGGGGAACTTGGTTACCGTCTCTCGCATTCTCCAGCCTACATTCAAGCACGGGTGTTGACTGGTCTGGGAGGAACACCTGCAAATCAGCAAAGGGGAAACCACCACTCACACTTTGCGCTTTGCTTTTGGCTTTGTCTATATCGACGATCCATTCGCCGTTCGATTCAGTCGCCGAGATCAAGACCAAATCCAAAGGCCGGGGCTCGTATGCGTCAGTCAGTAGCGGCTGGCCATGCAAACGCTGAAGTTGGTTGACGTAGAATGCAAGCTCGCTCTTCATACGCTTGTCCGCGATTGTGCCGTATCCGTCCGACCCCACCCATCTAGAACCTCGGCCGTAGCTGCCTGATTGTGGTTCCACTCGAATAGGTGGAGTCGCTAATGGTTCGGCATAGGTTGGGTCCGAGTGCGTGGTTCGCTCGGTTTTGGTGGTGGCGGCGC
>JANPJV010000054.1:0-1558 GCA_031425695.1 Rhodanobacteraceae bacterium | reverse complement strand
GATCAGGTCCTGGTGGTAGGTCGCCCGGATCGTCAACTGCTGCCCGACCCGGCTATCCGCGTCGAGCACACCGCTCGGCAGGACGTAGGCCACGATCAGGTCGCCGTTGGTGAAGGTCTGGCCGCTCTGGGTCCACGTCGTCGAGGTGGCGAAGTTGGGTGCTGTCTTGACCAGCAGGTTCATCGAGGCGATGAACGATGTCTTCACCGCGTTGTTTCGCGCGAGATCGCACTGCGCCTTCGTCCACGTGCTGGCGCCCATGGTCGTTGCATTGCACGCGAACACCGTGCCCGTTCGCGCCCCTTCGCGAGCGGCATTGGTGATGGTCACGTACGAGTTGAAGATGAACCCGAACTGGATGATCCCGAGCAGGATCAGGAAGAGCGGCACCAGGACCAGGGCGAACTCGACCAGGCTCTGGCCGCGGTCGGGCGCGGCAGCCTGTCGATCGAGATGGCGTAGTCGGGCGAGGCGCATGCGCGAGCGGACATCCTCCTGGGTGGTGACGTGCCGAGTGTCGGGCTGCGGTGGGGTCAAGCGGTATGACTCGTTCGTCCCACTCGGCCCGCCGACCGGGGTGCGTCCCGACGTCCTGCAGCGGAGGATGTGGGATAGAACGACTGTTCGCAATCGAGCGGAGATAGTAGAATCCGAGCGTGCCCGACTTCGATCTCGTCGTCCCGTTCGAGCCGACCGGGGACCAGCCCACCGCGATCGAGCGCCTGAGCGAAGGTCTCGCCGGCGGTCTCCGCCACCAGACCCTGCTGGGAGCCACTGGTACAGGAAAGACGGCGACGATGGCCTGGACCATCGCCCGGCACAACAAGCCGACGCTCGTCCTGGCCCACAACAAGACTCTCGCCGCCCAGCTGTACGCCGAGTTCCGCGAGTTCTTCCCGAACAACAAGGTCGAGTACTTCGTCAGCTACTTCGACTACTACCAGCCCGAGGCGTACCTGCCCCGGAGCGACACCTATATCGAGAAGGACTCGTCGCGCAACGACGAGATCGACCGGCTCCGCCACGCCGCGACCCATGCCCTGTTCGAGCGCCGCGACGTGATCATCGTGGCCAGCGTGTCGTGCATCTACGGCCTGGGCGCCCCGGTCGACTACGGCGCAACGGTCCTCAAGCTGCGCGTCGGCGGCAAGTACCGACGGGACGCGGTCCTGCGCCACCTGGTCGATCTCCAGTACCAGCGCAACGACCAGGCCCTGGCGCGGGCCCGCTTCCGCGTCCGCGGCGACACGCTGGAACTCCAGCCCGCGTCGGAGGAGACGGTCATCCGGATCGAGTTCTTCGGTGATGAGGTGGAGCGCATCACGGAGATCGATCCGCTCACGGGCGAACTCCTCGCCGAGCGCAAGGAGACGAACGTCTACCCGGCAACCCACTTCGTGACCCCGGGCGACAAGTTGAAGGAAGCCGTCGTCGACATCGAGGCGGAGATGGAGGAGCGCGTCGGCCAGCTTGAGGCGGAGGGCCGCGACCTGGAGGGCGCCCGGCTTCGCCAGCGGACCACGTTCGACATGGAGATGCTCCGCGAGGTCGGCTTCTG
>JANPJV010000053.1:0-3450 GCA_031425695.1 Rhodanobacteraceae bacterium | reverse complement strand
GCGATTAGCTTTGGCTCTGGCTCCGGCAGTTTCAGCTCCGTGGGAGCGGCCATGGCTGCGATTAGCTTTGGCTCTGGCTCCTGTGGGTGCGGCCATGGCCGCAATTTGCTTTGACTATGCCTCCGGTCGGAGCCTAGTCCGCACTCACCCGCCAGCCGCCACCCGCAATTCCCGCTGCGTCGCTCGCAACCCCTTGTAGTCGATCGGCCGGATCTGCTCGATGAAACACACCCGCCGTTCGAATTCGACCTTGTCGAAACGCCGGTGGACCGTGCTGTTGGTCGAACTGATCCCGATCGTGTGCTGGAACTCGAGCCCGCTGCAAGGCTCGTCCAGCGTGAGCAGATAGGCTCGATTGACCGAGGTCCAGATCGCAATCTTGTTTTCCGACAGGGCCTGCCAGCGATCGATCCCATTGAACGTACGAATCCGATCTATCGGCGCTCCAGCGTGATCCTCGAAGATCGCCAGTTCCGCATTCCGCTTTTCGCGAAAAGCGGCGCTCGAGGTGCAGGCGGCGAGGAATGGAATCACCGCGGCCATCAACACCATGGTACGAACGGACATTTTAGGCTCCTCGACGCTGGGAATGCCCCATTGTGAACTCAAGACCCGTGGCTGCAGCGCACACGACGCATGAAGCTTGCTTCATGTTGCCATTTCGGGCCGGGGAGCACATTCCAATCCGGAAGTGAGCCTGGGCGGACCAGGAATCGGGGTCAGGCGGCTTTTTTCTTGTTGATCATGGCAAACAGCTTTTTTCGCTCTGTGTTGAGCCTTTGGGCTGCTTGGTTGTCGGTCATGTCGAGAGCGATCTGGTCGAGGTTTTCGAAGGAGACGCCTGGCATCAGGAGGGTGGTTGATTCGGGTAGCGACTTCAGTTTTTGGTACGGGGTGTCCATCGAGTCATAGCGGTAGAGCCGGCGCTGGCGGCCTTTGTCGTCGAGGATGATTTCGGGGAAGAAGCACGGCCGGTGGAAGTTCAAGTACGGGGTGAGGACGTCGCGTGTGAAGCTGTTGACGGCCTCGGCGAAGCGGCTGGGGATGTGGCTGTAGCCGAGGTGTTTGCGCACGACGGAGGCGTTCTTGCTCTCGACCAGAGCGTTGTCGTTGCTGCGCCGCGGGCGGCACTTGGTGAACTCGATCTGGAGCTTGCGCAGCAGTTCGGCAACGCGGTGATTGATGTACTCCGAACCGTTGTCTGAGTGGAAGCCGAGGATGACGAAGGGGAAGGTCTGAAGGGCGTCTTCGAGTACCGGAATCAGGAATGCTTCGCTGATGCGTTCGACCGCATAAACGGCTTCGAATTGGGTGACGGCATCGACCAGATTGATGATGTAAATGCCTTTGACACCATCGAAATCGCCTTGATGTACCGAGTCCACACGCAGGTATCCGGGCGTGCCGTTGGGTTGCGGACGGCGGCGTTCGCCGATGGCAATGGAGGTGGGACGGGTGGGCTCGATACGACCGCGCTGGCGCCGATAGCCGGCGCTGGAGCGCAGGTTGTAGAGGTGTGCAACGGAGATGCCGGCGAGGTTCTCGAAGGCCGCGTCACCGAACACCTGGAAGGCGCGTTCGGCCAGCTTTTTGGTGGCGGGTCCCGAGAGCTGTCCGTGCAGCTGATCGATCTCGACCAAGCGTGTGACATCGGCCGCGGTAAAGCGCCGATGAAAGGGTTGCACGGGTGGCCCGCGCCGATCATCCAAGCGGCGCGTGGCGAGCCACTGCGCAATCAATCGCGTGAGCTGAGCTCGCGAGAAGCCGGTCACCTTGCGAACGAAGGCGAGCACTACGCCCCTTGTATGTTGCTTTTGAGGCTCTTGCTTTGCTTCTGCTTCTGACAATTATCTTGTCGGCTTTTGCGAAGAGAGAGATCTTTGGTTTGGGAGCAAGCGGCGGAGTGACGAGCGCCCCTGGTGCCTCTGTACAGCACACGCACGTCGGAGAGCAGGTCACTCCGCCGTTTGATTCTCCACCCATCGCTCGAACAGCTGCCAGTGCTCAACGCACGCATTGCAAGGTGGACGCCGTGGTGGAGATCCGCTCTCACTCGCAAACCTGGAGGGCGCACCCATGAGCTTCGTTGGTATCGATGTCAGCAAGATGGAACTGGTCCTGCTTCATTGGGAAACTCAGGCTTCCTGGAACGCGGCCCAGAATCCCCAGGGGTGGGCCGAGGTCCTTGCGCGGCTGAAGGAACTGGGCGTCGTGCGGGTCGCGCTGGAGGCGACCGGGTCTTATGAGCGTGGCATTGCCGATCTGCTAGCCCGCGCAGGGATACACGTCCTGAGACTCAATCCGCGGATGGCGCGCGACCTGGCCAAGGGCCTGGGATATCTCGCCAAGACCGATCGCGTCGACGCCAAGGCGCTGGCGGAGATTGCCTCGATGCTGCCCAGGCATCCGCGCTGGGAGCCACCCACTCAGGCAGATGACGAGCTGCGGCACCTGGTGGAATGGCGCTTGGATCTGGTTGAAACCTGCACTCAGGAAAAGAACCGCCTGCAGATCGCGGCCAGCAAATTTGTCGTGCGTTCGATCACTTTGCTGATCAAGCAACTGGATAAGGCGATCGAAAAGGTCGAAAAGGAGATCAAGGGCCGCGTCAAAGCGCAGCCAGAACTCCAGCTCGACGCTGAGTTATTGGACGCGGAAAAAGGCATCGGCTGGATCACCGCCATCAGCCTTCTGGTCCTTCTGCCGGAGATCGGCTCGGCGACCCGTGGTCAGATCAGTCTGCTCGCAGGCCTGGCACCGTTGGCAGACGACAGCGGTGAAAGGAAAGGCAAGCGACACATCCGCGGAGGACGCAAGACCGCCCGAACGGCGCTGTACATGGCCACAGTTTCCGCGACCACTCACAACCCCGAAATCAGCGCCTTCTACCACCGATTGAAAGACGTCAAAGGCAAGGAGCCCAAGGTCGCGCTGACGGCTGCAATGCGCAAGATCCTGGTGCGTCTCAACGCCAAACTACGCGACGCACGGGAGGAACGACGACGTGAAAACTCGCCAAAAGCGGCTTGACTTTCAACACAGCTGCTCTCCGCCCGGCCCAGGGCCGCGTAGTGGAACTGGCGAAGGGTGCCGGCCAGCCAATGTCGGCGGTCATCGCCAGCAGGCGCAGAGAAGCCAACAGGAACGCTGCCGTCAAGAAAAGCACGGACATCGTCGAGCGAGAGAAGCAAGTGCGTATTGAGAGTCACGATCATCCTCCGAGGATGACCCTATCCCGATCCGCTCAGGCTCACTTGTCAGTGGAATCACGGCGACCCTTCCAGGCTCATGTGTCATTGGAAGAGGCTCGGGGTTGACGCGCGCAATCGCCGCAGGCTTAATACGCGGCTCACGCGCCACCGGCCACCGGCTAAGCTTCGGTCCAGCCCATCGCGTAGACCCTTGGCCGGGTAGCTCAGTTGGTAGAGCAGGGTATTGAAAATCCCCGTG
>JANPJV010000052.1:0-2717 GCA_031425695.1 Rhodanobacteraceae bacterium | reverse complement strand
GCGTAGTCGTACTCGGTCGATGCGCTGACGGGCCGGTTGGGAACGAGGACGATCAGTGCGCTCATGGATGGGGCATTGTAGGAAGAAGCCAGCTCAGCGTTTTGAAGCGGCGAGCTGGGCCATGGCGGAGGGGTCGGGGATACCGCGCTCGCGCTGGAGCACGGTGACATCGATTCCGGATCGTCGCAGTACGGCGCGCTCTTCCACCACGAGCTGGTCCAGGCGCAGCCGGGCGCGGACCTCGAAGAAGGAGGATTTCACGTCGATATCCACGCCTTGTCCGTCGGCCCCGACACCCGGCGTGCCACCCAACATTGCCCGGACTTCTGAAGCATCCTTGAAGTGCGCTTTCTCCCTTCGCTGGACGACGCTCTGCGCTTGCGAGAGATCGACATCCAGCGCCGCGGCAATGACTTCGGCCGAAGCGGTATTGACATTGACCTTGGTATGCGACTCCAGCAGGGTGACAAAGGGCTGCAAGGCCGTCACGGTTTGCGGGCTCACGCCGAGCCAGAGCAACTGTTCGACGCGCTGAGGAGGCAGTGCGGCCTGTGCCGAGGGCTGCGGAGTACGTGTGGAGGCGGTGGCGAAGCGCAGGTTTTCAGTCAGTCGGTCGAGCTCGGACGCCGGCAACCCGAGGATCTGAAACAGGTTCGCAAAATTCTTGAGGGGCCCCTCCTGGAGGACGCCCTGAGGTGTCACCAGGTTGGCCAGGTTCATCATCGACTGCATGTCGATCACAGACCCCGACAGGAAGGCGTCCATCACTTCGCCGCCATCGACCGTCGCGCTTCCCTTCTCCGCCGAGAGAAAACTCGAGAGCCGAGCTTCCTGCAAGGGAACTGCCCAGGGTTCCCCCAGATGGTCGACTCGCGACTCATTCGGCCGCGCGTCTTCGCGCAGCACCAGCCGAGCCCAATCCAGCGCGCCGGTGAGGATCCATCCCGACTGCACGCGAGCGCGTTCAGCGCTCTCGACTTCGATACTGCGCCACTGCTGCCAGAGCGCCGCTGCAGCGAACGTGGCAACAAGGGTCACGGTCAGCATTGCCATGAGCAATGCCGCCCCGGTTTGCCTCCGCGCATTCATGACGCCTTGCCTCCCACGAGTGGCCGCACCCAGTCGCGCGTGATCGTGCCGGTGATCGACTGGCCCGCCGGCAGCATGAGCACCAGCCGCACGCCGTCGGGCATCGTTTGTGTGGCGCCCACGACTGCCCCCGGCGCGGGTGGCTGCGCGCCCCCCGCCGCGACGATCGACGTGGTCACGTCGCTCGACTGCGGGTTGGTCCACGCGTCCTGACGGAAAAAGAAGATCTGCCAATCGTCCAGCGGCGTCACCGCCACCTCACGCGCGCGGTCGTCGGTTCCCGCGTTCTGCGACCACTGGTCCGCGCGCAACCAAGCCTGCTCGAGGTCGCCGCGCGTGGTGACGGGCGGCGACTGCCAGCGCAGCCACGTCCCGGTGCCCTCCACGTCCCTTCGCGTCCATGCCACCACCTGGATTCCGTCCGACGGCGTCGAGGTGCCGCGGCGAGTCATGCGCAGCACGCGGCCGTTCCAGTCGATCGCCTTCATCCCCGGCAGCGGCGTGATCGCCTCCAGGTCGGCCGACCATTGCGCAAGGCCGATCTGCAGCGTCAGCACTTCGTCGGCGCGCGCCTCGGTCTGCGCGCGCGCGCGCACCATGCCGTCGAGCCCGCGCCAGCTCAGCACCGCGAGCAGCGACAGCGCGAAGAGCGCAACAAGCAGCTCCACCAGCGTGAAGCCGCGCGCGATGCGTGACCGCGCCATCAGTAGCGCCCCACGACGGTCGAGAGCCGCAACACCGGCACGTTGGTGTCGAAGACCTGCGCATCGACGCGCCGGAAGCTCGGGTTCGGCGTCGGAAGCACCGAGACGCTGACTTCGAACTGGCGCCCGGCCTGCTCGCATGCGACGCGCGAGTCACCGATGTCGGGCATCTGCCGCGACAGCCGCGCCTTCACCAGTTCGTTCTCCGCGCAGATGTGTGCAAGCAGCACGCTGGATTGGCGCAGCGCGTTCGAGGTGAGGGCGCTGGTGGCCTGCAGGCCGGCCGCGAGCGCGATCCCGACGATCGCGAGCGCCACGAGGATCTCGATCAGTGTGAATCCACGCTGCGGCTTCATCAGGTTCAAGGCGCCTCTGCCGCGGTGATTGCAAACGGGCGCAGGCCGTCGGTCGCGATGCGCAGGCTGCGATCGGGTTGCGCGGTGTTGCTGATCACGACCTCCTGCCGGCCGATGATCGGTTCGGGGCCCAGCAGGAGCGGCAGCTGGCCCGTGGCCTGCATGCCCTCGGCAAGCCAGCGATCCGGCAGGGCCTTGGGCGGGACGCCTTCGAAGCGAAAGCCACCGTCTGCCGGATACCAGCGCACCGGGATGCCGGAGCTGCGCGATTGCGCGCGGCCCGATTCCAGCAGTGCGGCGAGCCGCTGGGCTTCGCGTTCGAGATTGGTGGCTGCGCTGTCGCGCAATGCGAAGCTCACACCGGCCGAAGCGATCGCGATGATCGCGACCACCACCAGCAGCTCGATCAGCGTGAAGCCGCGAGCCGTCAACGGATCATTGCCACGAACCGATGTCCGCATTCTTGCCCTCGCCTCCGGGCTGGCCGTCGGCGCCGAGCGACATCACGTCGATTTCGCCCTTCACGCCGGGGTTGAGGTACTGGTAGGGGCGCTGCCACGGATCGTTC
>JANPJV010000051.1:0-8321 GCA_031425695.1 Rhodanobacteraceae bacterium | reverse complement strand
AGCACCGGTGCCAATCGGATGGCACCCTGCCCCGGATCTTGATCGATGCTTCGGAGCCGCGTTCGCGCAGAGGTGTGCGCCGAGTCTTCGAGGTTGTCGGGACATCACTTTCTTGGACACCCATCAGAATCCGTTCTGCTGGGAGTAGGCGACAATCCGCCGACGCCCCCGGTGATCGACGATCAGCCCGAGAAAGGCGATCTCACACCGGGATCGAACTCGAAACCGTTGCCGATGCGCTCAAGGCACGGCAGCTCGCTGCGCGGAATCGCCTGGGTTTTCGTACGCGTTGGCGCATCGGACTCCATTGTGCCCTCTTCGAACATGCCCTTGCCTGCGGCGAAATTGAGACTGGTGCTGCCGGTCTCGCCGCTGGCGCGATGCATCCAGTTGCTGTCGTGGCCGATGAGCCGGAAGCAGCCGTCCTGGTGACGGAAGGTGAAGGTGGTCGTGCCGGTGTACCAGGTTCCTGCGCTGGCCCAGCTATGCAGGGCCACCGTAAACGCCCCGCGTCGCACCTGAATCGCCTCCCCGTCGCCCAGGTAATCGTCCATCACGGGGTTATCCGGGCGCGGGATCAGCGCACGGTCCTGCACCACCCGCCGGTAGCCGCCCGCCGCTTCGGCGAACAGCACCGCGAGCAGGCGCGGATTGGTATCGAACGTGTCGGGGCCAAGGCCCTCGTTCTGGACCACGTTTGCCGGATTCTGCATGCGCAGGACCAGCACCACATCGTCGCGGCCGTCCTCACTGAGGTCACCTTGATGTTCGAATTCGATCGTCCAGCCGTCGGGCACAAATGCCTGCACGGTTGCCTCGCTTGCCGGCAGTTGGGGATAACGCACCTCGGGATAGCCCGTATCGTCCTGAGCCACGACGGTGCCGCACACGCAACAGGCCAACAGCGCGGCCACACGGATCGGTCGCATCGCATCACTCCAGGATTTGAATCGTCGTTCGGGGCGTCGCTCAGACGTGCACGATTCTGCCACGCCCCCACACCAGCATCAGGTTGTTGGCCGGCATCACCACATCGGCGACCGTCCGCGTTCCCATGCATGTCGAACAGATCTGCTGCGCTTTCTTGCTCAAGTTCGTTCACGAGCCGCAGGGCCTCGGCGTCCGTCGACGCGGCGGGAGCTACCAAAGCGAGAGTGAGCAAGAGAAATAAAGCGTACACGCGAAACCTGTCGGCCAAGCCGCGCCAAACGATGCGCCGCACTCTGTCCATCGGGCCATATTTCTTAGAGTCCTGAGAAGAGTCTACGGCTGGATGTGGGGAGGGCCGGCACCTCTCCTGCAGGGCATTGTCAACACTCGGCCCGGGCCTTGCGCCGCGCCCCGCCGCGGCAATAAGGTGCACACTGGCGGCTGGGCTTCACGCAGGAAGCCGCAGCGCAGGGGGCGCGGCGGGCTTGGGGCCGGAGATGAGGCATGCTCGACGAACGCACGGTGGTGGTGATGATGGCGCTGACCCACGCCCTGCTGGCGCTGGTCGCGGTCAGCCTGCGCGCCGGCCACCGTGAAGATGTGCGCGGCATCGGTCTGTGGTCGCTCACCCTCGCCGGGAATGCCTGTGGGTTGCTGCTGGTGGCCTATTCGATCGCGCTGCCCTGGGGCCCGCCGCAGCTGTTGCCGAATCTGTTTTTCCTGCCGTCGGCAGCGCTGCTCGGCGTCACACTGCAGTATTTCTTCGGCGGCTCGGCGCGCATTCCGTACTGGGTGGTTGCGACCGTTCTGGCCTATGTGCTCGGTGGATTGCTGTCGGTCCGCGCCGAAGATGGTCCGTGGCGCGTGGCGGTATTCATCGCGCTGTACGGTGCCTCGATCAGCCTCGGCATCCGCATCGTGGTGGGCAGTCCAGAGCTGCGCCTCGGGCTCGGCGGAAAGGTCGTGCTGGCCGGCCTGGTGGTGCTGGCTGCGGCGGTGGTAGTGCGGGTCGGCATCATCATCGGTGGCGGCGTGGCCATCCTGATGTCTGGTTCGTCCAAGGGCCTGCTGTCGTTGTATCTGATCGGGAACCACGGCGGACTGGTGCTGATGACCCTCGGCGTGATCCTGCTGGCAGCCGAACGGATGCGGCGTCGGCTGGAGGGATTGGCCAATCTCGATGCGCTCACCGGGGTACTCACCCGACGCGGATTCACCGCGCTGGCCGGGCCTGCCGTGGCCAGCGCACGCCGCGAAAGGCCCTCGGTGGGCTTCGTGGTCGGCGATATCGACTGGTTCAAGGCGGTCAATGACCGCCATGGCCATCAGGCCGGCGACGCGGTGCTGGCCATGGTCGGTCGGGTGCTCCAGGCGCAATCGCGGCCCGGCGATCTGGTCGCGCGCTTCGGCGGCGAAGAATTTGCCGTGCTTTTGCCGAATTCCGATCTGGCCGAGGCGCATCAGGCCGGCGAACGCATCCGTCGCAGCATCGAGGCCGAGACCGTGCTCCACGACGGTCGCGAACTGCGGGTGACGATGAGCCTCGGCGCCGCCGCCCTGCCGGCGGACAGCGCCTCGGTCGACGCCCTGTACTGCCTTGCCGATGCTGCGCTTCTGCGGGCGAAGTCGGCAGGGCGGAATCGGGTGGAGTCGGCGGACGCCCAGGCCGCCCACCCGGGATAAGGTCGACCGCACCGGGCTTCGGGCTGATCAGGCCCTGGGCAGGTTGAACATGAAGCCGATCCCGCCGATCAGTACGGCACTGCCAATGCCCAGTGCCAACAAGAGTGCCAACAAGGACACGTATGGACGCCTCCCGTCAACCGCAAACCGCACTTTCTCTTGATGCTGTTTTTCGCTGACTGACGGCAGTTTGGGCGCAATTGATCCCCTCACGGGAACCCGTGTTCGGCTGCCGCTGTTGCTGTTGGCAGGTGTGTTTTCTCAGTTACCTTGCTCAACGAACCCTTTTTACCTGCTGAAGCGGATCGGTACTCGGATACGTATACGGCGTCTTGGTGGTGCGCTTGGATGTGCACAGGAGGGACTGGGACGGAGGGACTGGGACACCCAAGATCGGGAGGGACTGGGACACCCAAGATCTACAGAGGCTTGCCGTACAGGGATCTGTTTGGCGCCGAATCTCAGCCAAGGAAATTGGTGGCTTGCCGCAAATTGGCTCTGCGCTTGGATTGCACCGGATCAGGCATGAATGGACCGCGGCATCAGCTCCGGAACCGGCGGTTGAGGCGGTAGGCGGCTCCGCCAGCGGGCTTCAGATGAATCTGCTTACGTTGACTCAGCAAACTCGATGTGTCGTCAACTTGCGCCGGCAACCCTTGCCAACGCCCGCGCGACCGAAACACCCCTGAGCCAGAACTGACCGATCTCGACTGCCTTTTCAACCAGGCTCTGGACCTGACCCACAGCGCGGTTAAAGCTCGATCCCACGGCCATGACCTGCCGCGTCCAGCGATCGGACCCGTAGCCCAAGCGCCGTAGGGCAGCGGGCGGCGGCCCGGTAATGGCACCACGCTTGTCCGGGCGGATCTGGCGACCGGTGAAGTCGACCAGGGCCAAGTAATCGGCCTGGCTCATCGACAGGACGCCAAAGCCATGCAATCCGGCAACCGGCGCCAGCGACCGATCGCCTGCCGACGAATTTGCGGCAATCTTGGTCATCCTCTGCTTCGCGCTGGTGTGGTGCGAATCTTCCAGAGAATCGCAGATCTTTGCGCGAACGGGATTGAGGTCTACATACGCCATCGCGGCCACGACTGATGGTTCATCGAGCAAAACCTGGCATTTGAACCGACCCTCCCAAAATCGGCCCTTGCACGAGTCCTCCCGGTTCGCTCGTCGAGCGATCGGTTCCGACAGGCACCGCATGAACCAAGAGAGATCAGCCAGGCGACCGCGCAGCACGGCAATGCGATCCGCGTTTCCAGCCAGAACTTCGGCCCGCATCTGGTCGTCCGTCTCCTGAATCGAAAAAAGGCGCACCCAACGGACCGCAACCTCTTCATCGGACCACCCCTCCACCGCCTCCGGCTGCGTCTGCACAACGACGTGGAGGTGATTGCTCATCACCGCGTAGCCCCAAATTGAGACGGCGAAGATATCCGCGAGCTGGTGCAGGCGATCCTCGACCCATTGCCGGCGATGCTCGAAGCACTGTCCGGTGTAGCTATCCGCCCCACACAAAAACGCTCGCCGCACGCAACGCGACACGCAGTGAAAGGTTCCGGGTGAACCGGGTGGGATGAGCTGGCTGCGGGCATAGGTCATGGTGATCAGCATCACCCGACCCTTGCAGGCCGTCAGTCAGGGAACCGGCCAAAGGCCGTGTCGGAAGATTCTGATTCATGGGTGTCCGGTATTATGGATTTTGACACGCAGTGAAAGGTTTCGGGTGAACCGGGTGGGATGAGCTGGCTGCGGGCGTAGGTCATGGTGACCAGCATCACTTGACCCTCGCAAGTCGTCAGTCAGAGAACCGGCCAAGGCCGTGTCGGAAGATTCTGATTCATGGGTGTCCAATGTCGTTCGCTTGACCCACAGCGCGGTTGAAGCTCGAGCCAACGGCCATCACCTGTCGAGTCCATTGCTCGGAGCGGTACCCGAGTTGTCAAAGTGCAGCGGGCAAGGGCCCTGTGATGGCGCCGCGTTTATGGGGTCGGATCTGGCGGCCGAAAACCGGGACACCCACGATTCTCCGGACCAAGCGGGCGGAACCCTTGAAGAGGATTTATCCAGGATCTGATCAAGGGCGCTCACTGCGGCCGGAACTGATCTTGTTGTCCAGCCCTCCGCGACAGGTTGATTGACTCGAGTCCAGCAGCCAAGCCGTCGGGCTCCTGATGAACTGGTCCCGCGTTGGTGCGCTGCCATATGCGCCGGATCGAGGGCGGTGGCGTCCGTGCGTTGTCCCGTGTAACTGCGGGAAACCTCGTCACCAATCGTCCCTGCCTCGGCATTTTTGAAACATAACGGTTCCGACGACATCTTCTTTCTTCGATGTGCACACATGAATGTTTCCTGTGCCACCGCCTTCGCCTTCCCATTCGCAGGAGAACCCCTCCCAGCCCGGGAGACAACCGAAATAGACTTTTACAGAATCGCCCTCAACGTGATTTCCCTTGTAGCAGTTGGCAGCACCGTGCACCTGCGTGCACTGCGCTTCGGTGTCGTAAGCCGGCGGCTTTGTGTAGTAGGTCTTCGATTCTTCCCACCAGCTCCTCAGCTCCTTCGGCACGGGATCGGGCTGGTCTGCGCCAGCGGGTGGCGGTGGCGGTGGTGGAGCAGCCGGTGGTGGTACTTCGGCATCGGGCCCTTCAGCCACGGGCTCGCCATCCTCGCCGCCCTCTGACGGGTCGGCCTGCCCTGCGGCCGCGCTGGATTCATCGCTCCAGGCCTCCTCCGCCTCGTCGCCCTGCTGCTCTTCGGGCCGGGCTTCGGTCTCTACGTCGCCCTCTACCGCCGTGGGGTGGTCGGCTTCATCCTGTTCGGCCTCACCCTGACCTTCCTCGTCTGCCGATTCATCGTACTGCTCGGCTGACTCGCTCACCGCCTCGCCTGCCTGCTCTTCCCAGTTGTTCGACTCATCCTCGGCCATTGGCTCGTCGACTGCCGACACCTCCGTCTCGTCGTCGCTTTGCAGCAGTGGTGAGGCGGCAGCGAAACAAGGAAATGCGAGTGCCAGGGTCAACAGGATCGGACAAGAGCTTCGCAGTAACTGGGCTCGCATGGTGCGCTTTCTCCGTGCTGTGACGCCGATTCCACTGACCCCCAGTAAATCGATACTGGCTCGTCGCGGCGAAGCCATCCGACTGCGCTCGCAAGAAACCCGATTCGCGGACAAAAAAAGGAGACCCAATGCAATGTCTGCGCTGGATGTCGTCCAGTGTACGCCAACCCAAGCCGAACCAAACCCCAGCCAGATCCATGTCTCAAACGTGCCCTGTACGAAACACCGCCTGGAAGCAGACACGCGCTAATGCATGCCCACTGGACGGATCACCCGTTTGATCCAGCTCTGACTCGAAGTGGCAAGAACTGGGACACCCAAGATTTATACCAAGAACTGGCAAGAACTGGGACACCCAAGATTTCTACGGAAGATGCGCGGAGGGACAATACCCGGCCGCCCAGGTTTCAAGATCGAAAGCAAGCCAAGCAGACAGCCTCAAGGCATCGGAGATCGACGAAATTACGTCGCTTCAGCGCACTTGATGCTCCGTCAACTTGCGCCGGCGACCTTTGATGCCAGCGCCCGCGCGACCGAAACACCCCTGAGCCAGAACTGCCCGATCTCGATTGCCTTCTCCACCAGGCTCTCGACTTGGCCCACCGCGCGGTTAAAGCTCGATCCCACCGCCATGACCTGTCGAGTCCACTGTTCGGATCCGTAACCCAGGCGCCGTAGGGCAGCGGGCGGCGGCCCGGTAATGGCACCACGCTTGCCAGGGCGGATCTGGCGACCGGTGAAGTCGACCAGGGCCAAATAGTCGGCTTGGCTCATCGACAGGATGCCGAAGCCACGCAATCCGGCGATCGGTCCCAGCGACCGATTGGCTGCCGACGTACTCGCGGCGATCTCCGTGATCCTCTGCTTCGCGCTAGTGTGGTGCGACTCATCCAGCGATTCGCAGATCTTGGCGCGGACGGGGTTGAGGTCTACATACGCCATCGCGGCCACAACGGATGCCTCGTCGAGAAGCACCTGACACTTGAATCGACCTTCCCAGAACCGCCCCTTGCACGAGTCTTCCCGATTCGCCCGCCGGGCGATGGGTTCTGAAAGGCAGCGCATGAACCAGGAGAGATCAGACAGGCGACCGCGCAGAGTCGCAATCCGGTCGGCATTGCCCGCGAGGACCTGTGCACGCAATTGCTCGTCGGCGTCCTGCCTAGAAAAAAGCCTAGTCCAACGGGTCGCAACCTCATCGTCAGACCACGCCTCGACCGCCTCCGGTAACGTCTGAACGACGACGTGCAGGTGATTGCTCATCACCGCATATCCCCAGATCGCGACCGCGAAGACATCCGCGAGCTCGTGCAGCCGATCCTCAACCCAGCGCCGTCGATGCTCGAAAGACTGACCGGTGTAGCTATCGGCCCCGCACAGAAACGCACGCCGCACGCAGCGCGACACGCAATGGAATGTTCCAGGCGAACTCGGCGGGATCAATTGGCTGCGGGCGTAAGTCATGGGAGCCAGCATCGCCCTGCCCCCGCTACCCGTCAGTCAGAATTAGCCCGCACCGGCGTTCGGAAGATTCTGATTCATGGGTGTCCGGTGTTGTTGTTGCCAGCGGGCCGCGACGTCGTCTGCGGACCACTGCGCCGCCGCCTGCGGCACGATCTGCACGACTACGTGCAAGTGGTTGCTCATCACCGCGTAACCCCAGACGGCGACCGCGAAAATGTCGGCCAGCTCGCGAATCCGATCTTCCACCCACTGGCGCCGGTGCTCGTAAGAGCAACCGCTCTCGCGATCCTCGCCGCAAAGCCAAGCCCGGCGCACGCAGCGAGACACGCAGTGATAGGTGCCCGGCGAACTGGGCGGAACGAGGATCGAGCGGGCGTAGGTCATGGAGCCAGCATCGGCGCGACGACCCTTCAGTGCAGTCCGAAAACACGCCTCTCTCGTGTCGGAAAAATCTGAAACTCGACTGTCCCGTGTTGTTCGTGCTTCTGCTCGTTTCCCAACGTCTTGGTCCTGTCGCGAATACAAACGCAGCCATCGGGCCGCGACGTCATCTGCGGACCACTGTGCAGCGGCCTGCGGCACAATCTGCACGACGACGTGCAAATGGTTGCTCATCACCGCGTAGCCCCAGACGGCGACAGCAAAGATGTCTGCCAGTTTGCGAATCCGATCCTCCACCCATTGGCGCCGGTGCTCGTACGAGCGACCGCTCTCGCGATCCTCACCGCAGAGCCAAGCTCGTCGCACGCAGCGAGATACGCAGTGATAGGTGCCAGGTGAACTGGGCGGGACGAGGATCGAGCGGGCGTAGGTCATGGCGCCAGCATCGGCGCGACGAACCTCCGTTGCACTCCGAAATCACACCCGGCTCGTGTCGGAAAAATCTGAAACTCGACTGTCCAGTGTTTGTTGTCACCGTCGACAAAGCCGGATCGCACGTCCGCCAGTTCCTTCGATCCTGGTCCGGCGGCTATCTGCAGGCGGACGCGGCCAGCAACTACGATGAGTTGTATCGGCAACGACCCGAGATCCGCGAGGGCGGCTGCTGGGCGCACGCTCGGCGCAAGTTCTTCGAGATCGCCGTCTTGGCAGACAAGAACGGCCAGCGCGTGCTCGCGCATGAGGCCGTCGAGCAAATAGGCGGGTTGTTCGCCATCGAACGGGCAGCGAGCGAGGCCGG
>JANPJV010000050.1:0-43622 GCA_031425695.1 Rhodanobacteraceae bacterium | reverse complement strand
AATAGTGGCATCGGTAATGATATTGAAGTGACCACTTAATAACTAAAGAAATCGTGTCATGAGGTTAATCCGATCGGCTAATGACAGCTTTTTGCTGTTCACTTCTAAAAGTAGTAAAGCCGCGATCGATCTAGTGTATGAAAGGTAATAAGTTGAACAAGTAAGGCACAAAACTTGTCGGTTCTAGGTATGGCTGGGTTTTCGATCCGGTTGATGAGGCTGTCGTGCTTGTGTATGGCTGGCGACGCGGTGATTAAGAATTTTGGGCAGAAGGAAATCGCCTTTTTATGTCTTCCATCTGCCTCTGCAATTTCTTAACATCTTGGGTGAGTTTGTTGACCATCACAAATGCGATTAGTCCAAACGTGAAGCCGAGAATTCCGAATGTTTGCATATTGGTTATTGAAATGTGAGGGTGCGTGGGTCAGCTCGATTGTTGGGAATCAAACCATTGCTGGTAGGGTTCTAAGTTCTCCGATCGGTACAACGGTTCTTGTGCTAGCGCCCAGCGTCGTTTTGCACTGAGGTCAATATTGCGATCGAAGAAGGTTTGATTATCACCTTCTGAATCGAATAAACTGCGATAGGTTGCATCCAAAGCGGCGCGGAGCGCCGCACTCCAAATTGGCTTCGATTACTCGTGGGCTTCGGCTGCAGGGTCCTCGCCCAGCCCGCAAGCAAGCTTGCGGGCGTTCGAAGCGGCAGACGGCTGCGCCGTCTAAGCGCCGCTTCTCACCCCACCGCGCTTTTCAACAACCGCAACAGCTCATCCGACGCGCGCCGGAATTCGACATTGGATTGGCGAGCCATGCCGATCGCGTCGCGCAGGGTGCTCGAGCGAGCGCCGTGTTCGATGAGCTTGGCGAGGTCGGAGAGTGCCATCGCCCCGAGGTTGGCGCTGGTCGACTTGAGTGAATGCGCGGGCGCGATCATTCCCTGGATGTCATTGCGCTCGGCGGCGGCGGTGAGGATGCCCAGGTTTTTCGGCGTGTCTTCGAGGTAGACCTTCACCAGCGAAGTGAATTCGCTGCCCATCACGTCGATCAGTTCGTTGACGATGCTCTCGTTGATCGCCGGGGCCGAAGGCGTCATCTTGACCGGCTCGGAAATGCGGACCGGCGCGGGTGGCGGTGCGATCGGTGCCGCCGGCGTGGCTGCCACGGGTGCGGCCGTTGGCTTGCGATTCTTCGGCATCCATTTGCGGATCGTCTGCTCGAGCAGACCGCGATTGAGTGGCTTGGACATGTAGTCGTCCATGCCGGAAGCCAGGCATTTCTCGCGATCGCCCGCCATCGCATTGGCGGTCATGGCGATGATCGGAACGCGCGGCAAGCTGCGCTCCTGTTCGAGCGTCCGCCGCGATCGGGTGGCCGTGTAGCCGTCCATGACCGGCATCTGGCAGTCCATCAGGACTACGTCGAAGCCGCCACGGCCCATCATCTCGAACGCTTCCTTGCCGTTTTCGGCGACGTCGAAGGTGATGCCGATCAGGCTGAGGAGGCGCTGCGCGACCTGGCGATTGACCGGATTGTCCTCGACCAGGAGCGCGTGCCCGCTGAGCTTGGCGAGCACCGCGTCGGGCGACGGCTCTTCGCCGGCCGGGCGCGCCTCGACCACCGAGCGCGGCTCGGGCGTGCTGTCCATGCCCAACCGGGCTGCTTCCTCCATCAGGTTGAAGCGCCGCTCACCGCCGCCCTCGACCTCGAGCAGCTTGTTGAGCAGCGCCGTCATTTCGCTTTCGTTGAAGGCGCGGCGAACGCTGGCGATGCGCGAGCCTTCCTGTGGCAGGTCCGGCGGAGCGCCTTCGTCGCCTTCGATGAACAACACTTTCAGGCGTTCGAGCACCGGTTCGCGAATGACGTTTCGCGCCAGCGCAGGGGCGGTGCTGCGCATGGTGCCCAGATCGACCATGACCACGTCGAAGGACCAGTTGTCGCCGAGCGTCGCCGAAGACTTGAGCTTGCTCAGCGCATCGGCGGTCGTGTTGGTGGCGATCTGGCTGGCGCCCCACGACTGGCACAGGCCGGTCAGGCGCTGGATCAGCTTGGGATCGCTGCTGACCAGCAGCGCGCGCGAACCGGACAGGTCACGGCGATTGGAGCTGACGTCGCCGATGGCCTTGAGGAAGGGCACGCTGAACCAGAAGACCGAGCCCTTGCCGAGTTCGCTCTTGAGCCCGATCTTGCCGCCCATGAGCTCGACGACGCGCTTGCAGATGACCAGGCCGAGCCCGGTACCACCGTAGTTGCGAGTGGTCGAGGTGTCGGCCTGGGCAAAGGGCTGGAACAGCTTCTCGGATTTTTCCTGGGAGACGCCGACGCCGGTATCGCGCACGGCGAACAGCAGCTCGGTGTGCGTGCGCGTCTCGCCACGCTTGCTGACCTGGATGCTGACCGAGCCCTTGTCGGTGAATTTGATGGCATTGCTGACCAGGTTGGAGAGCACCTGGCGCAGGCGCACCGGATCGCCGCGACAGGCGAGGCGCACGTTGGGATCCAGGGTCACGGTCATGCGCAGACCCTTGGCCTCTGCCGTCTTTTCCATCAGGCGAGTGACCGATTCGATCACTTCCTTGAGATTGAGGCCCACCTGCTCGAGCTCGAGCTTGTTGGCCTCGATCTTCGAGTAATCGAGGATGTCGTCGATGATGCGCAGCAGGTGCTTCGACGAGGTGTAGGCGGTATTCAAGTAGTCGCGCTGGTCCGGCTCGAGCTTGGTGTCCTTCAAGATTTCGAGCAGGGGGATGATGCCGTTGAGCGGCGTGCGGATTTCATGGCTCATGGTGGCCAGGAACTCGCCCTTGGCCATGTTGGCGCCTTCGGCCGCCTGCTTGGCCGCGGCCATGTCCTTTTCCAGGTTCCGGTGGCGCTCGAGCTCGGTGCGCAGGTGCGCGAGCTCGCCCGGCTCGATGGTCAGCGAGTGCGAGGGGGTCATCCCGACCGGCTGCAATTGCGCCGGACGCGGGGCCGCCGGCTGGTTCACTCGCTCCTGGCGCGCCATCACTGCAATGCGCCGCGAGATCAGCAGGTTGCCGATCACCAGCAGTACCGACAGCAAGGCCGCCGTCCACTCGCTCTCGCGGCCACCGAGCAACATGAAAATCATCGGTGAGAGCAGCACCACCAGCACGCCGACCAGCAGGAAGATCTCGTTGGCGAACAGCCATACGCTCGCGGTGGCGAGCCCGGCAATGGTCAGCAGCATCGGCATGTTGTAGGAGCCATCCGGCAGGCTGCCGAGGGCGACCCCGGCCGTACCCCAGGACAACGCACTCAGGATGAGGATCGCCTGCGCGGCGATGAACGCGCGCTCGGCATCGCGGCGCATGAAGAAGAACGCGCCAACGGCAGCGACTGCCAGGACCAACTGCGAGATGGTCCAGATCAGGAGCACGCTCGAAGTCGCCCAGCCGCTGACCGCAAGCGCCGTCAGCAGCGCGAAGATCAGCCCACCGGCACACCAATACAACACGGACTCGACGCCTGACTGCCGGCGCCAGATTTCCGTACTCGCTCCCGAACCGCTCTGCATGTGTTACTCCCTGAACGCGGTCAACGTTCGAATCGATTCATCCGCGAAGCGATGCTCACGTTCACAGCGCTGAAGCGCTGAAATCGAAACCCAGTTCGGTGCCCGGCTGTTGCACGAAATTCCCCTGGATCAAATCCACTCCCATGGTCCACAGCGATGCGGCGCTCTGCGCCGTCTCGACCTTGGCCGCGATCACATACTTGCCGCCATCGTGGGCGGCGCGCACCAGCGTGCGCAGCTCATTCGCATATTCGGCCCCGCCGTTGGACTTGGTGTAACGGTCCGACAGCTTCAGGTAGTCGGCGGAAACCACGCTCAGCAACTGCAGCGCGGTGAGCCCGCCGTCGTACTCGTCGACCACCACCTTGACGCCGAGCTTGCGGATCGCCTCGAAGAAAGCGAGTGCCTCGCGCATGTGCGCGAGCACGTCCGACAGGCGCAGCTCCAGGGTGAGCGCATCCGGCGCGATGCGCCGCGTCTCCAACTGCTGCCGAAGCCACGGAATGCGTTCATCGTCGAGCGTGCTCTCGACCGCCTGGTTGACGAAGAGGCGTACGGGACGGCCCTGGCGCTTGCGATCCTCGATCACGCGCAGGCACTGCGCGAGGCACCAGCGATCGACGGCAGCGACCAGGTTGGCTTTGCGCGCGGCGTCGATCACTTCCTGTGCGCCGATGATCTCGCCGGCATCGCCGCGCAGGCGCAACAGCACTTCGTACTGCTCCTCGCCAGTCGAGTGCAACGAGACGATCGGTTGGAACAGCAGCTGGAAGCCGTCGCTCGCCAACGCCCGCCGGATCGCGTCGGCAATCCCGCCGGTACCCGCGATCACCTCGGGCTTGTAGATCTGCACATTGGCGCCAGGCGTCGGCTTGGCGCGTGAACAGGCACGCTCCGCGGCATTCAACATGTCGGCGGCATCCGCGATCTGCGGCGTGAAGCCGGCAATGCCGATGCGGCCGGAAACCGGCACGCTGTGGTGGTCGACCTCGACCAGTTCCTGCGCCAGACCATCGACCATCTGCCGCGCCAGCTTCTCCAGCTCGGCGAGATCGCGCGCGGGGCTCAGGAGCAGGAAGCTCGAGTCGCCGTAGCGCGAGGCCAGCTCGTCGGGACGAGCGAAGCTGGCGATGGTGGCGCCAACTTGCCGCATGAGTGGCTCGTAGACCACCAGACCTTTGAGCTCACGCAGCGATTGCGCGCCTTCGATCTCGATGAAGAGCACGCCGCCACTCTGCTGCGCACGCTCCTCGCTGGCGAGCAGGTCGTTCAAGCGATCGATGACGAAGGTGCGGTGGAACAGCCCGGTCGTCGAATCCTTCGGATCGAGCACGCGTTTACGCGCCAGCAGGCGGGCGCGGCGAGCGCGATTGGTGACCGCGGAGATCAGGAACTTGGGACGAATCGGCTTCGACAGGAAATCATCACCGCCGGCCGAAAGCGCCTCGAAATGTTTCTCCGAATCCTGCTCGCCGGAAAGGAACACGATCGGCGTGTTGATGAACTGATCGCGCTCGCGAATGATCGCGGTGAGCTCCATGCCGGAGATATTCGGCATGTAGAGATCCATCAGGATCAGGTCAGGCTTGAAGCGCTCGAGCTTCTCCAGCGTATCCAGCGGCTCGGTGACGGCGAGGCACTCCATCCCGGCCTTGCGCAGCACCGACTCGGCGAACATGGCTTGCGAGCGGTCGTCCTCGACGATCATCACCTTGAAGGGATCGTCGCCCTCGGCCTGCATGAGCTCGCGCACGCGCAGTGCCGCCTCGTGCGCCGGCATCGGCAGCGGCACGAAGGCGTCGACACCGGCGCGCATCGCCTTGAGACGCGCGTTGAGATCATTGCTCTCGGAGAAAGCCAGCAGCGGCAAGCGTCCCGGGACGCGCTGACGTACCCGCTTGACGAACTCGCCGAGGTGCTCGATCTGATCGAAGAAGCCGCTGTCGATGACGATTAGATCCGGCGCCAGCGATCCCAGCATCTCCTTGAGCTCTTCAGGGCTTTCCAGGCGCTCGACCACATAGCCGAAGCCGGTGACCTGGGCACTGAGCTCGCGCCCGAAAGGCGCGATATCGGAGAGATAGAACACGCGCCCGGTCCGTGGGCGCAACGCCGGTTTGGCGGCGGCCACTTCGCGCACGACTTCGGGTGGCAGGGCCGGCGCGACCGGCGCGACCGGCGCCGCCGCAGCAACGCGCTTGCGCTCGTCGTGATCGGCATGGGCGGCTTCCAGCCCAAAGACCGAGGTGGCATTGACCAGACGCGACGACAGCTCAGTCAGGCTCGGCATTCCGGCCGGACCGGTATCGACACCCGGCGCGGCCCGCAAGGCCAGCACCTTGGGAGCCTCCCCGCTGTGCTCGCTGCTCAGCATGGTCACGTCGCGATGGCTGAAGCGACGCCAATACTCGGCCGGCGGCGTCAGCGCGATGGGAATGCTGCCGGAAACCAGCTTTTCGGGCGCGGCCACCATAAAATCGCGGGCGCTGCGCACCGTGGGCGCGGGAGGCTCGGCTGCCGCCGCGAGTGCGTCGAGCAAGGCTTCGATGGCGCTGCGATCTTCCGCGGTCGGCATGCGCAACTGGCGAATGAAAGGCGCCAGCAGTTGCTCGATCTGGAACAGGCGCTCGCTCGCGTCAACTAGGCCATAGCGCCCGGCAGCGCCAGCGAGACCCTGCACATCCTGGAACAGCAGCGTGACCGTATTGACGTCCCACACGCCGCGACAGACGCGATGGCCGCGTTTGCGCACCGTATCCACGCGCCGTGGCAGGTGCTTTAAAAAAGCCTGCCGCAGTTCCGCGTTTTGCTGTGAGTCATCCCTGGGCAGCACGGCAAGCTCCGCTGAATGGATCGACTATACCAGTCAGCTTCGGCTGCAAAAGCCCGCGCTCCAGGTTCCACACCTTTGTTTGCGAGGCGGGGATGAACAACTTCACCCAAGCTCTTGTGGGCGCCGCAAAAGCGCGTCTATAAGTCGCCGCCAACTCAGCCGTTGCCAGCACCCGTGAAGTGCCCTAAACGTGCCGCCGCGCTGCACCGCAAGCCATTGCAGGTTCCCTTGTACCGATCTGTCCGCCCATGAGCTCAGCTCCGCCCAGCCGCCTGCGGGTGGTCGCGCATGATCCGCGCCGGCCGTGGCGCGTCGGCCTGCTGATCGCCGTTACCTGGGGCGCAACGCTGGGGGCGCTCTACTATTTCGTCCGCGCCGGCCTGGCGCCGCAACTGGGCGCGGTGTCGATCGAGCTCGAGCACAGTCGCGAAGCACTCGAGGCTGCGCGTTCGCAGATCGCGAAGCTCGAGGTACAGGTTGCCCAGCACCAGCGCGGCGAGCAGGTCGCCGAGCGCGCTGCCCAGGAGCTGCAGACCTCGCTCGGCGCGCGCCAGGACGAGATCGCGGCACTGCGCAACGATCTTGGTTTCTACCAGCGCCTGATGGAGGGCGGCTCGCAACAGACCGGCGTGGCCGTTCACAGCTTCGAAGCCCAGCGCACCGAGGACGCACGCGCCTGGCAGTTCGCGCTCACCCTGAGCCAGAACCTGAAGCGCAATCGCCTCGCGTCCGGCAAGATCGAAGTCACGGTTGGCGGCACCCAGGGCGGCGCCAGCGTGCGCCTGGCCCTCGACAAGCTCGGCAGCGACTTAACCAGCCTGCCGTTCTCGTTCAAATACTTTCAGCAGATCAATGGCCTGCTCATGCTGCCGGAAGGCTTCACTCCCGCCTCGGTGAAGGTCCGCGTACTCCCGGACGGTGGCGGCGCGGTCGAACGCGAGTTCGTGTGGAAGGAAGCGACCGCCAAGGGGGCGTGAAGCGGGTTTGGGCTTTCGGTTTCGGTTTCGGTTTCGGGAAAGCTCGGGCGCCACGCTGCCCTCTCAAACCGACAACCGAAACCGAAACCGAAACTTATTTCGGGAACAGCACCTCGGCGCTGGTGCCGGTACGTTCCTCAAACCAGTCCTCGATCAGGCGCGAGGACAACGAGACCCTGGGCGGCAGCTTGAGCTCGCCGGCGCGGACGGCGGCGAGCATCTCGGCCGGGGAATACCAGGCCGCGTGTTCGAGCTCACTGCCATAGGTGAGATCGGCGCTGGCCGCGCGCGCGGTGAAGCCGAGCATCAGGCTGGACGGAAACGGCCACGGCTGCGACGAGTGGTAGTCGCATTCGACGACTATCGCGCCCGACTCCTCCGCCACTTCACGCCGGAGCGCATCCTCCAGGCTCTCGCCAGGCTCGACGAATCCTGCCAGCACTGAGTAGCGCAGCGATGGCCAGCTGGCCTGGCGGCCGAGCAGGCAGCGGCCCTCGAACTCGACCAGCACGATGATGGCCGGGTCGAGACGCGGGAAATGCTCCAGTGCGCAGGCCTGATTGCTGCAGCGACGCCGATGGCCGCCCGACTCCGCCGTGGTCGGATGGCCGCACGCGCCGCAGAATCGATGGCGCGCATGCCAGTGCACCAAGGCGCGCGCGTAGGCAGCGTAACCGGCATCGGCGGCGGGCAATTGAGTGGCGGCGAGCCGCAGATCCACCCAGCGCTGCGGTTCGATCTCGAGCCCGGCGCGCGCGGCATCCTCTGCCACGCGCGCGAAGATTGCGCGGCCGTTGCTGGTGCCGAGGAAGAGAACCTGCTCCCCCAGCCCGATGAGCGCGGAATCCAGCGCCGCATCGACCAGCAAGTCGCCAGCCATCAACACTTCGCCGCGTGCGCTGATGTGGAACGCCAGCGCGCTGGCAACACTGGCGCCGAGCTCGCCACGATCAGCACGTTCGCGCCATTCGGCAGAACGGTCCAGCGGGATACCGGTGAACAGGTTGCGGGCGCTGCGGCGTTCGGCAGCCACTAGCTCAGGTCCCGCAATCCGGCGCCGAGCAATTGGCCGACCCAGGATGCCACTCGCCTCAGACGCCGAACGACGAGCCGCAACCGCAGGTCGTTTTCGCGTTCGGGTTGCGAATCACGAACTGCGCGCCAGTCAGGCTCTCGGAGTAGTCAACGACCGCGCCGCTCAGGTACTGCAGGCTCACTGGATCGACGATCAGGGTGACGCCATCGGTCTCCACCGCCAGATCGTCATCCTGGCCGTCTTCCTCGAAACCGAAACCGTACTGAAAGCCCGAACAGCCACCGCCCTGGATGTAGACGCGCAGCTTGAGCGCCGGGTTGCCCTCGTCGACCATGAGTTCGCGCACCTTGTGCGCGGCGGCGCTGGTGAACTGCATCTGGTCGGTGCTTGCGCTCATCGGGCTGCCTGTCGTTTCGAAGCGTCTATGTGGGTGCGGGTCATGCGCGCTTCAAGAGGCGACGCCGGACTCCGGCTTGCTCAGCTGCTTGCGCGGTTCATCCTGGTGCACCATCTGGCCGTTGATCTGAGCCCCGGCGGCCATTTCCAGCACCTTGTAATAGATGTTGCCGCGAATGCGCGCGGTGGTGCCGAGCTTGAGGCGTTCGGCCGTGACATCGCCGAGCAACTCGCCGTGGATCTCCGCCTGCGGCACGTGCACCTGCCCCTCGACCTTGCCACGTTCTGAAATGTGCAGGAAGGCGTCGCTGGAATCGTCGGCAATGACCGTGCCCTTGATCTTGCCCTCGACCTGCAGACCGCCCGAAAAATGAACGTCGCCGACGATGCTCATGCGCTCAAATACCAGCGATTCGATGGCACCAGGCGCGGTGGTCTTCATAGGATTTTTCTTGTCTCCGAACATCTTGGAACCTCTACATGAGTCGTGAGTGCCGCTAGCGCCGGTGGGCGGGAGCGACGATCGGCAAGGGGGTGCGGGGGGCCGCAGCGGCTAGTTTACGCTGTCGCTGTGACTGCCGACGACTTCTTCACATCGAAGTGCGTTAGGCGGCTCGACGCTGCCCCGGTGCGCCTCCGGCGTACCCGGGCCACCTTCGAGTTCGCACTTGCGCGCGAACCCTGGTCAAATAGCGCTTTGAGTGCGGAGGCGTGTCGATGGCCCTGGCTTTGCTCGCCATCCTGATCGTGCTGGTGCTGGGGACGGTCGCGCCGGAACTCACCCGGCTGCGCCAGTTCCTGTGGCTGCGCGACTACCTTGCTTACCTCGCAGCACGCTTCGGCGAGCGCGAATGGTGGCGCGGGGGGTTTGGCCTGGCGCTGATCCTGGTGCCGCTGGTCGGCATTGCCGGCCTCATCGACTGGGTGCTGGATGACGCGCTCAAGGGCCTGCTCAATTTCGTCTATGGCACGGTGGTCCTGTTCCTGTGCTGGGGCCCGCGTGATCTCGACGCCGATGCGCGCCGCGCCGCACGCGCCGAAACCGCCGGTGAACGCGCCGAAGCGCTCGCCGCACTCGGCTCGGATACGGAAGGCCGCGATGCGCGCAGTGCCGATCTCGTCGAAGCGGTCTTCGCAGCTGGCCTCACGCGCTGGTTTGCCCCGCTGTTCTGGTTCGTCGCCTTCGGGCCCGCCGGTGCGCTGGCGTATCGCCTGCTGCAACTGCTCGCACAGTCGGCCGAGCTGCGCGGCAGCCTGCCGGTACTGCAGGTCGAGGCCGCCGAACGCCTGCATGCGGCATTCGCCTGGCTGCCGGCACAGCTGATGACCCTGGCACTCGCGCTCGCCTCGGATTTCGACACCGTCGCGCGCGCCTGGCGCGGCCACCATGAGGCCCACGGCCAGGGCTTCTTCCATCTCGACCTGGGCTTCCTGTCGGCCACCGCCCGCGCCGCCGTCGACCTCGACGAGGAAGAATTCGCCAGCGAAGACGGCGCCCCCGTACCCAACGTCGCCGTCGAAGAAGCCCGCCGCCTGCTCTGGCGCGTGCTCATCGTCTGGCTGGCCCTGGTCGCCGTCGTGGTGATTGCGGGCTGGGCGAGCTGAGCCGAGGCGCCTGCAACACAGCAACAGCAATCCACCGATTACATGGATGAAAAGCGGACAAGCGCTGATTAAAGACTAGGGTCCTGGCTTCTATCCGCGAAATCCGCTGTTCATCCTTGTAATCTGTGGATGGCTCTGTCGCTCTTGGTTCAGCCCGCCCACGCCATTCACACGAGCTATCCTTGGGCCGACAACCCATGCCCAAGAAGCGCTCATGTCGATTTCCGATCAGCTGAAGCAGGCCGCCCTCGAGTACCACCGCCAGAGCCCGCCGGGGAAGATCAAGGTCACGCCGACCAAGGCGATGACTACGCAGCGGGATCTGTCGCTGGCGTATTCACCCGGGGTGGCGGCGGCGTGCATGGCGATCGTCGAGGATCCCAATGAGGCCTCCACGGTCACCGCCCGCGCCAATCTCGTCGCAGTGATCACCAATGGCACGGCGGTGCTCGGCCTCGGCGCCATCGGCCCGCTCGCGGCCAAGCCGGTAATGGAAGGCAAGGGCGTGTTGTTCCAGAAATTCGCCGGTATCGATGTTTTCGACATCGAGATCGAGGAGCGCGATCCGGACAAGCTGGTCGACATCATCGCCAGCCTGGAGCCGACCTTCGGCGGCATCAATCTCGAGGACATCAAGGCACCCGAGTGCTTCATCGTCGAGCGCAAGCTGCGCGAGCGCATGAAGATCCCGGTTTTCCACGATGACCAGCACGGCACCTCGATCATTGTCGGCGCCGCTGTCGTCAACGCGCTGCACGTGGTCGGCAAGGAGTTCGGCGACGTCAAGGTGGTCGCCGCCGGCGCCGGCGCGGCCGGCATCGCCTGCCTCAACATGCTGGTGCAGCTCGGCATCAAGCCCGAGAACATCTGGGTGGTCGACCGCATGGGCGTGGTCTATCACGGTCGCGCGGCGGAGATGGATGTCGACAAGGCCCGCTACGCCCGCACCACGGATGCGCGCGACCTCGACGACGTGATCGCCGATGCAGACATTTTCCTGGGACTGTCGGCGGCCGGCGTGCTCAAGCCGTCCATGGTCAAGAGAATGGCGCCGCGCCCGATCATCCTGGCGCTCGCCAATCCCGACCCCGAGATCATGCCGGACGAGGCCTTGGCGGTCCGCCCCGACGCGATCATTGCAACCGGGCGCTCGGACTTCCCGAACCAGGTCAACAACGCACTGTGCTTCCCCTACATCTTCCGCGGGGCGCTGGATGTTGGCGCCAGCACGATCACCGAGGAAATGAAGCTCGCTTGCGTACACGCGATTGCCAAGCTCGCACGCGAAGGCGCGTCGGACGTCGCGGCTGCGGCCTACGGCGGCGAGGTGCGCAACTTCGGCGCCGATTACCTGATCCCGCAGCCGTTTGATCCGCGCCTGCTGGTGCGGCTCGCGCCGGCCATCGCGCAGGCCGCAATGGATTCTGGCGTCGCCGCGCGGCCGATCACCGACATGGCGGCGTACAAGCAGACACTGATGCAGTTCATTTTCCGCACCGGGCTCATGATGAAGCCGGTGTTCGACGCTGCGCGGCGCGAGCCCAAGCGCGTCTGCTTCGCCGAGGGCGAAGAAGAAGTGGTGCTGCGGGCGGTGCAGAACATCATCGAGGAGGGATTCGCACATCCGGTGCTGATCGGCCGTCCCGCAGTGATCTTGCAGCGCATCGAGCGCATGGGCCTCGGCCTGCGCGAGGGCATCGATTTCACCATCACCAATCCGGACTCGGACCCGCGCTTCGTCGATTACTGGCAGCACTATCACCGCCTCATGGAGCGCCGCGGGGTGACCCCGGCAACAGCGAAAGGCATCGTCCGCTCACGCACCACCGTGATCGGCGCGCTGATGGTCGAGCGCGGCGAGGTCGACGCCATGATTTCGGGCGTGATCGGGCGCTTCCAGAAGAAGCTCGAGTACACCCAGGAAGTCATTGGGCTCGAGCCCGGCGTCGACGTACCGGCGGCGATGAGCGCGATCACCTGCGACCGCGGCACCTTCTTTTTCCTCGACACCTATGTGAATTTCGACCCGACCGCGCCACAACTCGCCAAGGCCACGCTGATGGCCGTCGAGCGGCTCAAGGTCTTCGGCATCACCCCGCAGGTCGCGCTGCTCTCGCACAGCAATTTCGGCAGCGAGAACAACAAGAGCGCCGTCAAGATGCGCGAAGTGCTACGGCTCCTGCAGGAGCAAGCGCCCGATCTCGAGGTCGAAGGCGAGATGCACGCCGACGCCGCGCTCGACGCCGCCATCCGCGAACGCATCTTCCCCAATTCGCGGCTCAAGGGCGCGGCCAACGTCTTTGTGTTTCCGAACCTGGACTCGGCCAACATCTGCTTCAACATGGTGCGGGTGCTTTCCAACGGCGTTTCACTCGGTCCCATCGTCATGGGTCTGAGGAAGCCTTGTTACGTGCTCACCAACTCCGCGACCGTCCGCCGCGTCGTCAACATGACCGCCCTCGCGGTCGTGGAGGCGCAGATCCGGCAGCGGCAGGAACAGGAGAGCGCGGTGGTGGCGCCGGCGGGGGCGGTGGAGGCGGGGTGAGAGCTTTGCTCCCCTCTCCCGTGCTCTTGGGGAGAGGGGCGGGGGAGAGGGCGTTTTTAATTCGCTGCGCGTCTGCACAAGAAAAGCGCCCCTCTCCCCTGCCCCTCTCCCAAGAAGCATGGGAGAGGGGAGCAAATCAAACCGTAAAGGCCTTCTGAACGCGCCCGACTGGCAAAACCCCACTTCCCCACCCCCAGCGTTTCTATCTCCGACACTCAACGCAAACGGAGACGGGTCATGGGCAAGCAGACACTGGTGGGAATGGTCGCGGCAATCGCTTCGTTGGTCTCGACGGCGACGTTCGCACAGCGGGTCGATGTGACGCTGGAAGACCGGACGCTCAATCGCAGCATCGATCTGCACCGCTTTGAGGGCCGTTCGTATGCAGGTGGCGAGCCCGGGCATCGGTATGCGATCCGGCTGAGCAATCGCACCGGTGAGCGCCTGCTCGCGGTGGTCTCGGTGGACGGCGTGAACGTGGTCAGCGGGGAAACAGCCGCGCCGCAGCAGAGCGGCTATGTGCTGGAGCCGTGGCAGTCGACCGTCATCAATGGCTGGCGCAAGAACATGTCGGAGATCGCCGCCTTTACCTTCGCGCCGTTGCCCGAGAGCTACGCGGCACGCACGGGTCGGCCGGACGACGTCGGTGTGATTGGCGTCGCGGTGTTCCAGGAACGCCGCTACGTTCATCAGTCGCCGCCAGTGCTCTCGCAGCGTGACGACGGCTACTACGAGCGTGACCGCAGTGCAGGCAGTGCTGGCGCCGCCGAATCACGCGCACCGAGCACGCAATCGGCACCGGCCGCTCCGGAGTCGTACAGCGACCGCATGGCCGAGAAATCGCACTCAGGGGATGCGCCGCTCGGCACCGGCCACGGCGAACGCGAGTGGTCCTCGGCGCGCTCGACGCAGTTCGTACGTGCCAGCCGCTCGCCGTCGGAAGTGAACGCGATCTGGTACGACAGCCGCCGCAACCTGGGCGCGGCCGGCATCATCCCGCAGCGCCGGCACTACGCCGACCGCGGCGACTCCCGCCCCTTCCCGGGCTTCACGCCGGATCCGTGGTGAGCTGTTGGGCTAGCGTTGATATGAGGTAGTAAGGCCGGCGCAAGCCGGCCTTTTCGTTTGGAGGGCGGCGCTCCCGCGCCGCCGCTTTGGACTCTTCGCTCGAGACGCAAAAGCGGCCGAGCAGGAGCTCGGCCCTCCCCAAGCGAAATCATCCAAAGCAGCACGGAGCGCTGCGCTCCAGCTATGCGCGGTGCACTCGCCGCCTTGACAGCACCCTGCGGTAAGCCGAGCGTAACCCGTCGACTCAATGCTCCCTTCCCGATGCTCCGACTCTTGCTGGCACTGCTGATGACCACTCCCACTGTTTCGGCCCGCTCGATCGACTGGCAGACCCCTGCCGAGGCGAGCGACTTCCGCGAAACCGCGACAGTCGAGGAGGTGAACGCCTACCTCGCCCGCCTGGACGGCCTGAGCGAGTCGATCAGCGTCGCGAGCTTTGGTCGCAGCGGCGAGGGGCGCGAAATGCCGGTGCTGATCGCAGCGAAAGGGATCGAGCACACGGCCGCGGCGGCGCGAGCAAGCGGACGACCCATCGTGCTTCTCCAGGCCGGCATCCACCCGGGCGAGAACGAAGGCAAGGACGCGCTGCTGATGCTGGTTCGCGACCTGGTCCGACAGCCCGCTGAAAACGACGCGCTGGAGAAACTGATTCTGGTGGTGGTGCCGATCTACAACATCGACGGCGAGGCCCGGCGGGGGCCGTTCAACCGCATCAACCAGTTGGGCCCGGAAAGCATGGGTTGGCGCACCACGGCCCGCAATCTCAACCTCAACCGTGATTTCATCAAGGCGGATGCGCCCGAATCACGCGCCTGGCTGGCGCTGTGGGGCGCCTGGCGCCCGCACCTGTTGATCGACCTCCACAATACCGACGGCGCCGACTTCCAATACGACTCGACCTGGATCCTGGCCGATGGTCCGCGCGTCCCGCCTGCGCTGGCGCAATGGCAGAAGAATGTGCTGGTCGACGGCGCTTTCGCGCATGTCCAGAAACAGGGCTTCAAGCTTGCCCCGTATGTGCAACTGGTCGACGACGACGATCCGCGCAAGGGACTCGCCGGGTTCATCGCGACACCACGCTACTCGACCGGTTACGCGCTGGCGCATGCGCGCCCCGGGCTCACCGTCGAAAACCACATGCTCAAGTCCAATGAGCGCCGTGTCGAGGTCAGCCTCGCCCTGCTGCGCGCCATCCTGGTCGAGATTGCACGCGTGCCGAGCGTGCTGCCGGCCGCCATCGCCAAGGCGGAAGAGCAGGCGCGTGCGAGCATGTTTGCGCCCGAGGGTTATCCGCTCGAGCTCAAGATCGGCACCGAATCGCGCGACGTTGATTTCCTCGGCGTCGAGTACACGCGTACGTTGAGCGAAATATCCGGCCAGCCATGGATCCAGTACCACCCCGACAAGCCGGTCGAGTTCAGCGTCCCGGTGTTCGATGCGGTCGAAGTGGTGTCGACTGCGACGCTGCCGGCAGGCTGGCTGATCCCACCTGAATGGACCGACGTGATCGAGCGCCTGGCGCTGCATGGGATCGAGAGCACGGTGCTCGGGGAGGCGCACGAGATCGAAGCCGATTTCGAGCGAGCTGCCAAAGTCGTGCTGTCCGCACGCTCGTTCGAAGGTCGCCAGACCGTGTCCGAATGGGCGCTCGAACCGGTTCGCCGCAGCCGGACCTTTGCCGCGGGCAGCGTACTGGTCGTAGCCGACCAACCACTCGCCGTGCTCGCTGCGGAACTACTGCAGGCCGGCGCGCCCGATTCTTTCGCGCGCTGGGGATTCTTCAATGCCGTGTTCGAGGACAAGGAGTACTTCGAAGCCCGCGTCATGGAAAAGCTCGCGCGCGAGATGCTCGCCAGCAAGCCCGAGCTGCGCGCCGAATTTGAAACCGCGCTGGCCGATCCGGCGTTTGCCGGCGACCGTAACGCCCGCCTGCGCTGGTTCTACGACAAGAGCGAATGGGCCGACCCACGCCGCAACGTGATCCCCGTGGCAAGGCTGGATGCGGCAGGGCTGGCGCGGTTGCGGTAGCGGTTTGCTGGTGGTGGGTCTGCGCCATGCGCGGACGCCTCTGCTGGTGGTGGGTCTGCGCTATTAGCGGACGCTTTTAGCTCTGCTGGTGGTGGGTCTGCGCTATGCGGGACACCTTTGCCTCTGCTGGTGGTGGGTCTGCGCTATGCGCGGACGCTTTTTCTCAACAAGGCCAAAGAGTCCGCGCGCAGCGCAGACCCACCAACAGCGAAGAGCAGCCACCGCCCTACTCGCCCCCGTACAACGCCCGCTTCGGCGCCCCCGTATAGGCCGCGGCAATCTTCGCGGCGCGCGACGGCGCGAGCTCTTCGACCAGCAGCGCGTAGAGGCGCTTGCCAGCAGCAATTTTCTCGCTGTCCGCATCCGCGGGTGCCCCGGCGACCAGCAGGACGATCTCGCCGCGTTGCTGGTCCGGGTCGCTGGCGACCCGGGCCGCCAGCTCGGCAAGGTTGCCGTCGAGGATGGTCTCGAAGCGCTTGGTGAGCTCGCGCGCGACCACGCCGCGGCGCTCGGGGCCGAATGCGGCGACAGCGGCGTTGAGTGTCTGCGCAATACGGTGTGGCGCCTCGTAGAACACCAATGTGCGCGGATCCTGCGCGAGCGCTTCCAGGCGCGCGCGGCGCTCACCGTCTTTGGCGGGCAGGAAGCCTTCGAAACTGAAGCGGTCGGTCGGCAGGCCTGCGGCTGAAAGCGCGGCAATGATCGCGCAGGCGCCGGGAATCGGGCTCACCGGCAGGCCGGCGGCGCGCACTGCGGCGACCAGCCGGTAGCCGGGATCGCTGATCAGCGGCGTGCCGGCATCGGAGATCAGCGCCAGGCTGTCGCCGCCGCGCAGGCGCGCGACGATGCTGTCCACACGCGCTTCCTCATTGTGCTCGTGCAATGCGATCAGCGGGCGAGAAATGCCGGCGTGGCGCAGCAATACGCTGCTCTGACGGGTGTCTTCGGCCAGGATCGCGGCAACTTCGCTGAGTACCGCGTGAGCACGCGTAGAAAGATCGCCCAGGTGCCCGATCGGGGTCGCCACCACGTACAGCGTCGAGGCCGCCGTCGAGGCATTCGCGTCCAACACCTTCGACATACCGACCCCCGAGTAGTGTGGTGTTCCGAGATTACCTTGAACTATTTCCGCGTCTTTCAACGCCATGCTGCGTTGCCTTTGCCGCGTCAGCAAACTGTCGCGGGCTCGATCGATCGCGCGGCATGCCGCGGCAGCGGATCGATCTCGCTGTCGCCACAGAAGAGCTATGTCCTTCGGATTCCGGCCCGCAACAAGTTGCGTGCGTTCGAACGGACGCGCCGCATGCGGCGCAAGCTTGACCGTTCTCACCCTCGCCGCGCCTTGCCTGGCGCCGAAACCCATCGGAAACATTGTTCAAGTTAATCACGGAACACCACACTATGATGGTCAATCCCCTGCACCATAGCGTTTCGCACATGACTGGTTTTTTTGGCCTTTACCGATCCGCCCTGCTGCTGTTGCTGACCGTCAGCCTCGTCGCCTGCGGTGGTGTAACCACTCGCCGCGGTGACGTGCCGAGCGAGATGGATGCGCAGACGATGTACCTGCAGGGCGATTTCCGCAGCGCAGCGCAGGCTTTTCTCGCGCTCGCCAAAGCGGATCGCAGCCAGCGCGACCGCTATCGCCTGCGTGCGGCCGAGGCTTACCGCGAAGAGGGCGACCAGGCCGCGATGCGGGGGCTGATCGACGAGATCCGCCGGGATCGACTGCCGCCCGACGAAGCCTTCCGGCTCGACCTGCTGCTGGCCGAACTGGCGCTCGAGCGCGGTGATGCGCAGGGCACGCTGGCGCTGCTGGTGACCCCGGCCGTGGAGATCCCACCGAGCCATCTGCCACGTTTCTACGAGCTGCGTGCGCGCGCCCACGCCGCCAACGGTGACCCGCTCGCGGCGATCGCCGACCGCGTCAGCCTGGATGCGCTGCTCGAAGACGGGCCGGATCGGGTCGCCAACAGCGACGAAATCAAGAAGCTGGTCGCCAGCATTCCCGAAGACGAACTGCGCCAGCGCCTGCGCACCGCAGATCGCGATGATCCGCTGTACCCCTGGCTGCTCGGCGGCGCCCGCGCCATGGCCCAGGCGAAGGGCGTGCCCGGGAGCTATGCCAGTGATATCGCCAACTCACGGCCGATCGAGCCGGGCGCTGCAGCCATCGACATGAGTGATATGGAGCGGGCGACCTATGGCACTGTCGCGCTGCTGCTGCCGACCAAGGGTCCATTGGCACCGGCAGCCACCGCCGTTCGGGAAGGCATTTTCGCCGCGTATTTTGCCGACTCCGGCCAGCGTCCGCGGATCGTCGTCTATGACGCCGGCGGCACCGCGGGAGAAGCCCTCGCGGCCTACCAGCTCGCCTTGAGCGAGGGCGCCGAGCGCGTGCTTGGACCGCTTTCGCGCGAGGCGGTGACCGCGCTGTTCCAGAGCAATCTCGCGCGGGTGCCGACCCTCGCGCTCAATTACGCCGATGCGCCGGCCCTGCCGCCTCCCGGCAGCCTGCAATTCGCGCTGCTTCCCGAGGAAGAGGCGGTTTCCGCCGCTGATCGCATGATCCAGCGCGGACTGCGGCGGGCGCTGGTGCTGGTGCCGCGCGACGAGGTGGGCCAGCGTGCCGCGGCGGCTTTCAGGGAGCGTCTCCAGGGCCAGGGCGGCACGGTTGCCGGTGAAGCACTCTACGACCCGGTTGGCCGCGACCAGACCGAGGAGATTCGGCGCCTGGTCGGCATCGAGCAGAGCACGGCGCGCCTGGCTTTCCTAGAGGGCTTGCTCGGCATGGACCTCAAGATGGATCCGACCCCACGCGCCGATGTCGATGCGCTGTTCCTGTTCGCGCGCAATCCGCAGGCGCGGGTCTTGTTGCCGCAGCTCAAGAACGTGCAGGCGACGCGCTTCCCGATTCTCTCCACCAGCGCGATCTATTCGGGCAGCAACAGCAGCGCGGATGCCGAACTCGATGGCGTCGAGTTTTCGGAGGTGCCGTGGCTGCTCGGAGGCAATCTCGACCCGGGCATCCCGACGCGCGCGCAGATGGTGTCGATGAAGACCGCCTCGGGTCCTGCCGCCCGCCTGTTCGCCTTCGGCATCGACGCCTACCGTCTGCTGCCGCATATCGAATGGCTGGAGCGCAATCCGGGCCGCAAGGTGATTGGCGCGACCGGAGGCTTGAGCGCCGACGCCAACGGCCGCGTGCGCCGCGAGCCCGGTTGGGCGCGATATACCGGCGCGAGCCCGCGCCGCATTGATTGATTTCCGCGCTTTATGACCCGAATGCGTCGTTGCTCGGCGTCGCCATAGCGCTGCTATGGCTTCCTTCTCGCGCCTAGCCTCGGACCAAAATGCATCGGAAATCCCGTTTGATGGTTTGGGGGGCTCCGCACAAATGCTTCGCTTTGGAAAGGCCCGCAACACCCGCGTGCAAGGTGCGCGCGCCGAAGACGCGGCGCTCGAGTACCTGTTCGCGCAAGGCCTGATCCTGATCGCACGCAATTTCAACGCGCGCGGCGGCGAGCTTGACCTCGTCATGCGCGAGGGTGCGGTGCTGGTCCTGGTCGAGGTGCGCTTCCGCAGCGACGACACGCACGGCGATGGGCTCGAGAGTGTCGGACCCGTCAAGCAACGCCGCTTGCTGACGGCTGCCAGCGCGTTTGTCGTCGCGCATCCGGCCTATCGCCACTGGGCCATGCGTTTCGACGTGCTTGCGCTCGGCGCCGGCGGGCTGCGCTGGGAAAAGAATGTGATCCAGGTGGACAGCGGCTGGTGATCGCGTTGGCGCCGGCGGTTTGGGACGCCTTGCCCGAGCAGGCATGGCTCACCGATGCGGCCAGTTGCTTGAGCTACGGTTTCGACAACTCGCGGCGCTCCGGTCCCGTGCTCGCCGTCGCGCTCCCCGAAGACGAAGCGCAGGTGCAGTCGCTGGTGCGCGCCTGTGCCGCAAGCGCCACGGCCATCGTGGCGCGTGGACGCGGGACTGCAACGACGGGCGCTGCGGTGCCGCTGCGGCCGAGCGTCGTGGTGTGTTTCGAGCGCATGGCCAGGATCTTGGCGATCGAGGCGGACAACCGCTTCGCGGTGGTCGAGCCTGGCGTCATCAATGGCGACCTGCAGTCGGCGCTCGCACCGCTCGGCTTTTTCTGGCCACCCGATCCCACCAGCGCCGGCTATTCCACGGTGGGTGGCAACCTCGCCTGCAATGCCGGCGGACCGCGCACCGTCAAGTACGGCGCCTGCCGCGACAACGTGCTCGGCCTGCGTGTCGTCACCGGCAGCGGCAACGTGATCACCAGCGGCAGCTTCACCACCAAGGGCGCGGTTGGCTACGACCTCACGCGCCTCCTCATCGGGTCGGAAGGCACGCTCGGACTGATCACCGCGGCCACGCTCAAACTGACGCCGTTACCCGCTGCCCGCAGCGGCCTGCGGGCGCTCTACTCGTCGATCGACGCGGCGGCCGCGGCCGTCGCGCGGCTGATGGCGCAACCGGCCACACCCGCGGCGCTCGAGTTCATGGATGCCACGGCGATCGGGCTGGTACGCCGCCACGCCGGCATCTCCCTGCCGGACGCTGCCCGCGCGCTGCTGCTGATCGAAGCCGACGGTGCCAGCGCGGCACTGGCCGAGCAGGTGGTGGCCATCGCCGCAGCGGCGGACGGCCCCGGCTGCCTCGAGGTTCGCGCCGCGGCATCGGTCACGGAGAACGAGGATCTCTGGAAAGCACGCAAGGCACTGTCGCCGATCCTGCGCTCGCTCGCCCCCAGGAAGATCAACGAAGACGTCGTCCCGGTCGCGCGCCTGCCCGAGCTCGTGCGCGGCATCGAAGCGCTCGCCGGCCGGCACGAACTGCTGATCGTCAACTTCGGCCACGCCGGCAATGGCAACCTGCACGTCAACCTGCTGTTCGACCCGGCCGTTCCGGGGAAGCTTAAAGCCGCCGAACGCTGCCTCAGCGACGTTTTCGACTTGGTCATCCACCTCGACGGCACGCTTTCTGGCGAACACGGCATCGGCATCGACAAACGCGCCTTCATTCCCCGCGCCATATCGCCCGATTCCTTGGCGCTGATGCGGCAGATCAAGCAAGCCTTCGACCCGGCCGGCATCTTGAACCCGGGAAAGATTTTTCCGGACGTGGGGTACGGTGGACGCGCTGAAGTAGGTCATGTTGCGCCCGCGTAGAGCTCGAGCGAAGCGACATCGTTATCGGGCGCTACTTGACGCTCCAAATCACGAAGAAAGCAGTCAAGTAGCGCCCGATGCCACTGATCGCCGTTCCCAACACCACGCGGGCGCAACATGACCTACGTTTCGGTGTGTGCCGCTGGCGCCATCGAGCAGCCCCCTTACACCCCTGTGCTATGTTGCGCCGCCGCGCTTTTTGCCCGATTTCCATGTCCGTCGATACGCCTGATGTGCGTTCCATTGCCGAGCTGGCCCGGTTGGCGATTCCAGCTGGCCAGGAAGCGGCGCATGCGAGGGAGCTTGCGGCGGTGCTGGATTTGTTTGCCGCGCTCGCGGCGGCGCCGGTGGACGGCCTGGCGCCGTTGTCGCACCCGGGCGATCCCGCGTTGCGATTGCGCGCGGACGTGCCGGTGATCCGCGATGAGCGCGCGGCATTCGAGGCGATCGCGCCGACCGTCAGCGGCGGCTATTACCTGGTGCCGAAGGTGATCGAGTGAGCGCGCCGGAAACGTCGGAAACATTGGTTGGCCAGCTTGCCGCACTGAATCGTCGCGAGACCAGCAGTGTCGAGCTGACCGAGCGCGCGCTGGCGCGGGCACGCAGCGCGCAGCCGGTCCTCAATGCGCTGATCACGAGCCTCGACGCGCAAGCCGTCATCGATGCCGAAGCGGCAGACCGTGCGCGTGCGTCGGGCCAAAGCGGTGCGCTCGTCGGAATCCCATATGCGCACAAGGATCTTTTCTGCACCGAAGGCGTGCGTACCTCATGCGCCTCGAAGATGCTCGAAAACTTCGTGCCGCCCTACAGCGCCACCGTGCATGAGAAGACCCGTGCAGCCGGCGGCGTGCTGATCGGCAAGGCGAACATGGACGAGTTCGCGATGGGCTCGTCGAACGAGCACTCGCACTTCGGCCCGGTGCGCAATCCGTGGGACAGTTCGCGCGTACCCGGCGGTTCCTCGGGCGGCTCGGCAGCGCTCGTGGCGGCGCGCATCGTGCCCTTCGCGACCGGCACCGATACTGGCGGCTCGCTGCGGCAGCCGGCCGCGCTGTGTGGGGTCAGCGGGTTCAAGCCCACCTACGGACGGGTGTCGCGTCGCGGCATGATTGCCTACGCGTCGAGCCTGGACCAGGCCGGCGTGATCGCGACGACGGTCGAAGACTGCGCACGCGTGCTCGCTGTGATTTCGGGTTTCGACGAGCGCGATGCCACCTCCAGCAACGCACCGGCAATCGACGTCGCCGGTGCGCTCGCACGGCCGTTGAAGGGCCTGCGCATCGGCCGTCCGAAACAGTGGTTCGGTGCCGGTATCGAAGATGGCGTCGGCGCGGCGGTCGAGGCTGCGCTGGCCGAGTACTCGCGCCAAGGCGCGAGCATCGTCGAGGTCGACCTGCCCGCGAGCGCGTACTCGATCCCGGCCTATTACGTCATCGCCCCGGCAGAGGCCTCGAGCAATCTCGCGCGCTTCGACGGCGTGCGCTACGGCCATCGCTGCGAAAACCCGCGCGACTTGAATGATCTCTACAAGCGTTCGCGCGCCGAGGGCTTCGGCCACGAAGTGCAGCGGCGCATCCTGATCGGCACCTATGCGCTGTCGGCCGGCTACTACGATGCCTATTACCGTCGCGCGCAGCAGGTGCGCCGCCTGATCGCCGATGAATTTGCCGCTGCCTTCGCGCAAGTCGACGTACTCGCCGGGCCGACCAGCCCGACCACCGCTTTCCGGCTCGGCGAGAAGCTCGACGACCCGCTTGCGCTCTATCTTGCCGACGTCAACACGGTCGGCGTCAATCTCGCAGGCCTGCCGGGCTTGTCGGTGCCCTGCGGTTTCTCGGCCAGCCTGCCGGTCGGGCTGCAACTGGTCGCGGGAACCTGGCGCGAAGACCTTTTGATATCCGCCGGGCATGGGTATCAGCAGGTAACCGATTGGCATCAGGCGTGCCCGCCGGAGCTTGTGTCATGAGCCAGTGGGAAGCGGTGATCGGGCTCGAAGTGCATGTGCAGTTGCTGACGCAATCGAAGATCTTTTCGAGCTCGCCGACGGCCTATGGCGCGGAACCGAATGCGCAGGCGAACGCGCTCGATCTGGCCATGCCCGGCACCCTGCCGGTGATGAACGCGGAGGCCGTCCGGCTGGCCATTCGTTTCGGCCTGGCGGTCGGTGCGACGATCGCGCCGACGAGCATTTTCGCGCGCAAGAATTACTTCTATCCCGACCTGCCCAAGGGCTACCAGATCAGCCAGTACGAGCAGCCGATCGTGGTCGGCGGCTCCTTGGAATTCCCGCTCGGCGACGGCCGCAAGCGCGTGCCATTGACGCGGGCGCACCTCGAAGAAGACGCGGGCAAGAGTGTCCACGACGCCTTTCATGCCGAGACGGGTGTCGATCTCAATCGTGCGGGCACGCCGCTGCTGGAGATCGTGAGCGAACCCGCGCTCGCCTCGTCGGCCGAAGCCGTGGCGTTCCTAAAGACGCTGCACACGCTGGTGCGCTGGCTCGGCGTCAGCGACGGGAATATGCAGGAAGGCAGCTTTCGCTGCGACGCGAACGTTTCCGTGCGCAAGCGTGGCGAGGCACTTGGCACCCGCGCCGAGATCAAGAACGTGAACTCGTTCCGCTTCGTCGAAAAGGCCATCGATTACGAGATCGAACGGCAGGTCCGGTTGATCGAGACCGGCGGCAAGGTGGTCCAGGAAACGCGCCTGTTCGACGCCCATCGCGGCGAAACGCGCAGCATGCGCGGCAAGGAATCCGCACACGATTACCGTTATTTCCCGGATCCCGACCTGCCACCCCTCTTGCTCGATGCGGACACGATCGAGCGCGAGCGCGCGGAAATGCCGGAGCTGCCGCAGGCGCGAGCGAACCGCTACGAGCAGTCCTTGGGCTTGAGCGCCTACGATGCCGCGCAGCTGACCGCCGATCGCACCATTTCCGAGTACTTCGAAGCGCTCTGCCTGGGTGTTCCTGGCCAGGTGAAGCTCTGTGCGAACTGGGTGAGTGGCGAATGGCTCGGCGCGCTCAATGCAGCGGGTCTGGACCCCGAGCAGACGCCGGTGTCGGCCGAACGCCTGGCCGGGCTGCTTGCGCGTATCGTCGACGGCAGCCTGTCGAGCAAGATGGGCAAGCAGGTTTTCGACGAGCTCTGGCGCGGCACCGAGAGCACCGACGAGATCAGCGAACGCCTGGGGCTGAAACAGGTTTCCGACAGCGGCGAGCTCGCCCGCCTGGTCGACGACGTGCTCGCCACCAACCCGACCCAGGTCGCGCAATACCGCGGCGGCAACGAGAAATTGCTGCAGTTCTTCGTCGGCCAGGTGATGAAGGCGACCCGTGGACAGGCCAATCCGGCGCAGTTGAATGAGTTGCTCAAATCGCGGCTGGCTGCGGGAGCGTAGCCCGATGTGCCGCGTAGCGGCTCACCGGGAGCGCGGAATCTGCGAACCAAGAGCCCCGGACAGCGCGCAAGAAGCCGCGCGCAGTTCGGGCTACGCGTCGCGGCTCACGGACGAAGCGCGCCGTTCGCTTTGCTTTGCGCTTTTTGTGTAAGAGTGGCTCTTGGGCATAACCCTTGCTCTGATTTCCCAACGCGCAGGCACCCATGATCGGTCGACTCAAAGGCATCCTTCTCACCAAGCAACCGCCGTGGTTGCTGATCGATGTACAGGGTGTCGGCTATGAGGTCGAGGCGCCGATGAGTACCTTCTACGAGTTGCCCGCGCTTGGCGGCGAGGTGCTGCTGCACACGCACCTGGCCATCAAGGAAGACGCGCATTCGCTGTATGGATTTGCAAAAGAGAACGAGCGTGGCTTGTTCCGGTCGCTGGTCAAGGTTTCGGGCATCGGCGCCAAGACCGCGCTTGCGATCCTCTCGGGCGCATCGGTCGACGAGTTTGCGCGGCTGATCCAGAACGGCGATATCGCTGCACTGCAGCGCATTCCGGGGATCGGCAAGAAGACGGCGGAGCGACTGATCGTGGAGATGCGCGACAAGGTCGATGGCATCACCACGGGGCTGGCTGCGGTACTCGGATCCAAGGCCGCGGTGCCACATGACCCCGTTGCCGAAGCGACCAGCGCCCTGCAGGCGCTCGGCTACAAGCCGATCGAGGTTACCAAACTCGTCAACGCCGCCGCGGCGCCGGGCGACACGGCGGAAGCAATCATCCGCAAGGCGCTGAAGAGCGCGCTACGCAGCGGCTGATCCCGTGGCCGTCGGCATCGCCAGGCGCCTGTCGAAGCTCGGGCTGTGTTCGCGCAGCGAAGCAGCGCGGTGGGTGGAAGCCGGGCGCGTACGTGTCGACGGGCGCCTGGTACGTGATCCGGAGGCGCCCACGATTGACAGGTCACGCATCGAAATCGATGGAGCGGCCATCGCGCCGGTCGCTCCCGTCTATCTGATGCTCAACAAGCCGCGCGGGCTGGTGACCACCGCCAGCGACGAGCGCGGTCGCGCCACGGTCTACGATTGCCTCGCCGAGGCCGGGCTCCCCTGGGTTGCACCGGTTGGCCGACTTGACCGCGCCAGCGAAGGCCTGCTGCTGCTGAGCAATGATCCGGAGTGGGCGGCGCGCATCACCGAGCCCGCTGGCGCCGTACTCAAGCGCTATCACGTCCAGATCGATCGCGTTGTCGAAGCGGGCCTGCTCGAAACGCTGACGGCCGGCATCGAGGACGGCGACGAGCGCTTGCGCGCGGCACAGGCGCGGGTATTGCGCTCGGGCCAGCGCAACGCCTGGCTCGAGATCGTGCTCGACGAGGGCCGCAACCGACAAATCCGCCGGCTGCTGGAAGCGCTGGATTTGCGCACCCTGCGGCTGGTGCGTGTCGCGGTCGGCAACCTCGATCTCGGCGAACTGCCGAAGGGCAAGTGGCGCCACCTGAGTGCGGACGAGATCGCTGGTTTCAATTGATCGCTGGCACGAGGATCGCCAGAAGACTAGCCTTTCACCTCGTTCTCACCGAGCTGGAAGGAGAAGGCAATGCCCGCGTTTAGAGGTTTGCTGGTGCTGCTGCTGTGCCTGGCGTCGAACGTGGCATTCGCGGACACCCTGAGCTTCACCTTCAAGAGCAATGCGCAATATTCGGTGATGCTCGAATTCACGTCCCAGGGGCGCGATCACCAGTGGCCAGGCAATGGGCAGGCCTACAAGATCGATGATTACGACGCGCACACCTACAAGATTGCGTGCATCCAGGGCGAGAGCATCTGCTACGGCGCATGGGTTGAAGGCGCGACCGACGAGTACTGGGGTGTCGGCATGGACAACGGACAGCGCTGTTCCGACTGCTGCTGGGTGTGCAAGGGCAACAAGACGGTCAATCTGATCAACTTGAACGAGTGAGTGCGCCTGGAGGGCCGCGCTCCCGCGCGGCCGCTTTGCTTTTTGTGGGTGCGAGCTGCGATCGCACACGCTTCATGTTGCGCCCGCGGGCGGCTCGGGAAACGCGAGAACGTGGTCGGGCGCTACTTGACCCTGTTTGGCGGCGAGGCCGTGTCAAGTAGCACCCGGATCACGATCCGGCCTCAATCTGGATTACGCCGGGCGCAACCTGACCTACGTAGGGGCACGCCGCCCCAGGTCACACCGCAGCGGCATCGACAATCCGCTCCAGGCTTCGCATGATTGCCGACCCAGTTCAAACCCAACAGTCCCATGGCAATCACTGCGCGCGAAGCGCTTGAACGACTGCGCACCGGCAACCAGCGATTCGTTTCCGAGGTGCGCAGCCCGGAGAACAACACCATCCAGGCGCGACGCCTGGAGGTGGCGGGTGGCCAGGAGCCCTTCGCGATCATCCTCGGTTGCTCGGACTCGCGGGTACCTGCAGAGATCGTTTTCGACCAGGGGCTCGGCGACCTTTTTGTGATCCGGGTGGCGGGTAATATCGTTGCGTCCTCGCAGGTCGGGAGCGTGGAATTCGCCGCCTCGCGCTATGGCCCACGGCTGGTGGTGGTGCTCGGACACTCTCAGTGCGGCGCCATCCAGGCCACAATCGAAGAGCTGCAGCAGGCGAGCGAGAACCAGTCTCGCAACCTGCGCTCGATCGTCGACCGCGTACGCCCGTCGGTGGAGGCGCTGCTCTCGACCGAACTCCGCCACGATCCCGCGGCGCTGATTCAGCACGCCGTGCGCGCCAACATTCGCGCTTCGGTCAACCAGCTCCGAAACGGCTCCCCGGTGCTGGAGAACTTGATTCAGAACAATGGCTTGCGTGTGGTTGGCGCGGAGTATTCGCTCGCCAGCGGTGTGGTCGAGTTCTTTGACGGCGTAGGCGAACTCGGCTGATCCGGTGACGGGAGCTGTGCTCCGGGCAACCAATTTTTCTACAGCCGGGTTCTGCATGAGGCCATCACTCAACTGTAAATAACATTTGGGTCCCCCGTTTTCCGGAGGCCCGCATGGCCACGTCGCGTTCGCGTTCTAACGATTCACCGAAATCCGCCAAGAACCCATCTGCAACTAAAGACGCGGACAAGCCCTCACCAGAGAAGGCTGGCCCCCCAAGTTCAACCGATCTGATGGCGAAGCAGCTTGCAGATACGCGGGCGACGGCAGCGGGAATGCCCTTCAACGCCAACAAATCGGCTGAGCACGGTCGCGATGGTGCGACCACGCCGCCGTCAGGCGCCACCGTCGCTCCGCCGTCGGATCTGGTCGGTGCCAGCACCGTCGCCGAAGGCAATGGCAATGCCAAATTAGGGAGCGCAGCGGCTGCAGGACAGAATCCGACAGTCGCCCCGCTCGACCGCGTGCGTGTTGATTCCAGCGGCCAACGGTTGACCACCAACCAGGGCGTTCCGATCGGTGACAACCAGAACTCGCTGAAAGCCGGCGTGCGCGGTCCCGCGCTGCTCAAGGACTTCATCCTGCGCGAGAAGATCACCCATTTCGACCACGAGCGCATTCCCGAGCGCATCGTGCACGCGCGCGGTTCCGCTGCACATGGGTTTTTCGAGTCCTATCGCGCGCTCACCGACATCACCCGTGCGGCGCCGTTCCAGGAAGCCGGCAAGATCACACCGGTTTTCGTCCGCTTTTCGACGGTCGCTGGCGAGCGCGGGTCCAAGGACACCGCACGCGACGTTCGCGGGTTTGCGGTCAAGTTCTACACCGACGAGGGTAACTGGGACCTGGTCGGCAACAACATCCCGGTGTTCTTTATCCAGGACGCGATGAAATTTCCGGATCTGGTGCATTCAGTCAAGCCGGAGCCGCACCACGGCATGCCGCAAGCGGCTGCAGCGCACGATACTTTCTGGGACTTCGTGTCGCTGATGCCCGAGTCGACTCATGTGCTGATGTGGGCGATGTCCGATCGCGGCATCCCGCGTAGCTATCGCATGATGCAGGGTTTCGGCGTGCACACTTTCCGTCTGGTCAACGAGGCGGGTGCCTCGGTGTTCGTCAAGTTCCATTGGACCCCGCTGCAGGGGACGCACTCGCAGGTGTGGGATGAGGCGATCAAGGTATCCGGCGCCGACCCGGACTTCCACCGGCGCGACCTCTGGGAAGCGATCGAGGCCGGGGCGTATCCCGAGTGGGAGCTGGGCCTGCAGATCTTCACCGAGGAGCAGGCGGATGCCTTCAGCTTCGACGTGCTTGACGCCACCAAGATGATTCCGGAAGAGCTGGTGCCGGTCACGCCGGTGGGTCGCATGGTGCTCAACCGCAATCCAGACAATTTCTTTGCCGAGACCGAGCAGGTTGCATTCTGTACGGCACACGTGGTGCCGGGAATCGATTTCAGCAACGATCCACTGCTGGCCGGCCGCATCCATTCCTATGTCGACACGCAACTCTCGCGCCTTGGCGGCCCGAACTTCCACGAGATTCCGATCAACTCGCCCATCGCGCCGGTGCACAATAACCAGCGCGATGGCATGCACCGCCAGGCAATCAACCGCGGTCGCGTGGCCTACGAGCCGAACAGCCTCGGCGGCGGATGCCCCTTCCAGGCCGGCCGTGCGGGATTCGTGTCATTCCCCGAACCTGTCCAAAGCGATGAGGTGCGCGGCAAGCCGGAGAAGTTCGCAGAGCACTACAACCAGGCCACGCTGTTCTGGAATAGCCAATCGAAAATCGAGCAGGACCATATCGTTGGTGCCTTTCGTTTCGAGCTCAGCAAGCTGACGGTACCAGCGATCCGCGAGCGCATGGTGTCTTCGCTGGTGAATGTTGCAACCGAGCTTGCCCAGCGCGTCGCCGATGGGCTGGGCATGCCGCTGCCTGCGGCAATGCCGCGCGCGCTGGAGCGGGCGCCCACTCCCGAGGTCACCGTGTCACCCTCGTTGTCACAGATGGTGCGGCCGGGGTCGGTCGGGATCCAGACGCGCAAGATCGCGGTGCTGGTGGCCGATGGGATCGACGGCGAAGCGGTCAAGAAGATCGAGGCGGCGCTGAAACGGGAAGGTGCGCGACCCGTGCTCGTTGGCCCGCGCGTAGGTCCGTTCAAGGGAGCGAACGGTGCCGCGATCGAGGCGGAAGCGTCCTTTGAGACGGACTCCGGCGCTTGCTTCGATGCGCTGGTGCTGCCGGGTGGTGACGCGGCCATGCCAACCCTGCGCGGCGACGCCCGCGCAATCGAGTGGATCAAGGACCAGTATCGCCACTGCAAATCATTGCTGGCCATTGGCGGCATGAAGGCGATTTTCGACGAGTGCGGAATCTCACCAGCGCTGCCGAACGGCGATCCCGACCCGGGCGTGTTGCTTAGTGACGATGCAGACAGCGGCGTGAAGAACTTCATCGCCGCCGTTGCCCTGCACCGCCATTGGGATCGGGAGACGGATCCGCCGCGGGTTTGAGGTTGTCGAGCCGCTTTGCGTGGGTCCGGACCTTGTCCGGACCCTCTTCGGCCAATCTGGCAGGAAAGCGTTCGGACGAGATCCGAAGCCGCGACCAGGCGATATGCGTTGATGCAAGCTGGCAGAGCTAAGGAGCGCGGCCGTCTCTCCCTAGACCCGTGTCGGTGACGCGGCTCGATTTCGCTTGCGCGGACCTGCGCTGAGGCACAGATGCCAGCGATCGCGCGCGAAGTCCGGTACTACCTGCAAACCCAGCAGAGCCCGGGCCCTGCGCCACAGGCGCACGTCGCGCTCGGCGATCATTCCGCTTGGGGTCCGGTGACCCGGCCTCCCCAGGGAATCGCAATAGCCGACGCCACGCGTTTCACCCGCCGTTTGCCGGCACTGTTATCCACCAGCAGGGAAGGGGCGCACCTCGAGCGTGCCGCAGAGGCGCGACGACAAGATCCGGGCGAGAACGGTCTTGATGCGCATGGAACTACTGAGGTTTGTCGCTGCAGACGACGCCATGAGTGCCCAAATTATTTCCGTAAGCGTCCGATGGCGACCATATGGACTGGAGTTGACGCCGGATGGTAGCCGACCGCGTCAGGTGGCTATCGGCTTCCAGTTCATCGGCAGCAAGCTATCGATATCTCGATTGAGCGTGCCGGGCAAGCGTTCGAGGACATCTGCCAGATGGGCCAGTGGATCGTGGCCTTGGGCCTTTGCTGTTTCGATCAGGCTGGTGACGATGGCGCAGGCTTAACCACCGCGCTCATTCCCGGCGAACAGCCAGTCTTTGCGGCCGACGGCGATCACTCGCAATGCGCGTTCTGCTGCGTTGTTGTCGATTGCGATGGTGCCGTCGTCGACTAGCGGGTCAGTGCCGCGCAGTGTCGTTGCATATAGGCGATGGCCGCCGCGGTGTTTCGACGATCAGCGGGCGCTAGTCGTCGAGCTTGCACTTGACCCGCTCCTGCGGCCCATAGCGAACCACCGCGTCGTCCCGATCACGGCCTAGCTGGCCCGTGGCAATCCAGAGATACAGCGTGCGACGGCTGGTACCCAACCGCTCGGCGACCACAGCCTTCGCCAGGCCCTGCTCCAAGTAGTGACGTAGCCAAATTCTTTGCTCCGTTCCGTACATCGACGACTGCGAGCCCAGCGGAGCCGCAACGATGGCGAAAGTTTAGGGCCGCCGCCGACACACCGGCCAGCTTGCGCACTAACCGCGTGCGCCAGGCCATGAACGTCGAATACGAAATCCCTTGTTCCCGGCAGTAAGCACGCGCGCTCAACCCGCTGCGCCACCACCACACCGAGCGAACCAAGCGCTCGGAGCCAACCGTTGCCGAATCATCCCAGACTCGACCCCATCGAGTGAAACCAAACTGAGGCAGAAAGGGCGGAGGTTCTGGATGGGGGCGGTCGGACGGATCCTTATTTGCGACGTGCCGCGGTGAGGCCCTCACGCAGGCTGCGTGCGCTGTGGGCTGCGTTGTCCGCCAAAAACAGAAAGGGGCCCTTGCGGGCCCCTTTCGTGTTTTCAACAGTTGGTGCCGAGATCAGTCGCGACTGCGCATGGCTACCGCAGTCATGCCGATCAACACCATCAGCGCCGCCAGTAGCAGGCGCAGGTGCTCACTCAGCACCGGCACCGGCAGGGCTGCGACGACCGTACCCGCGGGGCAGTTGACGACGAAGAACAGGGTGCTCGTGGCGCCGCCGGAGATGGTCTGCGTGCACTGCAGGTTCGCCGTGGTCGCGGTCGGGCCTGCAGTGCAGGTCAGTGCCAGCGATTGCGGGGTCGCCGTGCCAGCCGTAAAGGTCAGTGTACCGGTGGCCCCACCGAAGTTCGCGGAGCCTGGGCCGGAGTACGCGCAGTTACCGATCGTCGTGGTACCACCGCCCGCGCCACCCGACGGCGTGAACGTGATGCTGCCGGTACCCTGCGATCCGACAACGGTCGTGCCCGTGAGGTTCACCGGACCACCCGTTCCAGCCGACGCACCCGATGCCGGACTGGACGCGACGTTCGGACCCACGGGAGCCACCGTGCCAGCCGGGCAGTTGAGCACGAAGAAGCGCGTGCTGGTTGCGCCACCGTTGATGGTTTCGGTGCACTGCAGGTTGGTTGTTTGCGCCGCAGCAGTCGTGGTGCAGGTCAGGTTGATGTTCTGCGCAGTGTTGTTGCCGGCAGTAAACGTCAGATTGACCCCGGCCGCTCCGGCAAATGCTGACGGCGTTCCGCCACTGAACGAACAGTTGTTGACCGTGCTGGTGCCGGCGTTCGCGCCGCCAGACGGAGTAACGACGATCACACCATTGCGCGGCGTACCCACGTTGCCGGTGCCGGTGAAGTTCACCGGGCCACCAGAACCGGCGGATGCCCCGGCGGTCGGGTTGTAGGCCAGAGTCGGTCCAACCGGCGCGCCGGCCGGGCAGACCAGTGTCCAGGTGCGATTCATTGCCGCTGCACCACCCTGCGTTTCCGGGCAAGTCAACGTAGCGGTTGACGGAGCTGCCTGCGGGACGCAGTTCGGCAGGTTGATGTTTTGCGCCGTAGTCGTGCTGCCGACAAAGCTCAATTGAGCAATGGTGGTCGTTGGGAAAGCTGCGCCGCCACCGGTGATGTTGCATGCGCCGACGGTGGTCGTGGCTGCTGCGCCCGAGCCGGAACCGCCACTCGGCGTGGCCACGATCGGTGCTGCAGTACCGCCCGCGGTATAGCTGATGGTGGTCCCGGTGAGCGGGTTATAGGCAATCGTCGGCGCGGTATTGCCGACTGGCGCCGCAGGGCAGGTCAAAGTCCACACACGATTGACCGCTGCACCCGCCCCCGGGGTTTCAGGACAGGTCAAGGTCGCAGTCGTGATTGCCGCCTGCGGGACGCAACTCGGCAGATTGATGTTTTGCGCGGTGGTGGTGTTACCGACAAAGCTCAGCTGGGCAATGGTCGTGGTCGGGAAAGCCGCGCCGCCACCCGTGATATTGCACGCACCCACGGTGGTCGTCGCTGCTGCGCCCGAACCGGAACCGCCACTTGGCGTGGCGACGATAGGTGCCGCAGTTCCGCCCGCCGTATAGGCGATGGTGGTGCCGGTAAGCGGGTTGTAGGCAATGGTCGGCGGGACATTGCCGACTGGCGCCGCAGGACAGGTCAAGGTCCAAACACGATTGACTGCAGCGGCGGCCCCACGGGTCTCGGGACAGGTCAAAGTCGCAGTCGTGATAGCCGCCTGCGGGACGCAGCTCGGCAGGTTGATGTTCTGTGCGGTGGTGGTGTTACCGACAAAGCTCAACTGGGCAATGGTGGTGGTCGGGAAAGCCGCGCCGCCACCCGTGATATTGCACGCGCCCACGGTCGTCGTCGCCGCTGCGCCCGAGCCGGAACCGCCACTCGGCGTTGCCACGATCGGTGCGGCAGTTCCACCCGCGGTATAGGCAATTGTGGCGCCGGTAAGCGGGTTGTAGGCAATCGTCGGCGGGGTATTTGCGGGCGGAGCTGCCGGGCAGGTCAAAGTCCATACCCGATTGACCGAAGCACCAGCTCCTGGGGTTTCAGGACAGGTCAAGGTTGCAGTAGTAGCTGCCGCCTGCGGGACGCAACTCGGCAGATTGATGTTCTGCGCGGTGGTGGTGTTACCGACAAAGCTCAACTGGGCAATGGTCGTGGTTGGGAAAGCCGCGCCACCACCAGTGATGGTGCAGGCACCCACGGTGGTCGTCGCCGCTGCACCCGAGCCCGAACCGCCGCTTGGCGTCGCAACGATTGGCGCGGCAGTGCCGCCAGCCGTGTACGTGATCGTGGAACCCGTCGCCGGGTTGTAGGCGATGACGGGGGGCGTGTTTACCGGCCCACCAGGGACCGTAACCGTCCCGGCAGCCGCCGTGCAGGCGGGCGCCGCGCCGCCGCCAGACACTGAGCAAAGCTGGCCGCTCGGCGTGACGGGATATCCACCCGCGGCTGCGCCGGGGGCAATCGCGATTACGATGTCACAGAAATTGGTCGGACCAGCGGGGAGAGCCGAGAACGAAAAGGCAACGACGGTAACGCTGTTGCCCGTTGCGCTGCACGATTGTCCATTCTGTCCGGTTGCGCTCACGACAGAAAGCGGAGCGGCGACATTGACCGTGACCTGGCTGGTGATGGTGACACCGTCACCTGCAAAATTCACAGGGACGGTCACGTTGGTGCCGGCTGCACCAGTTGCGCTGCCAACTGTCCACGCTGCTGCATGGGCTACCCCACTGCCCATGGCGAGGAAACTGAGTCCCGCCACCAATTTCTGAATCAGTCTCATGTTAGCTCCGGCTTGGTATTCGGCTAAAAGTAGAGGTCGAGTGCTTACTGTGAAACACCGTCGCACAAAGGGCCGTCGTGGCACATTGGTTACAAGGGGGAGGCTAACACGGGTTTTAGTGGGAAGGAACGCATGATTCGCGCGGAACTGCGATGAGACGCATGGTTCGCGAAGCCTGGGGTCCCTACACCGCAAGTCGCATGCTGTTTCTCCTCACCACCCTTGGCTTCGTATTCCTGCGCTGGTTTCAAGGCAACAAACGGCGTCATCACAGACCACCTCTGTCTGCCGCGGTGCCAAAAAAAAGGGGCCCTTGCGGGCCCCTTTTTCTTACTCATGAAACATGGATCAGTTGCGGAGACGGAACCCGACAACTGCCAGACCCAGCATCAGCATCAGTGCGGCCAGCAGGATACGACCCTGCTCGCTCATCGCCGGAACCGGAAGGATCTCGACCGGCGGCGGCGGAGCTGCCGCACCCGGGCAAGACAGGGTGAAGGTATTCGCCGCCGGCGTGCAACCCGGGGCCGACGGAACCGGCGTACAGGTCAGGGTGGCAGTTGCGACGGTGAGGTTCGTGTTCGTGCACGAAGCCGACACCGTTCCGGACGTCGTGGTCGAGGTCAGTACCAGCGGGCTCGGGTTGGTCGTCACCGTGAAGGTGGAACCTGCCGTCGCGCCGGACTGCACGCAATTGATCGCCTGCGTCGCACCCGGCTGAATACCGGAGACGGTGTAGGTGGTCACCAGGCCGTTGCCGCCGCCGTTAACCAGCGAAACTGTGCCGGAGCTCGGGGCTGCAGTCAGGGTCGGGCAAACCAAGCCCGCGCCGCAGACGATGTTGAAGGTACGGATCACGCCAGCAGAAGTCTGCGGCGAACGCTCACGAACGGTAACCGTGAACGGCTCCGGCGCGAAGGCAACCGGACACGTGCAACGGATGTCACCCGAATCGAGCTGGCCCGCGACGAAGTCGAGGGACGTGCCCGGCAGCGCGGTACCGGCTTCGTTGATGAACAAGCAGATCATCGTCGGCGTCGGGCTGAACGGAGGACCCCCGTAGGTGGCGGTCAACTGATCGAGCGTGGAGGTTGCACCCGTACCCGTACCCGTACCACCGCAAGTCGCGGCAGCGCCATCCGTCGGGCAACCGACCTGGATGACAGTGGCGGCGCCGGAACCGACATTGGTCGTAGAACCCGCAGCCGGGTTATACGTCAGCGGCGGGGGCGTCGCACCGACAGCAGCGGCCGGGCAAACGAGCGGGAACGTGGTGCTAACCGGCGCGCCGCCGGTGCCCGGACAAGTCAGCGTGGCATTCGTCACGGCTGCCTGCGGAACACACGCCGGCAGGGTGATGTTCGCCGGCGTGGTCGTTGCGCCCGTGAAAGTCTGCGAGTTGGTGGTCGTGGTCGGGAAAGCCGCGCCGCCGCCGGTGATCGTGCACGGGCCAACCGTGGACGAACCCGTTCCGCTTCCGCCACTCGGGGTGAGCACGATCGGTGCGGCAGTGCCGCCCGCGCCGTACGTGATGGTGGTGCCACCCGTGGGGGAGAACGTCACGGTCGGATTGACGTTGCCGCCACCGCCCGTAACCGTCACCGTACCCGGGGTTGCCGTACAAGTGGGGGCAGCGCCGCCACCGGAAACGGAACACAGCTGGCCGCTCGGCGTAACCGGGTAAGCACCAGCAGCTGCGCCGCCGGCGATACCAATCACGATGTCACAGAAATTGGTCGGACCTGCGGGAAGAGCAGAGAACGAAAAAGCTACGACGGTGACACTGTTGCCTGTTGCACTGCACGATTGTCCGTTCTGACCAGTTGCGCTCACGACCGAGAGCGGAGCGGCCACAGTCACCGTCACCTGACTGGTGATGGTGACGCCGTCGCCCGTGAAGTTGACCGGCACCGTTACATTGGTGCCGGCAGCTCCAGTTGCACTTCCAACTGCCCAGGATGCGGCGTCAACCACACCCGAATTTCCAAGAGCGAACAGGCCTAATGCCGCCGCCATACACTTTAACGTTCTCATTATTATCTCCTACGCAGGGCGCAACTCAATATTTCAATGCGGCGTATATTATGTAATTCGCCGTCTATTACTTCAATGCCGCGTCTTGTACAACTGCATCCAACTGCCGACCGGCATCACCGGCGACCAGGAACTCAACCACTTCAAACGACACTTTTTCGCCGGACGCGACATGCACGGTGCCCAGGGGCAACACGCCTGCCGGCAACTTCGCGTTCGAGAGACTGAACACGAGACCCGTCACCACGGTCTTGTCAGCCGACAGACCGCACGAACCCGTATGGGACTTCGGCAACGCCTTGAGGCAGTTGTCGAGATTCACACGCGACTTTTCGGTTGCACCAGTGATCTTGATGCTGAACTGCAGGCCCACGGCCTGGCCATCGAGCATCGCATCGGCCGAGAAAGCGGTCTGGCCTTTATCAGCAGACGCTACCACCAGATTGTTACCAGCATACGCAAAGCCCGCACTCAAGGTGAGTGCCGCGAGCGCCGCACAACGAACGAAAGATTTCATGACTTGACTCCTAGTCGGGATCACGTGGCGGCACAAGGCGTGTTGGCGGTGATCAACGGGACCATGACACCGATATCGAAGACATTGATGGTGCCGTCTTCATTGGCGTCCGGCTGTCCCGAGGTGACAACCGCCGGATTCAATGGGGCCTGAATTTCAGGAACCATGGCACCGATGTCGAACACGTTGAGATTGCCATCTCCATTTGCGTCGCCGCGGCACAGACGGCCCGGAGCGGTGGTGCGGCGCGAATCGTACTCATCGAAGAACACCGGGGCAGTGACCGTCGGCGTACCAGCGATCAGGCCGATGCGAGCGGTATCGATGCCGTCTGCCGAGTTGGACAACCCGGTGAAGTTGATGTTGAACGGCACGAGGCTGCCAGCACCACGAACGCGTCCGGTCATCGTACCCGTAGCCGGCGCGGCAACCGTTGCGGCTGTCCAGGCGAGCTCGATCGAGTAGTAGGCGTTGTCGTTGACGGCGGTGGTCTGCGCGGTGCCATTGCCATTCACGTTGAAGATCAGGCTCGTACCATCATGCTGAACGCGGATGATGTTGGTACCACCCGTGTTGCGCGCCTGGAAGATATCCGCGGCGCCGCTGGTATTGCCGGTAAAGTAGTAGAAGCGAACCTGGAACGCCTTTTCATTGCTCGGCGTGATGTCTTCCATGAAGCGCGGCGTGGTGGCGTTGGAAACGCGCAGACCGCACTTGCCGGAGTAGCGCTTGAAGCCCGCATCCGGCTGGCCGGTGTCGGCGGCCGTGATGCCAGTGGCCGAGGACCATGCAGAGATGGCGCAGGCAGACGCGACGTTCGCGCCGAACAACAGGGCGGCGGCGATGGCCGAACCCAACAAAAACTTACGATTCATGGAGGTGTCCCTCTTAAGGCTGGAGGATGCAAGCCGAATGTGATGTCGAGCGAAGATCGTCGCGACACCTCACTGCACAAGGTTAGCATGTCCCTGTACGCAATATAAAGACGCGGGAACAACGCGTTGCCTCTCAGATGTTCGAAAAAAACTTCTGCCACCTGCGCGCTCACGACACTGTGCCCAGGGGCGATGCCTCGCGAAGTCTTGCATCGGTCAGGTGTGTTTTTTGTCAAGGAAACGCGCACGCGCGTCGATTTCCTCGAGGGCTTCCAACTCGTCTGCCGCGAATCCGGCAGCTTTCCTGGCCGGGTGATTGAAGGGCCCACGGATGCGTTCGGCGCCGAAACGCCGCAGCAGGTCCTTAAAGTGGGCGAGCGGATCGAGCCCGGCATTGGCGCAGGTCGCCTTGAACCAGATCGATCCGACCGCGACGTGGCGCACCTCCTCACGCAGGATCACCTCGAGGATGGCGGCCGTCGCGGTGTCTCCGTGGACGAGCAGCCGTTGCATCATGGGCGGGGTCACGTCTAGCCCACGGGCTTCGAGGACACGCGGCACCAAGCCCATGCGTGCGACCACGTCGTCCGTCGTCGCAACCGCCATCGACCAGAGGCCGTCATGCGCCGGGAAGTCTCCATAGGCATGTCCGAGCTCCTGCAGGCGTAGCTCCAGCATCGCAAAATGGCGCGCCTCGTCGACTGCGACGCTCGCCCAGTCCTGATAGTAGGCGGCGGGGAGTCCGTCGAAGCGATAGACCGCATCCCAGGCGAGGTTGATTGCGTTGAATTCGATGTGCGCCACCGCATGCACCAGCGCAGCGCGCCCCTCCGGGCTCGACAGCTTGCGGGCCCGCAGCTCGCGTGCCGGGACCAGCCGCGGTAGCGCCGGGCGACCGGCGAGATTATCTGCCGCCAGCGGTGGCGACCTGCCGGGCGTTCGCTGCGACTGCGTGGCAATCAGGGCGCCAGCCTGCGCTGTCAGCACCAGCTTCGCCGCCGGATCGGCCTCGCGCAGGCACGCGAGCGCGAGCGCGCGCGAACAGTGATGAGGGGCTGGAGCGGGCGTGGTCATTGGCGGATGAGAGAGGGAGAAAAATGCGTCCGGACAAGGTCCGGACCCACGCAAGTCAAGAACGATCATGCTAGAGCGCCGCGCGCCATGGCCGCCCCCACACGAGAAGTACAAGCGCATCGCGGCCAAGGCTGGGGCCCGCCCAGCCGCCGCTCAGACGGTCGCCTGGCCGCGGCGGATTTGCTTGGCCTCGTCGGAGCGGATGAGCTCGAGCTGCTGCAGATAGTTTTCGCCGACGCCGGTGACATAGGCGCCGCTGAAACAGGAGGTATCGAAGGCCTTGAGCTCGGGATTGCCTTCCTGGACGGCGGCAATAAGGTCACTCAGGTCCTGATAGATGAGCCAGTCGCAACCGATGAAAGTTTCGATTTCTGCCTCAGTCCGGTCGTGTGCGATCAACTCGGCAGCCGCCGGCATGTCGATCCCATAGACGTTCGGGTAGCGTACCGGCGGTGCGGCAGACGCGAAGTAAACCTTACGCGCGCCCGCTTCACGCGCCATCTGCACGATCTGACGGGAAGTAGTGCCGCGCACGATCGAATCGTCGACCAGCAGCACCACCTTGTTGCGGAATTCGAGTTCGATCGGATTGAGCTTGCGGCGCACCGACTTCACCCGTTCCTTCTGGCCGGGCATGATGAACGTACGGCCGATGTAGCGGTTCTTGACGAAGCCCTCGCGATATTCGACCTCGAGCATCTTGGCCAGCGAAATGGCCGCCGCGCGCGAGGTATCGGGGATCGGGATGACCACGTCGATATCGTGGTCGGGGCGCAGGCGCTGGATCTTCTGGGCCAGGCGCTCGCCCATGCGCAGTCGCGCCTTGTAGACCGAGACGTCTTCGATCATCGAATCCGGGCGCGCCAGGTAAACGTATTCAAAGATGCATGGGGCGTGCAGCTTCGGGGTGGCGCATTGCTGCGCCAGGAATTCACCCGCGGCGCTGATCAGCACCGCCTCCCCCGGCGCGACATCGCGCACCAGCTTGAAGCCAAGAATGTCGAGCGCGACGCTTTCCGACGCGAGCGCCCATTCGACGCCGTCGACGCTGTCACGGCGCCCGATCACCAACGGACGGATGCCATTCGGGTCGCGGAAGCCGACCAGCCCGAAGCCGAGTACGACGGCGACCACCGCATAGCCGCCGACACAGCGTCGGTGCACCCCGGCAACCGCGCCGAAAATGTGGTTGGCAGAAAGGAGCGAGTGATCCTGCACGCGCAGCTCGTGCGCGAACACATTGAGCAGGACCTCGGAATCCGAATCGGTATTGATATGCCGGCGGTCTTCGGCATAGACCTCGCGCTTGAGCGCGGGCGTATTGGTCAGGTTGCCGTTGTGCGCGAGCGCGATGCCGAACGGGGAATTGACATAGAACGGCTGCGCCTCCGCAGCGCCCTCGGATCCGGTGGTCGGATAGCGGCAATGCCCGATACCGATGTCGCCGTTGAGGCGCGCCATCTGCACCGTATCGAAAACATCGCGCACCAGGCCGTTACCCTTGGCAAGATGCAGTTTATGTCCGTCGAAGGTGGCGATGCCGGCAGCATCCTGGCCGCGGTGCTGGAGTACCGTGAGACCGTCATAAAGCGCAGTCGCAACTTCACTGCGTCCGACGATGCCGATGATTCCGCACATGGGATGGACCTTTTGAAAAGTTGATTCAAGCCGGCTTGGAGGTCTCTGCCTCGGCTGGCAGCTCCGGCACCGACGGCGGCGGGCTGCGGCAGCTGCCGATGATCTCACGGAGGTTCGCGGGCAGGAAATCGCGCGCGAACATTGCCAGATCCTGCATCGCTGGAATGAGAATCGAGCGCTGCCACCAAGTGTCCGCGCAGATCGGGGTCCAGCTCGCCACCGCCACCAGTGCGATTACCGTGAGCACACCCCGCGCAGCCCCGAAGATCATACCGAAGACGCGGTCGGTGCCGCTCAAACCGGTCGAGCGCACCAGCCGGCCGATGATGAAGCTCAGGATCGAGCCCAGGATCAGGATGCAGATGATCAGGATCAGGGCTGCCACGCCAAGCCGCACCGACTGCATCTCGATGCCGCCCAGGAAGGTGTGCGCGAAGGGCGAGGTGAAGTGGAAGGCCGCCCACAACGCCGCAATCCAGATCACGATCGACAACGCCTCGACGACGAAGCCGCGGATCAAGCTGATCAGCGTCGACAGCCCGATGATGCAGAGGATGATCCAGTCGACGTGGGTCATGGGAGCTGGTTGTCGGGTGTTGGTGTTGGTGTCGGTAAGAGCGGTGACAGCTCTCCCTCTCCCGTGATCTTGGGGAGAGGGGTTGGGGTTGAGGGGTTTTGCGCTAGCTGCAAGGCCGCGTCGTCGTAGCGATAGCCGGGCGCTTTGCGTTGGAAGCGCTGACGCGAAAATCGAGACCCGGCGGACGCATAAGACCCGGCCTACGGGTGAGACACCACCAAGGCATCCAACTTGAATTTTGCCTTGATCTCGGCCTGGATCTTGGCCGCGTTTTCGCGCTTGACCTCGGGCCCCACGCGAACGCGGTGGCTGGTCTGGCCACCGGCGAGCTTGACCGGCTCGACGAAGGCGGCGAAACCGGCGCCGCGCAACCGGGTCGTCAGCTCGTCGGCGCCTTCGCGCTTGCTGAAAACACCGACCTGTACTGCCCAGCCGCTGGTGCTGGTGGGGGCGCCCGGACTCACGGGATTGGACTGAGCGGGATCGCTTGACCCGAGTTCCACCACGTTGCTGGCGAGTCCGGCAATCTGGCGCTGGGCGGACAGCCGGGCGCTGTCGGCCTCGGCCCGCGTCGCATAGCCGCCGCTGCGGACGCGATAAAGCGCCCGGCCGGAAGTCCCCGCCAAGCTTTCGATATCGGCGACGATGCCGGCTTTGCCAAGATCGCGAATCAGCGCATCGGCATTGGCGCGCTCGGCGTAGCTGCCGAACTGGGCGACGAAGCGACCGCCGCGTACCGCGGCCGGGACGGCCGGAGCCGTGCTCGGAACCGTGCTCGGAAACGACGTGACCGCGGCCGAACTGACCGGCTCGGGCTTGACGGCCGTTGGTATGGGGGTTGGCGGGGCGGGCTCCGGGCGACGCACGATCGGCTCCGGCGTGGCCGCGACCTCGGTGGTTTCCGGCTCGTCCGCGCGCGCTACCGGCCGTGGGGCAGTCATGGCCGGGTCGAGTGGCAGCCGCCGGGTTTCGACGCCGGGTTCAGTGCGCGGAGGAATGGTCAGGTCGACCTGTTCCGTGCGCACCGAGTCTTCCGGCGAATCGAGCAACATCGGCACGAAGATCACCACCAGGGCAATGATCACGGCTGCGCCGACCAGACGTTGGCGAAGGGCGTCGTCCATGTGTTTCGTCAGGGGGCCATCAAGCGAATCGAACGAGTATACGTAGGTCACGTTGCGCCCGCGCAGAAAGCGATTCGGCGACCCCGGCCATCGGGCGCTAGGTGCCAGCCGTCGCGACGGTCAGCCGCAATGCCGCTGCCACCGTGAAAAATGAGCCGAAAACGACGATGCGCCCGTGCACTCCGGCCAGCGCATCTGCCTGTTGCAGCGCGCTTTCCACGTCATCCGCCATTGCGATCGGCGTGCTCTGCGGCAACAGCAAGCGCAAGTCCGCCGCCAGCTCCCCGGGATCTCGCCCGCGCGGGCTGAAAGGTCGCAGATCGATGGCGACCCAGGCCGCGAAGCTGCGCGCCAGCGGCGTCACGATCCCGGTCAGGTCCTTGTCGGCGAGTGCGGCGAACACCGCAACGCTGGGCACGGGCGCCGTCGTAGCCAGCCACTCGCCAAGGATGCGGGCGGCTTCCGGATTGTGGGCGACGTCGACCCAGGTCTCCGTGGCACGTGGCAAGCGCTCAAGGCGACCGCGCACGCGGGCGTAGCCGATACCATTTGCGATCGCCGTCGGATTCCAGGGCCAGCGCTCGCGCAACGCCCACAGGGCGCCGATGGCCGCGGCGGCATTGCGGTGCTGGCACGGCGCGACCAGATGCGGATCGGGCAGGCTCAGGATTTCGCCGTCCGGCAGCTTGCAGCGCCAACGCCGCCCGCCACGGCGCGAATACTGGATGTCCTCGCCGACGCGCAGCAGATGGGCGCCAATCTTCGCGGCCACTTCGACCACGGTGGCGGGAACATCGGGCTCGCCGATGATTGCCGGCCGGCCGGCGCGGAAAATGTGCGCCTTGTCCCAGCCGATCAGCTCGCGCGTATGGCCGAGGTACTCCTGGTGATCGAGGTCGATGCTGGTGAGGATGGCGGCATCGGCGTCGATCAGGTTGACCGCATCCAGGCGTCCGCCGAGGCCGACTTCGAGCACCGCGACGTCGAGCTGCGAGCGCCCCAGCAGGACGAAGGCGGCCAGGCTGCCGAACTCGAAATAACTGAGCGAGACCGACCCGAGCGCCGCTTCGACAGCCTCGAAGGCGGCGACCAGCTCATCGTCGCTCGCTTCGACCCCTGCGATGTTGACGCGCTCGTTGTAGCGCAGGAGATGCGGCGAGGTGTAGCTGCCCACGCGCAATCCAGCAGCGCTGAGACAGGCCTGCAGGAAGGCAACCGTGGAGCCCTTGCCGTTGGTCCCGCCGACACTGATGACGAGCGGCGCCGGACGCGGACTGCCCAGGCGCCGATAAATCTCGCCTACCCGCTCCAGCCCGAGGTCGATGGCGAGTGGATGGCGGGTTTCGAGGCGGGCGAGCCAGGTGGGGAGGTCAGTCATGCGGGGCGCTCAGATTCTGCAGTTGCTGGTGGTGGGTCTGCGCTGCGCGCGGACGCTTTCCAGTTTCCAGGCCAAAAGCGTCCGCGCACAGCGCAGA